>CAZRQP010000001.1:0-33286 GCA_964602315.1 uncultured Dehalococcoidaceae bacterium
CTCATGGTAGAGAAGAGTCACAAGGTCAGCGAACGCTAAGATTATATCCTTATTATTCAATGTAGATAGCCCTCGGCAAGCGTAATTGTAGCAACAACGTTCGAAAATCGCAACCAAGTAACTTTATGGCTTTTTGTTAAATTACTTCATCGAAGTACCAGGGTTCTACTGGTAGGGTCGGATTCGCCTGACGGACAACTCATGACCGAAATCCTCCTTTCTTTGCTTGAATCCCGTTACACATGACTAAACGCATGAAAAATGAATAATATCGGTTGCTCCAATCAAGCAATTGATTTAAGATAAATCATGGGTATCATCCGGAAAAGAAGAAGAGTGTGAAGAGCAACTTCATATGGGGCAGTGAAAATTGGTATTAGGAGTAAAAGCATGTTTAGAAATAAGCCTATCCAAATTGAAGGTATGTTTGTCCTGATAGACCATGGGGAAATTAAAGGCTTGAAGCACTGGAGCGACGAGTTTGGAAGAAGGGGAATGCCTGCAGTAATCATGGTAAGCGAGGGAGTGCTAGATGGTAACCGTAACCTGATAAAAGACCTTTCCGATATAGGCTTTGAGATTGGTGGTCAGTGTGGTAGAGGACCTTTCTGGAACGAAACGTACGACTATCAATATGATGAAATATGTCGCGTAAAGAACAAGATTGAATCCTTTATAGCTAGACCAGTACGTATCATGAACTCGGCAAATTTTGCTTATGATGAAAACACATTAAAGGTTGCCGATAAACTCGGTGTTGAATTCGTGTTAGGCCGGGGGATAGCTGGTGCTAGAGCGGTGATATATAAGCCAGATGAATATAACGTGAGGATCATATCGGTTAGCAATGTACCCTCAAAGGAGATGGGCACTGGCTCATTATGTGATTACTCTCTCTGGGCTAGAGGTGAAAGCCCGGACGATTTCAAAAACATTTTGTCCGGGTTGAAGGAAGATAAAGTAGTCCTGGTAAGCCACGCACATCTTGGTGGAGCCAAGCTATACTGGTGGAAAGTTTACCAAAATTTTTTAGATGCCAACATAGTTGCCTGGAAAAGCCTGGATGAGTTTGTGACTAACCCAGTTATGATGCCGAATGCACAAATACCACTAAACACCGAAGTACAGTATAAAATACCTAAACCAAGAATTGCGCTGGAACAAGAACCCGATTTACCTGCCTAGGTGGCATCGAGGACGCCCGTACCGTTCTTTTATCCTTCCCTCGCCGCTTATTCCAGCATGTGCGTCCTATAAACTGGAGAAATTTAATCCAGCCATATCAGGACTCCCCAATTCGCTCAACGGGCCACTACAGGGCTGGCAGGCAATCAAATTGGCGGGGCAGCTTCAGGCTCCCCAATGAATTGTTCACATCACCGGAACTCGTCAGGCTAATCTTACTCCTACGTTAATTTACAATCCATTTACTAGCCTGAGAACATAATATAATATGTGTTGTTGCATCGTCAGTCAATAGAGTTATAATATAGCTTGAAACACCATCGGAGATGTTAGATGAAGAGCTGTGTAGAAGAGTGGATGAAAGAGGCTGGTGAAAAGTTTTTAAAAGATATTGGTATAAGGAAAGGCCAAAAGGTATTAGATTTTGGCTGTGGCTCAGGCAACTACGCTATTCCTACCGCAATAATAGCCGGGGAAGACGGTTTAGTGTATGCACTGGATAAAGATAAAAGAGCTTTGGATGAATTGATGCGTAAAGCTGAATCAATGGGCCTGAAAAATATAATAAGATTAGATACATCAAAGGAGTCAGGGATTGCGTTGGACAATGAATCCGTTGATGTGGTTCTTCTTTGTGATGTTCTACATTACTACTATTTTCCTCGAGTAGAAGGTAGAAGACGACTGTTACGTGAAGTTTACAGGGTTTTGAAGCCAAATGGTCTCCTGTCGCTTTGCCCGACTCACCTTAAGTCACATATGGAGCCAAAATTAGAGGATGTTGAGAGAGAAATACAGGAAGCAAGTTTCTATTTAGAATACGAATATTCCGGGACGCTTATAGTTCATGATAATAATCTTGAAAAAAGCCAAATAATGAATTTCAGGAAAGGAAATACAAGAGCAAGGTAGAGATGTTAACCAAAAGTACTTCAGAACCAGAAATACGCGAAGCACTAGCCAAGGTCAGGCATCCCGAAATTGACCGCACGCTGGTTGATCTGGGAATGCTCAAAAACATGATTGTTGAGGGTAAGAGAGTTACTCTTACCCTCGCACTTCCTTTGATAGGGATACCGACCGAAGTCAAGGACTATATCATGAGCAACGTACACCAAGCACTAGCTAACCTAGATATGAGCCTGGAGGTTACTATAACCCTGGCAGAGATGAACCCCGAGGAACGAACTAAATTCCTCGCTATGGCACAGGAGGGATGGCTAGGTTAAGATAGCAGGAGTACAGGCTAATCTGTTGAAGGGCAAAATACATATGCACCTTTGTTTCAAATGTGCGGTACCGCTTAAGATTGTTTTAGCCTTTTGAGTAGTATATTCCAGGCGGCGTCTGACCATTATTCTGACATCATAGGTATTGATCTTCGAATCGTGATATACGATGAGGATCTCGCGGAGCTTTAAATATGAAGAAGACCTCAGGTAACGTATACGGCGGAGTTGAAGCCGGCGGCACTAAATTTATTTGTGCGATAGGCACAGGCCCGACAGATCTGCTTGTCAGACGATTCAAAACTACAACTCCTCAAAAGACCATCGGTGAAGTCGTAAGTTTTTTCAAACAATATGCCATCGAACAAGCCGGCAGACGCTTAGTAGCGATCGGTATTGCCTCCTTCGGACCTCTTGATCTTAATAAAGAATCCCCCCGATACGGTTACATTACTAATACTCCCAAACCTGGCTGGACTAATGTCAATTTTGCTAGTGTTATTAGTACTGCGCTCGACATTCCAGTTGCCATAGATACTGATGTAAATGGTGCTGCATTAGGCGAACAGGAATGGGGTGCAGCTCAAGGCCTTAATACGTTTATCTATGTTACCTTAGGGACGGGAATAGGTGGCGGAGGCATTATAAATGGGGAGTTAATGCATGGTCTTATCCATCCTGAGATGGGACATATCCGGATTCCGCGTGATGATAAAGATGAACCAGGCTTCAAAGGCTCATGCAAGTTCCATAAATGCGACCTACGTAAAAGCCCAGGTTATGGTTGTTGGGAAGGCTTAGCTTCTGGAGCATCTATGCAACAACGATGGGGAAAGCCGCCCGAAGAGATTCTAGAAGGTGATAAAGATTATCATCGCGCCTGGAATCTTGAAGCAGACTATATTGCTATTGGGATATATAATTTAATTTGCACTCTATCACCTCAACGGGTTATTTTGGGCGGCGGCATCATGCATCACCCCAATTTACTGGAAGCGATACAAAGGAGAGTTGAAAAATTGCTGAATAATTATTTGCCTGCTTTGGACTCATCTGAAAAGATTAGCAATTACTTGGTTCACCCGGCTCTCGAGGACACAAAGTCCAATATATCGTTATCCGGGGTTCTTGGCGCAATTCTCTTAGCCAAACGAATGCAATTAGTAAACGATTGAGTGAAAATGTCACGACAGGATAAAACAATGTATTTCTATAATTTGCATTCCAGAAACATTAATCAGGATGACCAACAACTGTTCGAGTGAAAGGCTGGAAATAATGTGAGATTAAAAAACGGCGTCATGCTGATTACGTATGCAAACAGCTTAGGTAAAAACATCTCTGAACTCAAGTATGTTTTAGACCATTATTTTGATAATGCCGTCGCCGGTGTACATATTTTACCGTTTTTCCCGTCTTCATCGGATCGCGGGTTTTCACCAACACGATATGATATTGTGGACCCCGAGTTCGGTGACTGGAGCGATATAAACTGGCTTTCAAAAAAGCACTATTTAATGTATGACTTCATGATCAATCATATATCCAGTCAATCGTTTCAGTTTCAAGATTTTATCGCTAAGAAAGATAAATCTCCATACGCGAGAATGTTTATCCGGTATAAAGAGTTTTGGCCAAACGGTGAGTCGACCGCAGATGACATCGATAAAATTCTTAAGAGAAAACCTCGTGCGCCTTACATTACAGTCACGTTTAAGGATGGTACTTCAGAAAAGATCTGGTGCACGTTTGGTGACGACCAGATTGACTTAAATATACAGAACGATGTTACATGGCAGTATATTAAAGACAATCTGCAATTGTTAGCCAATCACGGCGCTGCCTTTGTCCGGTTGGATGCCTTTGGGTATGCTATAAAAAAAGTAGGCGGTTCCTGTTTCTTTGAAGAACCAGAAATCTGGGAAATGTTAGATCATGTTCAAAAAATTCTTTCACCATACCGGGTTGAAATCCTTCCCGAGATGCACGAACAATATACTATTCAATTGAAATTGGCCCAAAAAGGCTACTGGGTATATGACTTTGCTTTGCCAATGTTCCTTTTGCACGCCCTCCAAACCGGAGAAACAGCCAATCTGGTTCATTGGCTGAAAATCTGTCCAAGAAAGCAGTTTACAACGCTGGATACTCATGACGGCATCGGCGTTGTTGATGTGCGTGGATTACTGACCGATGACCAGATCAACCAGACTAAAGATTTTCTATTTACCAGAGATGCCATTGTTAAGAAAATCCACAATACTGTAAGTTATAAAAACCTGGACATCTATCAGATCAACTGCACGTATTATTCGGCACTGGGTGATAATGATGATGCCTATATAGTCGCTCGCGCTGTCCAGATGTTTGCCCCAGGCATTCCCCAGGTGTATTACGTTGGTTTGTTGGCTGGGAAGAACGATATTGAATTGGTAGAATCAACCAAACATGGCCGGGATATTAACCGGCACTCCTATACAATCGAGGAGATTGCCTGGGAAGTCGAACGGCCGGTGGTGCAAAAAATCCTTAAATTGATGCGGTTTCGTAATGAATTTCCCGCCTTCGGCGGTGATTGCGAAACAAGTTCGAGTGGCTCAGTATTAACCATCAAACGCAACGATGACGGGTATATGGTAGAACTGGTGGCTGACATGAAATCATATACCTGCTCAATCAAGTATTCCGGACCGGATGGGAATAAGCAAACTTTAGTTCTGTAATTGCAAGTCTGGAGGTTTTAGTAATGAACGTTAGGGAAGTTGTCGAGGTCATCCTGGAGTTGAATGGGGGGAGGAAGATTGAAAACACGTGTGACCAGTTAATCGAAGGCGACTGGGATCGTCAGGTCACCGGTGTGGTCACCACGTTTATGGCCACTGTCGACGTAATTCGCCGGTCGATCGAAATGGGATGCAACTTGATCATCACCCATGAACCAACGTATTTTACCGGTTCAGACCACCTGGAATGGGTGAAAGATGATCCGGTTTATCAGAGGAAAAAGGATTTGATTGACGATAACCAGATATCCATCTGGCGGTACCATGACCATATGCATCTTGGCAATACTGATTTGATCTATACCGGGTTGTTGAAAGACATGGGATGGACGAATTATCTAAACAAAGAGTTACCGCAGCCCCATTGCTATACGATTCCTGCTACAACATTGACTAGTTTGGTTGAATTTTTAAAGAAAACACTCGGCATGAAAGTGGTCCGGGTCGTCGGCAAGGTGGATATGGAATGCAATAGGATTGGCATACTGGTTGGCGGCGGAAGCCTCGGTCTCGGGCAGGAAGAGATGCCGGCTGCGCTGATGAATGAACAGCAACTGGATGTTATGATCTGTGGCGAAATAACAGAATGGACATTGAGTGCATATGTACGTGATGCCGCGGCTCTCGGCTTAAATAAAGCCATGATCATCGTTGGACACGAACGAAGCGAGGGACCCGGTATGAAAGAGCTAGCCAACAGCATTCAGCCACTCCTGAGAGGAATTCCAGTCCATTTTTCAGATGCCGGAGAGCCCTTTATCTATCTATAAAATTTACTGAATAAAGGAGGACATTGCCCAGATAATGAACTAAGGGTCACTTTCAAGTATCTTGTTATCAAATTAGACACTTTAGCGTTTTGTTTCTTTGGTCTACGTAGGCTTCTTCGCCGGCATTGGTCGGAACCTACTCGGATAAACGTGACCATCACCGTAAATAGCAAAGCTAAGGTAACGTTCAACCAAGTCTTCTAAATCTTGGACTGTATCTTCTGTCACAGTAATTCTTGTAGTTATTTTATTATCACCTCTATGTAATAATGCATTACGCATTTTGTTGAATTTCTTGAAGGCAAGAATATCTTTTTCCCAACAAAGCATTTTTGCCTTACCAGCCATTTTCTCAAAACGCGATACCAAACTTGGTCGTTGTTGCTCCATAAGGTTGTTTAAACAGCTAATTAAGACCTCTTTTTGTTCTTTACCATGGTCATTTATCATTTTACGTATCAACTCGGCTTGTTGAAAAAGTTGGTTATCTTTGGCACCCAAATAACCGGCTAAGACCATTTCCAAAGGTATGAAAAGAGTAACGAACTTAGTTGTCATATCGTCTTCTATCCATGCTCTCGTAAGCCAGCGTAGAGTGTTTGCTGCTGACTGACACGCCTCATTTTGTAACTTGCCAAGAGCTTTGAGTTCGTTGTTTAAATTATTCATTCCTTTAAGCTTTAGATGTACACCCTCAAGTATTTTCATAGCTTGGCCAGCCATATCATAGGCGAAATCATTAGTGTCAAGAATAGCGATATAGTTTTCATTAATCAATTTGATAATGAATTGCCAATGAAAGCGTAATCCAATAGTTGCAGCAACAAGATCAACAATAGCATTGAAAAGTTCAGCGTTTGCGTGAGCCAAATTGATTAGTGGTTCGTGTGATTTAGGTTTCTTAGAATGGAAAGCGTTTGATATTTCTTGGCTCACTTCTACTTCTTTCCAACAAGATATTTCAGTAAAGAATTTTCTGGGGTACAAGGACTTTGAGGCATCCTTACGGTAATTAGCCTTCAATAATTTACTTGTTTCGCCTGGTACAAAGTATTTATCGCTCTCCATTAGGATAATTCCAAATTTAGGTTTAGGTCCCATATAAGTCATAACATTTATATTTTCCATTTTAAACTGAACTTCAAGTTCTTCATGTTCTTTAAGAGAACATCCCATTGAATCGTATAGTTTTCTATAACCTACTTTTTCGATTGCCATACTTTTCTCCTTGAAAAAAACTTGGTAACCAATAACACGAGATTAACACCCAATAATATAACACTGTCAATTGGCGAAGCAATGAAAGCTTGAATTGTACTGCGAGTCCTATTAGAATGTAAGTGCAAAAGCCAGTTCAAAAGTTCTGTCTATCGTACGGTACCGCCCACCACTTTTTATGTTAAGCTAACCTCAATAACTTGAAAACACATATTTACTGTGTTAGTCTAACAATCGTAAAGGCTAGCATTAATCCAGACTGTTTTTATTTTGTTAATATCTGTTTCTTATCTTCATTATTCTTTCTTTACTTAGACTTTTCCTATCATTTTTCTAATAATACTCTATCTCTATCTGTAAGTTATTCAACAACATTAATATAAATTCCAATTCTGCCAATAAAACCGCAGTAAAATGAAGATAAGAACGCTTTGTAATCTCCAAATAGTCGTAAAACGGCATCAGGTTTTTACTGATTTATCTACCCCATTTTATGAGGGAGGCATTTGTTATGGATATAGAGTATGGGACTGAAGTGATCGATAGGGAAGGCAATACTCTGGGCACTATTGACCGTGTGATACGTGACTCCTGGACAGGTGAAATAAGAAAATTTAGTGTAAACCGGGATGATGCCGGAAATGAGCTCTTATTTTCTCCCGATGAGATTCTTGATTCAGAAAAAACCAGGATAAAGGTCGACGTTTCTTCAAACGAATTAAACGGCGCTCCATAGAAATTTTGATAATGATAATTAAGAGCAGGATTTATGGATACGATTAAGATCGCAGGTAAGAGGTTTTTAAAATGCCAAAGAGAAGCCTGCCAATGGAATATTGGCTGGCTTGGTGGACTGGACTGGACGGAAAAGCCGGGCGAGGGCACCAGAGTCTGTAACCTCGGTGCTAAGGCTATTCTGGAGGAAGATATTACACCGCCGGATATGTGCCGGGACTGGAAATCGGTACTGGAACTGGCTCGTACCGAATTCCTGTTATAAAAACTTGTTACATGATAAAAAATCAAATGATAGGTTTTTTTTATTAAAAATGGGTTAGCCAGCTTGTCTTTGGTTAAAAAGTCTTTATCTTTGTTAAGACAGGGGTAGCGCTCTTATGCCTTTATATCCTGCATTATATTGTTCAAGATGTCGTTAGACATCGACCCGATATCATGGTAGCATAGACATGTATTCTAATTTCATGAGAAAAAAGTGCCAAGGAGAAAAACTGTGACCTGATAGAGTAAATGAGACGTGTTGTCTGGGGACTTTACCTCTATATCTGTGAATCTCGCCTCACCCTGTTGATTACAGTGTTTCTACGGTCCATCAGCAATAGGCTTTTTACCAGGTCTATAGCTATCAGTTACCGGGTTCTTCCCGGCCAATCTGTTCTTGGTGAGTTAAAAACTCCGCCCCAAACTGTTCACTCGGTTTTCCCCTTTTTTACGCTCATTTTTTCCGTTGATAGGGAACGTATGCCCATTGTGCCTGTCTTTAGATAGAAGAAAGAAGATAAAAATATGACACTTATAAGTAATCCGATAAAAATTGATAAAGATAAAATACTAAACAGTATAGGATACGACGGTGGTACTATGCCGTCATCTCGTATCGACTCTCTGGTAGATGACTACATTGAAAATTATCATGACTTTATTGCGCCTTCTTATTCTCATACAATCAGAGACATAAAATCTGTTATCGGCAATCGCGTTAATACCAGCGATTCGATAATCCTTGAAAGCCACAAGGTAGCCAGGCTCATGGAACGCTGTGTAAAGGTAGCCTTTTTCGCCTGTACTATTGGAAAGTATCTGGAAGAATTAGCTGCCTATCTTGCCGATAAAGGCTTGGTTCTCCAGGCGACGGTACTGGATGCTATCGGTTCCGGCACGGTGGAAAAGCTGGCTGCTCGTGTCGAGCAAAATATAAGAGAAGATGCCAGCCGTGACGGACTGGCTGTCAGCCGCCGCTTCAGCCCCGGCTATTGTGACTGGGATGTAAGCCAACAGGAGATGGTTTTCCGTGCTCTGGGGAACGATGTGCCCGGCATTACATTAAATGAGAGCATGCTGATGGTACCCCAGAAATCGGTATCCGGCATTATAGGCATAGGCCAGCCCTGGAAAGATATTGAACAATATAACCCGTGCATCACCTGTTTGGAAAAGGACTGCCCGGGTAGGAGGAGATAGAGTATAAGAATATGATTCGAAAAGGTATCGAAGGGGGCAGTTATAAGCCCCTAACTCCCGAAGATATATCCAAGATAAACGATACAGTATTAAGCATTGTTGAAGAAATAGGTTGTCAAGTTAATTCAGATACAGCGCTTGAAGCTTTTAAGGAAGCCGGCGCCAGCATCGACAGTAAAAAACGCAGGGTACGGTTACCAAGAGAAAAGGTCCTGGAACTCATCAGCAAAGCACCCTCCGAGGTCACACTTTGCGGTAGAAACGAGAAACATGATATCCACCTGGGAGGTACCCGGGTCTATACCGGCACCGGAGGCACCGCCCTTTATATATACGAGCCGACTACCGGCGAGCAACGCCAGGCTTCTCTAGACGACCTTAAAAACATCAGCAGACTGGTTGATAAGCTAGATAATATCCACCTCTTGCTGCTGCCGACCTATCCCAATGAACTACCCGTTGAGCAAATTGATGTCAACCGTTTCTTCGCCGGGCTTGATAACACCTCCAAGCACATCATGGGCGGAGTCTATACTATTGACGGCATGCGCGAGGTAATGCACATGGCCGAGATGGTGGCCGGCTCGCCGGAAGCCCTGCGACAGCGCCCGATTATCTCCATAATTACATGTGTAATCAGTCCCTTCATCATCGATGAAAAGTATGGCGATATGATAGTTGCCGCCGCCGAGAGCGGCCTACCCGTGGTCTGTCCATCGGAGCCTTTGTGCGGAGCTACCTCCCCGGTGACACTGGCCGGCAATCTTGTCGTTCAGACAGTAGATTCGCTAATGGGAGTTATACTGGCGCAGGCAGTCAACCCGGGCACGCCGGTTATCTTCGGCTCGGTAGCAACGAGTACCGACCTGCGTGACTACAAATATATTGCAGGTTCTGTCGAGATGGGGCTGCTTAACGCAGCAGGTGCCCAGATGGCGCAATTTTATAAACTGCCCTATTACGCTACCGGCGGCATGACCGACTCCAAGACGCTGGATGCGCAGAGCGGCTATGAATCAGCAATTACCAACCTGCTCTGTGCTCTGTCAGGCTCTAATTTCATTCACGATAGCGCCGGTCTGATGGAATTCGCCATGACTGCCTGCTACGAGAAGTACGTTATCGATAACGAGATACTGGGTATGGTGATGAGGGCTGTTGAAGGAATTAAAGTGAACGATGAAACAATTGCGTATAACCTTATGAAGGAAATCGGCCCGGGCGGGAACTTCGTCACAGCCAAGCATACACGGCGCTTTATGCGCAAAGAGCACTATCAGCCTGGCTTAAGCGACCGCAACAGCCGGGAAAAGTGGGAAGAGAAAGGCAGCCATGTAACATGGGAAGTAGCAGCTAAAAAAGTGAAGTCTATTCTTGAAAGCCCTGCTTCCAGTCTGCCTGATGAAATCAGGAAGCGTGTTTTATCTGAAATCAAAAGCATCGTGAAATAAAATAAGCGCCTAAAGAGGGGTCATAAAAATGTCTGAAAATATCATTGAACTTATTAAAGAAAATGTAATCCAGGGTAGAATAACCCGCGATGACGAGGGCATAGAAGAAGACATGGCCGGCCAGCCGGGGGGCACCGAACTTGTAGAAGAGGCGCTGGCTTCAGGCGTCGATGTATCTGAAATTATTAATAAAGGATTAACCGCCTCGATGCAGGTCGTGGGGCAAAAATTTGAAACTGGAGAATATTTTATTCCAGATATGCTTGCCTCTGCCGAGGCAGTAGGTGCCGCCATGGAGATACTCAAGCCTCATCTTGAGAAGAGCGGCATTAAGCCCAAGGGCAAAATACTTATGGCCACTGTTAAGGGCGACATGCATGATATCGGCAAGAATATTGTGTCTATACTCCTGCGGGGAGCAGGGTACATGGTTAAAGACATCGGCAACAACGTAGAAGCTAAAGACATTGTGAAAGCCGTGCGGGAAGAAAAGCCGGACTATCTCGGGCTTTCGGCGCTGCTAACCAGCACTATGGTGAGTATGGAAGATATCATCAAGGCGCTCGAGGAAAGCGGGCTTAGGGATAAGGTAAAGATAATCATCGGCGGGGCGCCTGTTTCTGAAGAATACGCCAAGGAAATCGGCGCGGATGGCTATGGTGCCGACGGTTTTCAAGGGGTATCCGTGATAGAAACCATGAACGGTCATAATTAAGCTGTCTTTCAAGTCCTGCCTGCAGGTGGCATGTCAGTTAGGAGGAGTGAAGTGCCCAGAGAAGGAATTTTGATTGAAAAACCCTTAGAAAGATTGTCCCACAAGCAAGTCCAGCAAATTCACAACGCATCAATCGATATACTCAACGACCCAGGGCTGCTCTGCTTCAATGAGAACGCCGCTGAGATATTTCAGGTCAGTGGTGCCGTTGTATCGAAGGTATCCGGCAGCAACACTCCTTGCTGGTACATCAAGATACCGGAAAAACTGGTTAGCTCTGCACTTAAGAGCGCTCCTAGTACGGTTACACTCGGGGCCAGGAACCCGGAAAATACCATTATCATGAAGGGAGACGAGCCGAGAGTGTTTTTTATTACCGGCTCGGAGACCAACATATGGCTTGATGTCGATTTCCCTACTTATGTAAGTAAAGCCAACCCTAACAAAGAAACTAAAATACCTGAATTTAAGCCTCGGCGCGGTACGGTGGCGGATTTATGCGATTCTGCGCATGTATGCGAGCACCTTGAAATGGTCGATGGCTATATACGGACGGTTAATATCCAGGACAAGGACATCAATTTAGACAACAAAGACGTTAACAAGTACTTCGCCTCCCTGAACAACACCACCAAACATGTCATGTCCGGCCTGACCAACCTTAAACAGCTGGATAACGTGGTGAAAATGGCGGAGATTATCGCGGGAGGCCGGGATAATCTGAAAAAGAACCCCTTGATTTCATTTATCACCTGCCTAGTGAAAAGCCCGCTGCAGTTCGTCGATGATACTACCGAGACCTTTATGGAAGTGTGCAAGAGAGGACTGCCCGTCGTAGTTTCCTCGTCGCCGCAGGCAGGGACATCAGCGCCTATTAAAGAAGCTGGTATCATGGCCCAGATTAACGCCGAGGTGCTGGCTGGGATAACGCTTGGCCAACTGGTCAACAAAGGAACGCCGGTACTCTACGGCACCGTTCCCGTAAGGGCTAGGATGGACACACTAGGAGATTCCTACGGCAGTGTGGAAACCAGCCAGTACAACATCGATTGTGCCCAGATGGCGCGGTTCTACAACCTGCCGAATTATTCTACCTCCGGCGTCTGCGATACAAAAATTCCCGGTCAACAGTCATCAATCGAGCGATTGTTCTCCAACGTCCTGGTCACCTTAAGCGGCCCGCAGTTCCTGCACTGCGCCTTCGGACTGCTGGACTGCAATTCGGTGTTTTGTCTGCTCCAGGCCGTCCTGGATAATGCTCATTTTAAGATGATTAAGTTCTTCCTGAAATCGCCGGGTATCAATGAACAGGAGCTTGAAACAGTAAAAAAACAGATAATAGATGTGGTCGCCACGCCACAGAAAATGTTTATCAATTATATCCGCCCGATCATGCGCACCGGCGAAATATCGTCGCCTTACCCATTTGAAGGAGAGGGCGATAGCGATGATGTCTTTGCTTTAGCCAACCAGCGCTTGCAGGAGCTCCGGGCAAGACCTGTGGAGCACATTGACAAAGCCACAACCGACAGGATATTCCGCGAGATACCCGGTCTGTTGCCGCGCCTCAATATCTATGAAGGGGAGCAATAAACATGAGTGAAGAAATACTGGAAAAACTAAAGGAGAATGTTATACAGGGTAGAAAGACCGGCGATGACATGGGTATTGACGAATCACTGTCCGGGACACCGGGCGTGCTGGAACTTACAAAGTCCGCCCTGTCTGAAGATATATCTCCGGAGTCGATTATCACTAAAGCCCTTACACCGGGGATGGAAGTTGTCGGTGAAAAATACTCGACGAAAGAATACTTCATACCGGACATGCTGGCCTCCGCAGAGGCCGTAGGTGCGGCAATGGACGTGCTTAAGCCGCTCCTTGAAAAATCAAACGTGGAAACCAAGGGTAAATTCGCCATCGCCACTGTAAAGGGAGATATACATGATATTGGTAAAAACATCGTGGCGATTCTACTCAAGGGCGCTGCCTACGAGGTCATCGATATTGGTATAGATGTTCCGGAGGATAAAATAGTCGAGGTGGTCAAGCAGGAACAGCCAGACTACCTCGGCCTCTCAGCCATGCTTACCACCACGATGACCGAGATGAAGACCGTCATTAAAACCCTGAAAGAGAACAATCTTAGAGATAGAGTTAAAGTGTTCATCGGCGGCGCGGCAGTATCCGACGAATACGCCAGGGAAATCGGCGCCGATGCCTTCTGTACTGACGGTTTTGAAGCTATCAAGGTGCTAGAAAAATTTCAGGCGGCCTGAAGGTTCTAACAAATAAGCGAGTGATTTGAGAAAGGAGTTTTACTATGGCTGGAATTGCGGGAATACTTGGAAAAGAGAAAAATGAACTTAAGGGGATGCTTGATAAGATAAGTTATCGCGGTCCCGATGAGACATGGCTGCACAGGTCGGGAGAGGTCAACCTGGGTAGTCTTGAGTTGAACGTGGGTGCCGACTGCAAACCCGGTTCGCATCATGCCAAAGAAGGAAACCTTGCCGTAGTTCTTGACGGGCGTGTTTATAATGCGGAAAAGGGAAATAAGACCGATGCCGAGTCTTTACTCGACCTTTATAAAAAGTACGGCGTTGGGTTTGCGGCGAGACTAAATGGGGACTTTGCCTGTGCCGTAGCAGATGATGAGCAAATGGTACTGGCCCGCGACTGTGCGGGCATTAAGCCCATGTACTACGGACACAGCGACGGTAAACTGTGCTTTGCCTCCGAAGCCAAGGCGCTGGTTGGCATCGCTGAAGACGTCAAAGAGTTCCCTCCGGGTTACGTTTACTCGCGGGAGCATGGTTTTAGAAAATATCCACAGGAATCCGTGACAACACCGGAGTTTGAAAATTACGAGCAGGGGAAAAAGGTATTGAAAGAGCTTCTTCTGGAGGCTACCGAAAAACGCATGAAAGACAATGCCGTGGGCGGAGTCCTCCTTAGCGGCGGTCTTGATAGCAGCCTTATTACCTATATGGCCCACGAGATAAAGCCTGAAATTGAGTGTTTTACAGTCAGCATGGAAGAGGGCAAGGACCTGCCGCTGGCAAAAGACGTTACCAAGTATCTTGGTATCAAGCATCATATCTTAATGTTTGGTGAACAGGAGATAAAAGAAATTCTGCCCCTCGCCATCCACCACCAAGAGATGTATGAGGAAAGCTGCGTTCACGGGGCCATCGCTAATTTTCTGGCCGGCCGCTTTATTAAACCCCATACCAAGGTGGTGCTAACAGGCGAGGGCGCCGATGAATTCTTAGCTGGCTATGACGGGCAGTTTAAAAAGGGAGAGAATCCGGAAGAAGTCGCCAGCATCGTGGATAAACTCATTAACGTGGCCCACAACACCGCCCTCCAGCGACTCGATAGGCTGAACGCGGCCAATTCCTATGAAAGCCGTACTCCGTTCCTTGATGCGAAAGTGATGGATTTCAGCCTCAAGATACCGATACAGTATAAGATTCACGGGAAAGAACAGGATGGTAAATGGATACTGCGCCAGGCTTTCGAGGGCTGCCTGCCCGACCACATTATCTACCAGACCAAGCGTTTCTTTGCGCAGGGCTCCGGTGTAGCCTATATTATGCGGGCGCAGGCTGAGAAGGAAGTCTCGCAGGCAGAGCTTGATGAATTCAACAGCATCGAGGGTAATCCTTACTTGTCTTCCGTGGAAGAGCTATACTATTACCGTATATTCAAGAAGACGTTCCCCCACCCCGATTATGATAGGCTGGTCGGCAGGTGGGACCCCTTGAGACCAGCTTTTTTCCGTGACATAGAGAAGGTGACCAGTTAATTTCACCTAATATCATAACCAAATTCTTCAGTATAATACTGTGTAGGATAAGGCTGAACTACGTCTCCCAAAATCATTAACGAGCCTATCAACGGTTCGCCCGTGTTTCTGGTGGAGACAGGGGAGAGTCGAACTCCCCATCCAGATACTGTAGATCAGAATTGTTTTTAAGCAAACCTAGCGTATAACACTATTTATATGCAAGAATAGAACCTCGGTTTCTAATTAATTACACCTGAATTGGTAAGGAGAATGTTCAGGCTATCTCGGATTTTTGTGTTACGATATATTTGAATGATAGGTCTACAATGTGAAAATGAGACGAATCCCGATTACCGAAAAAGCGTGTGTTATTACCCAGTTATAGAAATAATACCTTCCGATTCAGTTTGTTAATAATTTAGTCCATAAATGCAAAGTAGTGATTGCATAAGCTTTGCGAGGCTTGCGGTCTATACTAAACTTTTTGGATAGTCGGTTACTGGAGCCGGTGGCGAGATGATACCCTGCACCCTTCCCCTCTTCGACGCGTGAGTGGTGCAATGACGGTGTAGTCTGATAGAATAGCTCCACAGAAGACAACCATAGCCCCAGAACCATTTATATAAACAGTCTAAGCAACTTTGGCAAAAGTGAGTTTTACCGAATCTCGGAGTACAAAAAGAAACTAAAAGCCGAGATAATTCTCCGGTTAAACAGCGCGCAAATAGCTATCATTAGATACAATGATATTCGGCAAAGAACAAGGGCTTTCGATAAGTTAAGATTGAAGACCAACTTAAAGATTCCGTCTATTATACGGTACCGCCCGTTTACATCTCTTCACTGCATTACAGGTATCTACTGTTTTATCAGCAGAGGATATATCGCTCCCCTGTTTTCATGGTCTACCGGGCACCGGGTGGGCCTTATTCGCTGATAAGGCCGTGTTCGAGCAGGTATTGCCTGGCCACTTCATCTGGTTCCATTTCAACACCTACCATGGCGTTAAGTTCCTGCCATACTTTCTGTCCTTCAGCGATTAGAGCTGGGGTAGCATCCTGGCCACCGCCAGGGAATGTTGCCACCAGCCTGTTGAGGATATCCTCTATTTCAGGATATTTATCCAGGATCTCGGAGTTCACATAAGGCACCAGATCATAAGGAGGCCAGAACGCCAGGTTGTCCTGATAGACATACCAGCCATGTTCCGAGATGACAGCATCCGTACCGAAGGCCATAGCCACGTCACACTCGTGATTTTCCAGACCTAGTAAGGAAGCTCCCGGTGCACCGGTCTTCAAAGAATCCTCTGAAACCGAGAAACCGTAATGCTCTTCAAGCGCCGGGAGACCATCGGGTCGGGTAGAAAACTCAAATCCAACGAAGGTGGTTATTTCAACTTCGCCAGCGTTGTAGAGAGCGGCCAAGTCAGAAAGGTCCGTTAAATTATGCTCTTCTACAAAATCCGGCCATGAAACGAGTACATAGGTATTGTTGTTCCAGATAGGATCAAGCCAGGTAAAACCATTTCCGGCATCCTCATCCTTGACCATTTCAAAGAGTTCGTTATTGTCCACACCCGGTGTATATTCATGACCAAGATGAGTCATCCAGCCCGTTCCAGTATAGTCGGCGGCAATATCGATGTCACCGGCCTCCATGGAACTCCGGAGGGCCTCCGTCGAAAGGTCTGATACTAGCTCAACATCGAAACCTTCAGCGGCGAGAAGTTGTGCCATCATCTGCCCGATGATATATTGCTCGGTGAAGTTCTTACAGCCGACAGTGATAGATTTTGACTCTTGTTCGCACGCCGTTGTAGCCATGGGAAGCAGCCCGATTATTAGAACCAGGCACAATAAAATAACTTTACGCATTTGTTACTCCTTATATGATTATTCAGAATTAGTTACGTGTCTATGATGAAAAATTGCTTGATAAATATCACCTCCCCTCATGCATATTGTTTCTGTATTTTAAGGCCCCGTGAGGTCACACGGTTTTCAATATATTCCAGGATAACGCCGAGAACGATAGCCAGGATAGCTGTTGGCGCAGCACCCTGGAGGATAAGCAAGGGTTGTTGGGCAACCACACCGGTAAAGGTTATTACACCTAAGCCCTTGCCACCGACAAGCACGGCTAGTTCAGCGGTGCCTACGGTCACTACACCAGATATGCGTATCCCGGTAATGATAACTGGCAACGCTAACGGCAATTCCACTTTCCTGAATATTTGCCATTTGGTCATCCCCATACCCTGGGCCGATTCTACGATAGCGCGGTCGATATTGGAGATACCGGCATATGAATTACGAATAATCGGCATCAGGCCGTAAACAACTAAGGCAACGATAACCGTCTGGAAGTTAAACCCAAACTTGAACCCCCAGAGGGTTATCGGAAGAATAGCGATAATGGCTATTAGAGCCAGGCTGGGAATAGCCTGCCCTATGCTGGCCAGGCCGATAATCGGTAACGATAGGCGGGAAAAACCGGGCCGTGTCACAATCACTCCCATCGTTACACCGATTATGATGCTGAAGAGCAATGCCCAGAACACCATGACCAAGTGATCATAGGAATGTACCAGGATTTCATGGTAGGTGAACATGTTGAAGATGCCCACTTTGCCGACACTGGTTACCCAGATGGTGATGCCCACGAGGATTACCAGGACGGATATAAGTACAACGCGGCGTCTCACTGGGTTGCCCTCCCGGGTTTGGTGGCTTCATGCAGTGTTTCCTGAATAGCATCCATCGTCAGTATTCCCTTTAATCTTCCGGCGCTATCTATAATAGGAAGAGACGTGAACCGACTGGCCAGCATAACCGAAAGTGCCTCATTGAGGACAGCGGTGTCGCTGCTTGTAATGGTTGATTCCTCCACGGCATCTTTCAGGGTTGTCTTGCCTTCCAATCCCGCTGCGGTTATCCAGCCGATGAATTTTCGCTGCCCGTCAACGACGGCTAGAGAGTCGCCGGCCGTTTCTACCAGGTGGCGCCGTGCCGTTTCCACATTATCTTCCGGGGTAACGGTCGGAATATCCCGGTTCATTACGTCTTTCACACGCAGCAGCTGTAACCCCTTGATGGCCCGGTCAGCGCCAACGAATCCCTCTACGAATTCATCTTTGGGCCGGTAGAGAATATTGCTTGGTGTATCATACTGCACCAATTTACCCTGCTTCATCAGTACGATTCTATCCCCCATTTTTATCGCTTCGTAAATATCATGGGTAACGAAAATGATGGTCTTCCTGATTTTTTCCTGTATTTTAAGAAATTCGGCTTGCAGCTCGACCCGATTAATAGGATCGATAGCTCCGAAAGGCTCGTCCATGAGGAGTATCGGAGGGTCGGCTCCCAACGCCCGGGCTACTCCTACTCGCTGTCGCTGGCCGCCGGAAAGTTCTGCCGGGTACTTGTCCATGTACTCTGCGGGATCCATCTTGACAAGTTCTAGTAGTTCTTCTATCCTTTGTTGGCGTTTTTCTTTACTCCAGCCTTTTAATACCGGGACGGTCTCAATATTCTGTGCCACCGTCATGTGAGTGAATAAACCAATTTCCTGAATGGCATAGCCGATATCCCGACGCAGTTCACTGGCCTTAAATTCTTGGTTGTCACGTCCGTTTATAAATATCCTGCCACTGGTGATGGGAATAAGGCGATTAATCATTTTCATCGTCGTCGTCTTGCCGCACCCGGAGGGGCCGAGGAAAATGCAGATTTCACCTTCGTTGACCTCCAGGCTAATGCCGTCGACAGCTTTGGTCCCATCAGGATACACCTTGGTCACATTTTCCAGTTTAATCATGATCATTTACCTACCTTGAGACCTTTAGGTACAATAAAGCGTTCAAGTAACGCCATCAGGCCGTCAGCGAGGAAGGCCAAGAGCGCAACCGAGATACCCCCAGTGAGTATCAGATAAGCTTGAGCGTTCCTGATGCCCCTCCATATTGGAACTCCTAGTCCATCGGCACCAATCGCGGCGGCAATAGTGGCAATCCCGATTATCAGGACAACGGCGTTGCGTACTCCCGCCATGATTACGGGTAGGGCCAGCGGGATTTCTATTTTGAAGATTATCTGGAGCTCCGTCATGCCCATACCCTGACCAGCCTCCACCATCGCCGGGTCAACAGACTTGATGGCGGTATATGTGTTGCGTAAAATGGGCAATTGCCCATAGATAATAAGAGCAATTACGGTTGGATAAAAGCCGAAAGACTTCATGCCGATACTGCTTAAAAGCAGTATTAACAGCCCGAAGAGTGCCAGGCTCGGCACAGTCATCATAATCTCGGCAAGATAGAGAATGGAATCGGCAATGTGTTCACGCCCTTTACCGGTGATATAGATGCCGACGGACACGCCGAGGAAAACGGCAATTATTATTGCCACGAAAGTTATCCACAGGTGAGAGGTAACCCAGCCAAGCAGTAGATCCGGACGTCGTTGGACAAATTTCCATGCTTCTAGCAACATAATAAACTAAATCAAAGCGTAACAAACCTATCAAATGAGCTTGCTAGAAGAATGCAACGCTATTGAACTATACTACTCGTCAGAATCAATATTGTCAACCCGCTGCACAATATAGCGAATTGTGAACGTTAGATAAGATGATCCTTTAAATAAATCAATTTAATTGGAATACATAATACCTTCTTGATAAACCCAAACTTAGATGTTATATATTACATAATACGTAATAGGTTGTTACAATTATCCTCGGTGGTAATTATAAGACTAGACTGATAATCTAAATTCCAGTGTAAAAGTTCTACCTTTCGTACACCACCGCCCACCATTACTCCAATATGCTTCACCCCTGAAAAAGCAGGCTTAAGAGATAAAGAACATACTCTTTACATGCCGTTCGGTTATTTGTCTTTAGCTTTTTGTCCGGAATCAGGGGCAGGCGGCGCATTACCGAAATACAGCTTAGTGTGAGGCCAGGGGATTTCAATGCCCTCTTTATCAAAGGCTTTCTTCAACCTCAATCGTAGCTGCCCCGTTACCTCCCACTGGCGCATCGGCTGCGTGTCACCGGTTATCTTTATGTCAATACCGGAATCCCCGAAATTATTTACCCTCAATGCTTGAGGTTCTTTAATGATAGCTTCCTTCCAGACAGGGTCTTCTGCCAGTTCATGCCCGACCCTGTTGATTACGTTCATTACGTGGTCCAGGTCGTCATTGTAACTCACACTCACATCAAGATTAATTCTTGACACTTCCTTGGTATAGTTGTTGGCGACGCGTATCTCCCCGTTAGGTACAATATGAACGATGCCATCGAGGTCTCTAAGCACGGTCCTTCTAAGATTTATGCTTTCGACAATGCCTCCGACATCCGCTATCCTGACAACGTCACCGACACGATACTGGTTTTCGATGATGACAAAAAAGCCCGCCACCAGATCCTTGATCAAGCCTTGAGCGCCGAAGCCAATAGCGATACCCACGACACCAGCGCCGGCCAGTATGGGCGCAATATCTATCTCCAGTTCGGAGAGAATCATAAAGACGGCAATAAAAACGATAAAAACCTGGCTGGTGCTGACAAGTACTCTGGCTAGGGTGTCGCTTCTTTTTTTAACTTCGGTTTTCGTCTCTCCGGGTCGACGGGTTAAAGTGCGTACAACCACTCTAGGGAGAATTTCTCCAACACTGATAATAGCCAATATGCCAATGCCAAGGATAAGAGCTAGACGCCAGCCGTAGTCGCCAAGCCAGCCGGTTACTATATTGACATCCTTCCCCCAGATACTTAGTCCGGACATAACCGCCAGCCAGATAGCTGCTAGTATCATCACTATCCAAATGAAACCTAAAAGGCGGGTACTCAAACCTACATTAATATTTTCAGCAACGGCTTTACGTCGGTACCACTTTATTACCGTATCCAGAATAGCAACCGCGGTAAAAAAGCCCAGCAGGCTAAGTGCCGTGGCCAGGCCCTTAAGCGTGTACGACCATACAGCTTCACCTTGCGGCAGGGTAAGTACCGCTATGTACAGGCCCAGCAGGACGATAATGATGATAACAGGCTTCTGCATCACCGATATAATGGAATCCTCCAGTTTGATTTTAGTCCTTTTTGCGAGCCTCTTAACCCATTTTTCCAGTGCAAACCGTATAAACCAGGCCAGCCCGCAAAAGACTACCACTACGACCAGGGCTATTATAATCTGCGTTATCGTAAGTCCTCCAAAAGTCTGATCCATAATGTCAACCTCCCGACTGCTATCTATATTACAGAATAACTAAATAAACCGAGCTGCATGTCTGGATATTATCAACAGCATCTACTCAACTTAACATTTTAACAGATATTGAGATATAAATTACAGGCGAGACCGAACCATACATAATTAGCTGTCTTTCTCAAGCGACCCGGTCAGCAGGGGCATCGTAACAGTGAAGGTAGAACCTTCTCCTTCTTTACTGTGGGCTTCTATCCTGCCTTTGTGCCGGTGGATAATGCCGTAAGCTACCGCCAGCCCAAGCCCAACGCCTTTTACATCCGCCTTTGTGCTGAAAAAGGGAGTAAAAAGCTTGCCGATATTTTCCGGAGGAATTCCTATACCAGTATCCTGCACCTCCAGCTTAATTTTAGAGTTATGAACATAGGTACGCAAAGTTAATCTGCCTCCCTGGGACATAGCCTGAATAGCATTGATTATCAGACTAAGACAAACCTGCTGAAGCTGGCTGGGGTCGGCCGTGATTTCAGGCAATGAAGGGTCGAGTTCATTAAAGACCCTTATGTCCTGCTCTTCAACCGAGTGCGATATCAGGTCCAAGGCATGATTGACAACAGTATTCAGGTTAACCAACTGGAATTCCGGTGTTGATTGACGGGCAAAATTAAGCAGGTTTTGTACCAATTTGGTACTGCGGACGAGTTCTGATTCCATTTTAGACAGGTAATCGAGGGTAACTTCATTATCAGCTTCGCCTCTTTCAACCTTCCTGGCCAGCAACTGGGTGTAAACAAGCGTACCGGACAAAGGATTATTTATTTCATGGGCAATGGACGCTGCCAGCTGCCCCAGAGACGTAAGCTTTTCCGCCTGGATTACCTGCGCCTGGGTTTCTTTAAGTCGCCGGTGGTTTGTTTCCAGCGCTTTTGAATAAGACTGGAGTTGTTTGTTGGATTCCTCGAGGGTTACAAGAATCTGTTTTTCTTGTTCCTTTCTCTTCCTATCATAATAAATCCATAAAATTACTAGAGAACCGATAACGATTACCCCGATAGTCTCGAATAGAGCGTCAGCAAAAAACTGCGATATCACGAAAACACGCGGCAGCATGATAGCGGTGGCTATTGCCAGGCTTATCAATCCCGCCCGTGTACCTATAAAGAACCCGGCATAGCCAAGTGGCAATAATAGAAAAATACGTTCCACAGCGTGGCGGCTAAGACCGAGGAATGAAAATAGGGAAACCGTATCCGTCGCGAGTATCTGCTGCGGGTAGTGAAGTATAACTCCCACAACGAATAAGAATACAACCACCCATAAATGCGGGCTCTTTAGCGTTTTCAGCCAGTGATAATGCATATTAGCAACCACTTTCACTGCAGCCGACTATATTGATTCTCTATTATATACCATCAATGATTGCTAATAAACTCTTGTAACGTTTTAGTTGCTGCTCAGTTTGTTAACCAGGTTATTTTTGCTGTCATATATATAAATCGGCACCGGTGAAGGGCCGCTCAAATCGTGCGAAGCGCAGGCGAGGCAGAGGTCATAAGGACGCCAGGCCATCTCTACACGGTTGAGAATGCCCTCCGTGATTTCTTTGCCGGGCTGGATAACCGCCTTGGCGGCTTTACCTATCGACATATTTACAGCAGCGCCGTTATTAACCGTAGCTACAATCAGATTTGCTTTTTTAATCACACCCTTTTCATCGGTTATATAGTGATGGATAAGTGTACCGCGGGGCGCTTCCACGATTCCAACACCTTCATCAGGAGTCTGGTCGGGGATATTGTGTATATCGGTACTGGTAATTTCAGGGTCGCGGCTTAGTTCCAGCATATGTTCCGCGGCATTGAGCAGCTCGATAAGGCGCGCCCAGTGCATCGCCAGCGTATGGTGAACCGGTTTACCTCCGAGGGTATCGTAGAATCTCTCGTAGTGTTCCTGCGCCAGCGGTGTCGACATGCCATCGGCGGCATTGAGTCTGGCCAGTGGAGCCACACGGAATACGCCGCTGTCCTTGCCGTCCACAAAGCCCTTCCATCCTACTTTCTTCAGGAAGGGGAACTTGATATAGGACCACGGTTCCACATGCTCGGCGATATGGTCGAGATATTCGGCCGGAGCAAATTTCGCAAATTCCTTGCCTTCGGGGTCGACTACTCTGACCTTGCCTTCATAGTAATTGACCTTGTTATTTTCATCCACCATACCCATATAGTAGGTCTTGTGGGTATAGGCGTCGCTGACAATCATATCGACATATTCTTTGTTTTTGAGAACGATATCATCGAAGACCTTTAACGACAGCTTGCCGAATTCTACCGAATCTTTAGCAATTTCCTCTATTTCCTTTCTTTCGTCTTCACTAAGACTCTTGCTGACGCCGCCAGGAAGACCAAAGACAGGGTGTATGCCCCTGCCGCCAATCAATTCGATGACATGGTGATTACGCATACGGGCATTGATAACAGCTCCACCCAGTTCCAGCCCCACCTTGCCGATAACACCGATAATATTGCGCTCGGCTACCGGAGCATCCGGCCCCATGACAAAATCAGGGCCGCCCAGAATATAGAAGTGCGTGGTATGGTCGGTCACATAGAAGGCGCTGTAAAGGAGCTCACGGAGTTTTTTCGCCGTTGGAGTGGGTTCAACGTGATATAGGGCATCAAGCGTTTTAGTGGAAGCCACGTGATGCGCTTCCGGGCAAACGCCGCATATCCTCTCGGTAATCTGGGGCATATCATCAGCCATACGGCCTTCGGAGAATTTTTCAAATCCCCTTAATTCCGGCACCTGGAAATAAGAATTGGCAACGGTGCCGTCCTCATTCAGGAATATCTCTATCTTTCCATGCCCCTCGAGGCGGGTTATCGGGTCTATCGTTATCTTCTTCATGATATTTTGGCCCTCCTTAACAGCGAGTCCGGCAGAGAGTACCTGTAGAACGTGCCGGCCGGGTCAGCGATATCATCTATTATACTGGCGATTTCTTCAGGGTCGGTTGAGTCGATTATAGATGCCACCGCGCTCAAGAAATGCGCCCCCTGGTCGGTGACACCCTTAACAGGGCCATAGCAACCGGTGCAGGGCATGTTAGCTTTCAGACACATTGCTCCGCAGCCGCCGGCAGTGGCTACTCCAGCGCACAGTATCCCCTGTTCGAGCAAACAGACCTCCGGGTCCGGGTCAATCTCGAAAGGTCGATAGAATTTTTTAACTTTCTTTTCATTTTTGGTGCGAGGGCAATCATCACATACAGCTTTTACGTTATGAGAGATTATCGAGCCCTTTGGCGGCAATTTGTTTTGAATCAGTGCTTCAAGGGCAAGCCAGGTGGTCTTTTCTTCCGGCGGACAGCCGGGAATAATGTAATCCACCTCCACGGTTTGAGGCAGGCTTTTAACGGTATCGAAAAATTCAGGGAGAGAGAGTTTCCCCTCCGGCACGTCAATACTGGTCTGGGGAGT
The DNA here is from genome assembly GCA_964602315.1 of uncultured Dehalococcoidaceae bacterium. Taxonomy (GTDB): domain Bacteria; phylum Chloroflexota; class Dehalococcoidia; order Dehalococcoidales; family RBG-16-60-22; genus RBG-13-51-18. Next base: position 25,043 of record CAZRQP010000001.1, read on the forward strand.
TACCCCCTTTTCATTGTCCGTGGACTGTGTTTCCAGGTAAGCCCTGTTAAAAATCATCTCACGGTTATATAGATTACCCAGACCCGGAATGCCTCCGTAATTTGCGCAGGCGCCATAGGAAATCATCGTTTTTGATTTATCGCGCAGCATCTTTGCCATGTACTCCTGCTCCGAGGTACGGATGGCGCCGTTAAACAGGCAGACATCGATGCTCTTTTCAGGCATGGCTTCCACATCCTTATACTTGACGTCGATAGCCACCGGCCAGAAAACGATATCGGCCGCATCTATTAGTTTCAGCAGTTTCTCACCAATCTGCAGCTGGGCGATTTCACAACCCCCGCAGCTGGAGGCCCAATATAGAGCTAATTTAATTTTCGCCATGCTGTCCCTCTCCGTTATTCGCCTTGAACGGCCCGAGTTCCCTGACCTTCTCCGTCATTTCATTGACGACGGAGGCGTATTTCTCACCTTCAGAAGCGGATACCCAGTCCAGGCGTACTCTTTCTTCTTCAATGCCGAATTGCTTGAGCATTTTCTTCAATAGCGGTACACGCCGCATTGTCTTGTAGTTTCCTTCAATATAATGACAGTCCCCCGGGTGGCAGCCCAAGATAAGCACGCCATCAGCCCCTGACTGAAAGGCTTTTATAACGAAAGCCGGTTCCACCCTGGTGCTGCAAGGCACCTTGATTACCTTTACATTAGGTGCGGAAGGAATCCGTGACGTACCTGCCAGGTCGGCGCCACGATAGGAACACCAACTGCATAAAAATCCGACGATTTTTGGTTCCCAAATCATTTCACCACCTCCTGCACCTTTGACTTCAAGTATGGTTTAACCGCTTTAAGAGCCGGGGAGATATTTTTATTCAGCCCTACCTCTTTAGGACTGAAGCCGAAAGCAATTCCCATTAACTGCGATAAAGCCAGTACCGGCATCTCAAAATTTTTACCATTGCGGTTTTTGATACGCCCCTGGTTAGCATCGAGGTTGGTGAAACACAGTGGGCACAGGGTGCTGGAAATGCACTCGCCGCCGTGCTGTTCAACATTATCAAGAATTTTATAGAGTAGTCTGTAAATCATCTTTTTATTACTGAAAAGCTGCGTGCCTCCACAGCACTGGGCCTTCAAAGGGAAGAAGACAGTTTCGGCGCCCAGGGCTTCTGATATCTGGTCCTGGTAGACCGGGAATTCATGGTCGTCCGGCCCGTAAGGTCGCGTCTGGTGGCAGCCGTAATAATTGGCAACCTTCATGCCGGTCAATTTCCTCTGCACTTTAGAAGCAATTACATCAAGACCAATATCATTGATAAAAACATCAACCAGGTTTCTGACGCGCAGGGTCCCGTTATATTCCAGATTAGTCGCCGCCAGGGCTTTCTTGACCTGTTCCCTGATTCTGGGGTCCTCGGTATAGGTTACGTGCGCGGCAAGAAGGTTCCGATAGCAGCAGCTACAAGCAGTAACCATATCAAGTTTAAATTTTTCCGCAATTGCCAGGTTGCGTGTGGCAATGGCAGTTGCCGCCAGCTCATTGATCGACTCTCCGGGGCAACCGCAGCATGTCCAACCCTCAAGCTCTATGAGTTCTATATCCAACACTTCACAAACCGCATCTATGGATGTTTGAATCGGCTTCCCGGTGCTTCCCATGGCGCAGCCGGGAAAATAAGTATATTGTTTCATTTGGCACCTCCGCTCTTTTGCATTGCCTCGACCGCTTTCAAGATAGCTGTGACCTCCTTGCCGCCTTTCTTGGTCTGTTTAGGCGGTAAAAGCGGCATCAGACCGCGAGATATCAGGTCCCAGGCTACCCGCATCATCTTCATTCCTTCCAGCAAACTGGTTTTAAAGTAGAAAAGCATTGCCAGTCTGAGTTCCCAGATACGCCCCTGCATCATTGCGTCGCGTAAACCTCGATGCAGAGTCAAGGTCGGGGTTTTTGGCTTATAACCTTCACGCTCGGCGATAGCTTCGACGGCATGAATCAACTGGGTGGGGTTTATATTCCGGGGACAGCGTACCGTGCAGGAATAGCAAGTGACGCAGTTAAAAGCAGAAGTGCTGGAAAGCACCATGTCTCGCTTGCCGGCCCGTATCATAGCGATGATTTTTCTCGGCGGGTATTGCCACCATTCAACGGTCGGGCAGGAGCCGCTGCATACCCCACACTGGATACATTCATTGATTTTTTCTCCTCCAGGCTCGGCGGCCACTTCATCAACGAATGACTTGGCTTCTTTGATAGTTTCTGTCTCCATATTTTCCCCTTTCCAGGTCTATTCGACCAGACCTAGACTAGAATTCCTTCGATTTGCGCCATTATTTCTTGCGTAGTGTAGTGCTTATGCTTGATGGCTGCGCTCGGGCAGGCAGCCACGCACGCTCCGCAGCCTTTACAGATGGCGTCGTTAATTCTTGACACCTTCTTTTCTTCAATGTAGTCTATCGCCCCGTAGGGACAAAGCAGGTTACAGACCCTGCAGCCAGAGCACTTTTCCTCATCGATTTCCGCGATAGTAGCCTCGGTTTCCACCTTACCCTTGCTGATGAGAGCTAGTATCCTGGCAGCCGCCGCCGAAGCCTGGGAGACACTGTCACGTATGTCCTTTGGACTTTCACAGCAGCCGGCGATGAAAACGCCATCCGTCATGGTGGCTACCGGGTCGAGCTTGGGATGCCTCTCGATGAAGAAGTCCCCTTCGCCGCAACTGATGTTGAATATCCTGGCAACATCTCTTGCATTCTCATGGGGCTCAAGGGCGGAGCTAAGAATTACCATATCGACCGGCAGGCGTTCTTTTTCACCAATGAGGGTATTCTCAAATTTGACGATTAACTTACCCTCTTCGTAAGGCGTTTCTGCCACATCGGTGATTTCACCGGGGCGGCCTCGGTAAAAAATCGTTCCTTCTTTCAAGATACGGTTATAGAACTCCTCGAAGCCTTTTCGCGGCGCCCGGATATCAATGTAAAACTCGTAGACTTCCGCCTTGGGCAAGTGTTCTCTAAGCAGGTGTGAAAACTTGAGCGAGTACATGCAGCAGACTGACGAGCAATATTCGTGGTAATTAATATCGCGGCTGCCGACACAGTGGACTATCGCTACTCTCTCCGGCTCTTCACCGTTTTTCAACAGTATTTTACCGCTGGTGGGACCGGCTGAATTTATCATCCGCTCGAATTCCAGACCGGTAATCACATTATCCAGCCGTCCGTAGCCGTATTGCTGCATGACGGAGGGGTCGAACTCCTTGAACCCTGTCGCCAGCAGAATATTTCCGACATTTACTTCAACTATTTCCTCTTTCATATCGTGTCTTACAGCATTACGTTCACAGGCCGACTCGCACAGCAGGCATTCGCAGCAGACAGCACAGTTAAGGCAGCGGTTTGCTTCTTCAATGGCCGCTTCCTCGTCCAGTCCCGCCTCAACTTCATTAAACGACCTAGTCCTTTCGGCGACAGATAGTTTAGATGTAGTGGCTCTCGGCTTCTCAACTACGCCATCCTTGGATACGTCTTTGACGCGCTCTTTTTCCTCCGGCCGTCCTTCTTTCATATCGGCGCCCTGCAGATATCTGTCTACGGATATAGCAGCTTCCTTGCCGTCGGCAATTGCTTCGATAACCGTAGCCGGGCCGGCCATGACATCACCGCCAGCAAATACACCTTTAACACTGGTCTCGAAGGTTATTTCATCGGCTTTAACGGTGCCGGACTCGGAATATTCAATATTCCCGGGCAGCATTGATTTGTTAACCGCCTGGCCTATAGCCATAATAAGGGTATCGATTTCCATATCGAATTCCGACCCTTCAATCGGCATTGGACGCCGTCGCCCGGAAGCATCCGGCTCGCCAAGCTCCATCCTGATGCACTTGACCCGGGTCAGCTTTCCGTTGGCCGCAATTACTTCAACGGGATTGGTTAGATAGCGGATTTTTACGCCTTCCTCCTCCATTTCTTCTATTTCATCGGGGATAGCCGGCATTTCCGCGCGCGAACGGCGGTAAATAATACTCACCTCTTTAACGCCCAGGCGCAGCGCAGTACGGGCGGCATCGACGGCCGCATTACCACCGCCGACTACAGCCACCCTTTTACCCAGTTCAACCTTCTTGCCTTCACTCACCTGTTTCAGGAACTCAATGGCGTGCATCACTCCCCCGGCGTCCTCGCCGGGGATGTTCATCTTCTGACTCACCCAGGCACCGTTGGCCAGGAACACTACCTTGTATCCCTGTTTCTTAAGCTCGTCAATGTCAGTCACCGCGGTGTTGGTCTTTATCTCAACGCCAAGCTCTTTTACATATTCAATCTCATCATCGAGGATTCGCTTAGGCAGGCGGTACTCCGGAATCCCGTAGCGCAGCATACCCCCCGCCTGGCTGGCAGCCTCGAAGACAGTCACTGGATAACCTGCTTTCACCAGGTCGTAAGCGCAAGCGAGCCCGGCTGGACCGGAGCCAACGATAGCGACTTTATCCTTCTTGGTCTTTTCTACCGGCGCAGCTTTCTCACGTCCATTCTTGAGTTCATAGTCGGCCATAAACCGCTTTAATGCCCTGATAGCTATAGGCTGGTCTACCTTACCTCGCTCGCACTCGGTCTCGCAGGGATGGGTACAGACCCGTCCGCATACCCCAGCAAAAGGCATGGTGCGGCGCAGGACTTCCATAGCTTCCTTGAACTTACCCTGCGAAATCAGCGCCACATAACCATGGGCATTTACTCCGGCCGGGCAGGTAAACGAACACGGAGATTTCCCCCTCTTATCTATGACGTAAGCGCTAGGGACGGCCTGCGGGAAGGGACGATAGGTGGCTTTCCGCGTGCCTAATTTCATATTGAATTCCGACGGCACAGTTACCGGGCAGACTTTTTCGCAGTCGGAACAGCCGTTGCACTCATTAACATCAATATACCTGGGCTTCTTACGTATTTTCACAGTGAAGTTGCCGATGAAACCGGAGACCTCCGTAACTTCGCTGTAAGTCATCAGCTCGATAAACGGATGTGAACCGGCAAGCGTCATCTTCGGCGTAAGGATACAGGCAGAGCAATCGAGTGTGGGGAAGGTCTTATCGAGTTGAATCATGTGTCCGCCGATGCTCGGCTCTCTTTCCACCAGATATACCTTATGCCCGGAATCAGCGATTTCCAGTGCCGCCTGGATTCCGGCGACACCGCCGCCCACAACCAGAGTATCGGGATGTACCGGCACTTCTCTCGTCTCCAGAGGTTCCTGGTAGTATACCCTCCTTACCGAAGCCCTTACCAGCGCCTTGGCTTTCTCTGTGGCCGCTTCCGGGTCCTCGGTAATCCAGGAGGCATGCTCGCGGATGTTCGCCATTTCAAACAGGTATGGGTTAAGTCCGGCCCGCTGCATCAGGCGGCGGAAGGTCGGCTCGTGCATCTGCGGGGTGCATGAGGCAACAACTACCCGGTTCAGTCCCATTTCTTTGATATCCTGCTCGATCAACGCCTGTCCCGGACCGGAACACATGAACCTGTATTCGCGGGCAATCGTTACCGTCGGCAGACTCTGGGCATATTCCACGACCTTGGGAACATCAATCTTACCCAGAATATTTGAACCGCAATCGCAGACATACACACCTATTTTCGGTTCCATGCTTTACCTCCTAAAAATAGAAACGTAAGACACTTTTTTGAATAAATATTGCAACGGTAAAAATAAAAGAGGCGAGATAGTCAAATACCCCACCTCTCTTTCTACCACTTTGTACCTGCTTTCACGCACATTTGCATGCTTACTCTTTTCCGCCATTCTTCATTGCTACCCAAGGATAGTATTCAGATGAGTCTCTCAAGTTGACTCGGAGAAAAAGGCTTCACTATGAATTCTATAGCACCTGCTTTCATTGCCTCTACAGCCGTCTCAACTGACGGATAGGCAGTCATCACGATGGAATTAATATCTGGTTGTATCTGCTTTACCTCTTTCATTACATCGATGCCGCTTCTGCCTGTCAACCTAACATCGATAATAAGTGCATCGAATTCCTGGTTTTTTACCATATCGATGGTCTCTTCACCTGTTCCGGCTGTAGTCACGTTATAACTGTCTTTAAACCAGTCACGGAGGCCCTCGCGCATGACTTTTTCATCATCGACAATCAGGACAGACTTTTTTCTTGACGGATTCTGGATGTCATGGTCCATCAACCTGATTATATAGTCCTGCATGGAACTGCCGATATAGGCGCATTTAACTTTAAGCTTTGTATAAAGTTCTTTAGGAATCCTGATGTGTATATCTTTTTGTATATCAAACATGTACTAAAGGTCTATGTATATTGGTACATTTGAACCTTGGTTTAATGATATCAAGTGCTCAAAAAAAAATCAATAGCGCCTTTAAATCATGGATTAAAATACCTGAAAAATTATATTGGCAGTCGTAATCACCAAGGAATTATGTTATCGCTCAAGCTCAACTTTAATCCCCGTGTTGATTCCGTAAGTGTCGGCAAAACTGCCATTGTTTATAGAAAACTGCACCGTTCCCAGCGAATTAATAGTAAGAACACACTCTCCCGCGGGAACGTCACCATAGGTCTCGCCGTATTTTGCCTCTATAGTATTTCCGTCGATGATTATCAAAACCGTGTCCCCGATATTCAGGCCGTACTCGCTTAAGGTTTCACCGGGTATGTTGGTCAGGCAATTACCAAAGTGGTCGATAAACACCATGGAGCCGGCTATCTTTCCGTCGGTTATCCCGCCTTCCTGGATATCCAGCATTACGGTTGAGGCAATCGGCGGCCCCATATCCGCCGGACTATGACCGGAAGCGATAAGAGCCCCCACTCTACCCAGTAGGTAGTGGAAAGACAGGGTTGAAATAGGCTGGTCGAAAAGTGCCTGGTTGGCGACCTCATATATATTTTTAACACCCATATCGCTAATAATGTAGGTAAGCAGTCCGTTATCCGGCGCCACGAAAACCTGGTCCTTGTTATTGGTCAGCACCAACGATCTTCCTTCGGCGGTGCTGCGTGCCCCGACCACGGCGACAAAGACGAATCCCCCGGGAAACTCCTTTGCCGTCAGACCAAGCACATAAGCGCCGGCGGCGATATCATAGGACGTAATACCGTGAGTAGCATCGATTACCTGTGCGTCGGGATAAGTATCATAAATCACACCTTTAAGCCTGGGCACGCGGTAATCATCGGTACCGAAATCGGTCAGCAGTACCAGAGGCATATCAGGATTGGACGGAACGCCGCATCCTGAAACAGGTATCAATAAAGCTAATAGAAGCAGAATTGATAATAGACATTTTCGTTTCATGTTTACCTCTTGCTAGCATTATGCTACGGAACAGACCTGGCGGTCAATCACATAGACAGAGAAATCCTATATATATTAAACTAATAAGAGAGGCCGTTAATGATTCACATGGTAAATAAACGTTGAGGTTTTATGTATTTTGAAAAAAGAAAAACTTATTAAGAGTAAGAAGAATACTCTCCCGCAGTCTTTATTCTGTTTAGTTATCGCTGTTTTAGTTATCGGGGCTGCCCTGGTAACGGCGTGCGGCCAGGCGGGAACCGAGTCTCAAGCCAATTCCACAGAATACGCCGATAATCCCATTGCCGAAAGAGAAACAATGACGCAAATATCAACGATTGATGCCCTTCTCAACGGCGTGTACGACGGCGTTATGACGTATGAAGTACTTAAGGGATACGGCGATTTCGGTATCGGCACTTTTAAAGGCCTCGACGGCGAGATGCTGGCCTTCGACGGCGAGTTTTATCAGGTTAAAGCCGACGGCGTAGCCTACCCTGTCGCCGATAGCCAGGAAACACCGTTCGCGATGGTAACATTCTTCGATACCGACTATACGGGTGAGTTGGCGCAAGGCCTTGATTACACTTCACTACAGGAGTATCTAGATAGTATTCTACCCAGCATAAACACCTTCTGCGCCATTAAAATCGAAGGCACGTTCAGCTATATGAAAACACGGAGCGTACCCGCCCAGCAAAAGCCCTACCCCCCGCTGGTTGAAGTCACCAAACACCAGCCCATCTTTGAATTCGAGGAGGTGGAAGGCACCATGGTCGGGTTCCGCTCTCCTCCTTTTATCACCGGCCTTAATATGCCGGGCTACCACCTGCATTTCCTGACAAATAGCAAGGATGCCGGCGGTCACGTGCTTGAGTTTACTATCGGACATGCCGAGGTTTTCATAGACTATAC
>CAZRQP010000001.1:33386-53293 GCA_964602315.1 uncultured Dehalococcoidaceae bacterium
GGTTCATTTTCAGGCACTGGCTCGTCCTTTTCCGCCGGCGTATCCGACTTCGGCTGAATCTTCTTTAACAGAAAATCTATCTCCGATTGAGATAAAATTCTATCTTCACGTGTCATTAATCGTACTCCAACACTTCAGTAATAAGTAAACGTTGAAAATCCGGTTTGGACAGGTCGATATCAAAGGGATTTTTCAATACGCCCTGCGCCGGACGTTGAAAAATTCGGATTATAGGCCTGGCGATGAACCCGAGCTTAGGGTTGGCAACAATGCCGGTATCGCCGGTAATTAATTTCACCGAAATCCCAGCCGGGTATGAAGGAACGCGCCTTACCAATAATTCGACGATTTCCGGGTCGAACTGGTCGTTGCCCCCCGCCATAATATACTCAATTGCCTGGTGCGGCAGGACTTTGTTCCTTCCCGGTCGGTCCGTCAATAAATCAACAAAAGAATCGGCTACGGCAATAATGCGCGCGAAGAGCGAAATATCCTTACTCTTTAATCCATCCGGATAACCCGAACCGTTCCAGAACTCATGATGCTGCTGCACCGCTTTGGCCGTTTCTCCTGAAGTCATTTTATGCATATTAAGCAGTTTGAAACCGATACCCGGATGTTCTGCCATGCGCGGCGAATTACCTTCAGCCATCCAGTCCACCTTTTCAATCGCTTGCCTGGGCAGGCCGATATCTTTGAGAATAGCCGCCATCCCGAGGCTGGCCAGCTCATCAGGGGAAAGTCTCAATCCATGGCCAAGTGCCAGGGAAAGACCAACGGTCTTTACAGGTTGTAGATACAGGTAGTCTCTCGGCGATATTTTACATGATACATTGATATCACCAATCATATTCAGGTTCATCTCCCTGATCATGGCAATCATGGCAATATGCAGCTGGTTGAGATTGATGACGGATAGTCTCTGTTTCCCCTCGCTGTCCAGCAGCAGCTGCCGGAAAGCCTTGGCCAGTATGCCCTCGGTTTGCGGCGTAAAAAGAGGAGCGGCCAGAACATCCACCGCGCGCCAATCACGGATAAATATCTCCGTCACGCCTTTTTCTCTCATACTAACCACAAGGCCGGGGTCCAGTTCCTTGCCTTTATCCACCAGGGTATTCCCGAAGTTGTCATAAACAGGCTGCTCCAGGACCATACCCGGCTTGGCATATTTTATGGTTATACGCCTCATTTTGTACTCCCGCTGGATACCACTGGCTCATGAGATTTTTCAGGTACGCCCGATTTCTTCCTGTAAAAGCACGCGGACAGACGCTGAAATCCGTTATCCCTGGCATCCAGCATCGTCTCGGTGGCGCCGATAAAAAGTATCCCGAGAACTCTTAAAGAATCCAGGAACTTTTTCCTTAATATTTTCTTTGTTTCACTTGAGAAGTAAATCACCGTATTGCGGCATATTATCAGGTCGAAATCATTCTCGAACGGGTCCCGTGTCAGGTCATGCAGTCCGAAGGTGACTTTATTGCAAATCCGGTCAATCACCCGATAATTACCATCATTTTCAATGAAATATTTTTTCAGCAAAGCTGGTGGTACATTCCTTACCTCGGCTGCTCCATATGGTCCGCCGGTTGCTGCTTGGTTTAAAATAACTTTATCAATATCCGTTGCCAGTACCCGATGCTTTCTATAAGGAGATAACCTGTCCAGGAGAATAGCTACTGAATAAGCCTCGGCCCCATTAGCACAACCAGCACTCCAGATATTCAGTCCAAGATTTTTCTTTAATAATAATGGTAATATTTCATCCTGCAGCAGTTTAAATTGAACAGCATCCCGGAAAAACTCGGATACGTTTATGGTGAGGAATTTCTTCAGTTTCTCCAGTTCGTGTTTATCCCGTTCGATTAACTTGCAGTATTCCACCACATTTCTTACTTTAAACCGTGCAATATAGCCGTCCAGACGCCGTATCATCTGGTTACGACCGTAATTATCAAGGTCAAATTGGGTCAGTTCACGTATTTTCTTTTTTACGTAAATGAAATCTTCCGCGTTCATGCAACCTTCTCCCGGGAATCACAAGCTTCAACAATACCTCTGGCAATCTTATGTAAAGGCAATACCTGGTCGGCATAACCAGCTTTTACCACGCTCATCGGCATACCGTACACCGCGCTGGTGGCCTCGTCCTGGGCCAGGACCTTGCCTCCCGCGGCTTTGATATAAGAGGCCCCCTGTGTTCCATCGATACCCATACCGGTAAGGATAACACCGACCACAGAATCGCCGAATTTATCCACCGCCGATTTCATAGTTACATCAACCGCAGGCCGTACTCCCAGAACATGCGGCCCCTGGTCAAGTTTTATTTTGCCACCGCTCTCTATCAACATGTGGAAATCGCCGGGAGCCACTAAAATCCTGCCTTTGCACACAATACTCCCCTCCCCTGCCTCTTCCACGCTTATTTGAGATACCTGGTCCAGCCTTTCCGCCAGCGACCGTGTAAAAACGGGGGGAAGATGCTGGACTATTAATACCGCCGCCTGAATATCTACCGGAATAGCGGGAATTATTTGCATTAATGACCTGGGGCCACCAGTAGAAGCACCTATAACCACCAGCTTTTTAAAGGTTGTAGATTTTTCTTGAGTTACTCTCTTTTTATTTGAACCGATATCCGCCGCGAACTGCCCGTTCTTAGCGAGGTTACTCCTGGCAGCCGTCTTTACTTTTGTCGCCAGGGTATCATCGGCCACCGGATTAATAGCCGAGGGTTTTAGAAAGAAATCAACCGCGCCCAGTTCCAGAGCTTTTAAAGTGGTCTCTGCATTTTCGCTGGTCAATGCGCTAAGCATTACCACCGGAGTAGGACACTCCTCCATTATCGCTTTTAAAGCGGCGATGCCGTCCATCTCCGGCATGATGACATCCATGGTCACAACGTCCGGTTTGAGGCTCTTTACCTTTTCTACGGCCTCGATACCGTTACGGGCGGAGCCGATAACCTCAATTTCCGGGTCGCTATTAAGCTTGTTGGAAACTGCTGTAATAACATAACCGGAATCGTCAACAACAAGCACTCGTAATTTTTTCTGCACCTGCTTTTCTCCCAAAATACTAAACCTTATTATCCCGAGATATTAGCCTATCATTTTCTTTACAGAACCCACCACCCTAGCAACATCGAACGGTTTGACCACGAAATCCTTGGCCCCCATTTTTAAAGCTTCGATAACAATACCTTGCTGTCCCATGGCACTACACATCGAAACTTTGGCACCGGGGTCGACTTTAAGCAGTTCTCTCAACGCCTCTATCCCGTCCATATCCGGCATGGTGATGTCCAGCAACACACAATCCGGCTTCTCCTGCTTGTAGGCTGTTAATGCCTCCACTCCGCTTGCAGCTTCGACGACGGCATAACCGTTTTGGGATAAAACCTGCGCGCATTTTTTTCGCATGAACATTGCATCGTCCACAACCATTACCGTAACCATGTTATCTCCTTTTTGCCAGTAGTTATATTATTAAGCAATTTATTTTTCATTGTTATATCTCCCGGGCTGAGCCGTAAGCAGTTTTAACCGTGACCTGCCCAGTTCTCACATACATCTTTACTGTCCTTCCAATACTTCCACCCGTATCTGCCGCTTCCGGGGTAATATTTTCTCTCCGCAACACCGATATTATTTGTTCCAGATTTCTCTCGCCGGTCTTGAAGGTGTCTCTTAGCCCCGGAGACAATGTCATTTGAGCCCCGCCTGCTATTTTTATAACCAACCATCTTTTTATACAGCCTTTCTTTGTCATTTCATTCAACAGCAGCGGAACGGCAGTATCGGCGTATTTAGCCTCACTTTTACCGGGGATGCCGTAATTCTGCGGCAGTACGATATGTGCCATGCCGCCTATCTTTTCTCTTTTATCATAGGCGCAAACGGCAACGCAGGAACCTAGTCCAATGCAAGATAGCACAGCATCAGGAGAATCCGTTACTATTAGATCTCCCATACCTACAACATGAAGCTCCTGCTCTGGTGCGGCTGTTTCAGAAAATATCACTGCCATTAACCCGCCTCCAGACTAGGATTAGGAATTATCATAAAAGTGCCCGATACTTGCCGGTCTTTGGTCCCGAACACGGTATCCACGATATATGTTTCATCGCTGTAGGCAAGGATATTTGCCAGTGTCGAGTCCAGGACGGCGCCGGCCATATCCATCATCACCGCAGGCGGCGACGGCTTAAGTCGCTGGCCGGTCGTATCGGAAAGATAATTCAGGAAAAACGAGCCCATGATGTTGCCGACTTCTCCCAAGGTTGAATTTTCCATATCGTTTAGTTCCGTGGTAGAACCGTTCTGCTGGTCCAGCAGTAAATCCACAAGTCCGAAAGCCACTTCCGGCTTATACACCACAACCATGTGACCGTTGGCGTTGGCCTTGCCGAATATTTCTACATATATGGCAATTATCAAAGCTTCGGGCCCGCCGAATAAATCCGGAATATCTTTGACCAGTACTTTTTTGATATCCATACTGACGACTTTCACTTCCCGCCCGGCCATCTGGGAAAGGCCTTCAATCGCATTATTCACACCCTCCCCAAAGAGACCTGCCATATTAATATCGGCAAAGTCTATTTCCTGAATTTCCTTTTCCAGGTCCATTTTAAATTCTCCTTATTATTTAGTACCAGATCTGGATGCTAATATTCGTGTTTTTATATTATCGCCATTCTGGCGCTCTACAATAGTGCCCCTTATAAGCGATGTGATATCAAGAATAAGTACAACCCTGCCGTCACCTAAAATACTGGCGCCGGTTATACCCTTACTCGCCCCGATAAAATGGTCAAGCGATTTCACCACCAGCTCCTGCTGCTCCAGCAATTCTTCAACAACAAGACCTACCCGGGTGCCGGCATACTTGACGACCACAATATGAAGGGCTTCATTATTCCTGTTATTTTCATCACTCCACCCGAATACTTCATCGAGCCGCAGGAGGGGCAGTACATCGCCTCTGAAAAGCGTCACTTCCTTACCTCTTACGGTTTGAATTTCCTTTTCATCTAATTTATCGGCCTCGACGATGCTTGACAAAGGTATCGCGCAAATGGTACCTCCGGTGCTTACAAGCAGCGCGGGGATAATGGCCAGCGTTATAGGCAGTGTTAGCGTGAACGTGGTTCCCTGCCCGGGGGCTGATTCAACGCTAACCGAACCGCCCAGACTTTCGATATTTGTCTTTACTACATCCAGCCCAACCCCCCTGCCCGATACATTGGTAACCTCGGTCGCCGTTGATAAACCGGAATCAAAAATTAAGTTAACAGCTTCAGAATCCGTCAATTTTGAGATATTCTCCGGTGTATCTATCTTTTTATCGACAGCCGATTTTCTTATTGCCTTGGGTTCAATCCCCTTGCCGTCGTCTTTCACGGTAATAACGATGTTATCCTGTTCATGCATAGCCGTAAGGCGTATCGTACCCGCTTCCGGTTTGCCGACAGAAATACGTTCCTCCGGCACTTCTATGCCATGGTCTATAGAGTTACGCAGCATATGGATAAGGGGATCGCGTAGTTGTTCGATGACGCTGCGGTCCACCTCGGTCTCCTGGCCTTCTATAATAAATTCAACCTTTTTATTTTCTTTACGCGCGATGTCCCTGACCATTCGCGGCAAGGTATTAAATACTATCTCAACAGGCAGGAGACGTATCGACATTACGTCCTGCTGGAGGGTGCTGATTATCTTGGCTATCTGCGACACACTGTCACCGAAAGCAACGATGATTTCATCTTCGTGGTATTTTTCCGCCAGCGTCCTGCCGAGCTGGCTGATTTGATTACGGTTGATAACCAGTTCGCCCACCTGTTCCATGAGAGTATCAAGCCGGTTTACATCGACCCTTACCGTGTGGCTTAATTTTATATCTTCCTTGGCGGTAGCAACCGAATCGGGACCGGGTGCTTTCGGTGCTTCTTCAGGCGCGTCCTTTTCATGCGCAAGGATTTCAACACTTTTAACTTCAGGAATCCCCGTCAGCAGCTTTCTAATATCTTCTTCAGTATTATTACTGGCCACTAAAATCTGGAATAAATGATTTATCGCTCCTTCTTCTATCTCCTGCGTGGTCGGCAGAGAGACAATTATCTCGCAAATCGCCGAGAGACTATTGATTACCTGAAAACTCCGTACCGCCGTCCAACTGGACTGCTCATCAAATGATACTTTAATAAAATATGCCTGCTTGCCTTCCTGGCAGGCCTTTTCCAATTCAGCTTGTGCTTCAGCATCAGGAGTAAGAATACCAACCTGCTCGGTGATTCTCTTTGCAGGCTGATTAACAGTTGTTAAAAGGGCAGAAAGCTCAGCAACAGCGTCGGTAATATCCGCAGGCTCCGCATCTGGAGAATCCAACTCCTTACGAAGCATCCGCATGATATCGAGGCCGTGCAGCAAGGCGTCGATAATCGGCGGGCTAACTGACAACACGCCTTTACGCACCTGATCGAGGACATTCTCCATGGCATGGGCCAGGTCAGACAAACGCTGATGCCCCACCATTGCCGAAGAACCTTTTAAAGTGTGGGCTGCCCGGAATATTTCCTGCATCAGATCCGGGTTGTCGAATTCTTTTTCCAGCCTTACAATGTCTTCGTCAAGTAGTTGCAGCTGCTCGTCGGCTTCCTGTATAAATAAGTTAAGGTCTTCCGGAGTAATGCCGGCGGCCAAGTCCACGCTATTCTCCTTTCATTACCCTGCTAATATGGTTTATCAAATATTGAAATAACTTCAGCTTATAATGCCTCTCCCGACGTTTAATTCCACCTCCATAGTATAGTTCCATAATCCTGAACCGGAATTATTTACTTTATATTTGCCAACTCCGTCTTTACGTCTGGACCTTCAGCAGTTATATCAGCCAGTTCATCGTCTTTCATAAGCAATTTATCCAAGGCCAGTAGAATGATCATCTTTTCGGGCAGCTTGGCAATTCCCATCAGGTAATCGGATTGTCCGGAAGTGACTATATCTGAAACGGGTTCTATCGAGTCGGTGGGTATGCGAATAACTTCGGTCACGGCGTCCACGATAATTCCGAGTGTCGTGTCCTTGATGTTAATAACCACGATACGCTTGTTCTTAATATCATCCGTCTTTTCAAAGCCGAATCTTTTACCAATATCAATAACGGGAATCACCCGGCCTCTCAAATTAATAACTCCTTCAACGTAATTGGGCGCCTTGGGAACCTTTGTTATCGGTTGCATGCGTATTATTTCATAGACAGATGCTATGTCCAGGCCATATGTCTCCGTTCCAAGTTCGAACAAAACCATCTGTTTCTCATTAGCTATCGTATCTTTATCCATCGATGTTCCTCCTAAGCCGGGGTGGAATTCCGTATGCCGTAATCGTCCGGCAGTAAAGCGAAGTCGGGGCGTAAGCGCCCCAACTTCGCTGTATCATGTTTACAATTCAACAGTATCCTTGACATTGGGCTTGGTCTTCTTCCCATTGCCACTGCCGCTTTCGCTTTCAGCGGTTTCCTTTTTTTCTGAAGTTCTATCTCTGTTGCGCAGCTCAAATATTCCGATAGCTCCCTTCAAGTCGCTGGCCATCTTTGATAGCGACTGCGCTGCGGTGACCACCTGCTGTACTTGAGCACTCATCTGCTGTGCCGAGGCCGACATTTGCTCCGTGGCGGCGCTGTTTTCCTCAGTTGTGGCGGCCACGGTATTGGCAGACTCGCTTACCTTGATTTTACTATCAGCCATCTGCTTTGTCGCCGTAAGATTCTCTTCAGCAATCATGCTCACTTCCTCGACCACCTTGACCATTTCACTAGCGGATGCACTCATTTCCTCAGCCGCAGCTGATATCTGCTCTATCTGTGAAGTCATACCATTGATGGAATCCAGTATCTGGTCCAGCGCTGTCCCGGCTTCATTTGCCAGAACCGAGCCTTCATCAGCCTGTTTGGCTCCTTCCATAGAAGCCTTTATCGAGTCATTGACACCATTCTGAACGGTACTCACAAGTGTGGCAATTTCTTTTGTTTCTTTGGCCGTTCTTTCAGCAAGTTTCTTGACCTCGTCCGCGACTACCGCAAAGCCGCGACCCTGGTCGCCGGCTCGGGCGGCCTCGATGGCGGCATTCAAAGCCAGTAGATTTGTTTGCGCGGCAATGTCATCAATGACGGCAATCATACCGCCAATTTCTTCCGAATGCTTGCCCAATTCCGCTACCTTCTTGGCAACGTCCTGCATGCTGGTATTAATCTGCCTGATGCCAGCGATGGTCTTTTCAACCGTCTCGGTGCCCTGCTTGGCAACTTCAGCAGCCTGACCGGCGACATTAGCCGCTTCCTGGGCGCTGGCCGCTGTCTGCTCTGCTGCGCTGGAAACCTGCTGTACTATACCAGCAGTTTGTTCCACGGCCCTTGCCTGTTCCTTGCTGCCTTTATCAACCTGTCCTATTGATTTGTCAAGTTCATCGATAGACCGGTTTACTTCATTTATTCCCCTGGTCTGCTCCTCGGCTCCTCTGGCTACCTGCTGGCTGACGCTGGCTATCTGCTCCGTCGCCGAACCCGACTGCTCTGAAGCCGACTTGAGTTCTTCGCTGGCTTTCGATAGTTTCTCCGAAATATCGGTCATTCTCTCTACAGCCGCTTTTTCTTTACTTATATCGAGCACGTACTCGGTAGCGCCGATTACCTTACCTTCGGCATCCTTGATGGGCGCGCAGGTGTACCGTACAGGTACTTCACCGGAAGCTAATTTAACGGTAGTTTCTCTGGTAACAACTTTATTAGCCTGGAACGCCTTAGCGACACCGCAGTTTTCTGTTTTACAGTCTCCCGTACTGAACAAATCGTAGCACTTCTTCCCGATGCACTCTTCCGCCTTTTTACCCGTGGCACGGGCGGCAACCCGGTTGACAAACAGAACGTTATATTCAGTGTCCACAACCAGAATCGTATTTGGTATCTGGTTGAGGTATTCGATTTTTTGACGGATGTCTTCAATCATGGACTTAAGGTTTCCCACCATCTTATTAAAGCTCTTACCCAGAGTATCGGTTTCTGACCTGGGCGTTACCTGCACCGTTAAATCACCGGCCGCTATTTTCTCCGCAGCCTGTGACATATCCCACAGATAATTGATGACATTCGTTAATGACTCTGCCATCTCGCCCGTTTCATCGCTCGATTTTACTTTAACTCTGATTTTGGTATCGCCAATAGACAGTTTATCAGCCACCCTGGCTAGTCTCTTGATATTCTTTGAAATTGACCTGCTAAGGAAGTATATTATTACAAAACATATTACCGCCAGAATGCCCGCCGCCAGCAGGTATTGGTCCCTCTTGGCATCTATTACCTGCTGGACATCAACGGTATACACACCGGTGCCTACTATCCACTCCCAGGGCTCAAAGGCTTTAACATAGCTGATTTTTTCTTCTTGTCTTTCGTGTTCATCAAAATACTGCCACATGAATTTAACAGAACCTTCACCCTGCTCCATACAAACATCAACCATTTCTACAAATATCGCCCTGCCGTCGGCATCAGTGATATCACTAAGGTCTGACCCCTGAAGGGCTAACCTATAAGGGTCAATAATCATGTAAGGGCGATAATCATTTACCCAGAAATAATCGGTATTCTCCGGTCCGTATCTTAAACCGCGTAGAAGCCTGATCGCCTCTGCCTTGGCTTCTTTTTCAGAATATACTCGCGTACTCTGCTGTTGATAGCAACTGTCTAAAATACCCCAGGCGATTTGCGTGGTTTCTTTTATCTTGGCCTCTCTTTCAGCCATCAGAGAGTCCTGCACGCCGGGCAGCATATAACCCAGAATTACGCCGATAAAGGCTGCAATTATCACTATTCCCAACGCGAGCAGCTTAGTTTGCAAATTGAGTTTAAATAGCTGTTTAGAACTAAAAATCCCCCTTAACTTCTCAAACACTTGTTGACCTCCTTTTTATCCATGAGCGCACGAATCCACTATTTAAAAAAATAGCGAAGCACTTCACAAACATGAACTGCGTATGTGATTTATAATTATTTTTTTATATTTACTACGGGATTTATTAAAATATTAACTTATAAATACGTTGCATTAAACCAAGTAACTACCAACCGTGCCCTGAAACTTTCCGCAAGTTGATATAAGGGTTTCCATGTATATTAAATTACAGGTGAACATGTACTTAAATAAATGTTTTTTTGAACCAGTAAACCTGAATAAGAAATAATGATATCAATACACGTGTAAAACCTGCCTGCAATCGTGAGTAAGTCATGGTATATATCGATTTAAGAACCATGAATCACAAGCATACAAAACGCCGCCAATTAATAATCATTCAGCGTTGACAACGGGAAGGTATTAGGCTATATTAACAGCGCATATAATAAATACATTTGGCTTATTACATATGGACATTGCAGATATACAGATTGACCAGCACTCTAAAGACCCGCTCCATATACAGATAGTGGAACAGGTCAGAAACCTTATCGCCACAGAAAAGCTTAAACCCGGCGACCACCTGCCCCCGGTCAGGCAGCTTGCCGAATTCTTAAGTATCAATCAGAATACCATTTTGCGGGCATATCTTTTACTCGAACAGGAGAAGGTTGTCGTCGCCCGTAAGCGGGGCGGCACCATAGTTACCGCCCGGACAGACGACCCCAATATACTGCTGGAGCGGCGCAGGCGTCTCTCGGAAATGGTCGGCAATGACATCCTAAAAGCACTTAGCATGGGCTACAGCCCGGAAGATATCGAGGCGGACTTCTATCTCCAGATGGCACGCTGGCGGGAAGAAAGACAGGCAATCTTAAGTGCGCCGGAAACCACCAGTGATGCTGTTAAAGATAAGGATACCATCCATATCGTTGGCAGTCATGATATGGCCTTGAATATCCTCGTGGACCTGACCAAACGGGACAATAAAAAACTCAAGGTACAGATTACCCATGCCGGCAGCCTCGGAGGCCTCATTGCTATCCAGGAAGACCGTGCGCACCTCGCCGGCATTCACCTGCTGGATGAAGAAACCGGCGAGTATAATTACCCCTACGTAAAAAGAGTGCTGCCGGGGAGAGAAGTCGCCATCGTCCACCTGGCTTACCGCATCCAGGGACTGATGTTCGCCCCCGGAAATCCAAAACGTATCAAAGGAATCGCCGATTTAAAACGACCGGATATCACTTTTGTGAACCGCCAGAAAGGCGCCGGCACCAGGGTACTCCTGGACATACAATTACGCCAGCTGGGCATCAGTCCGAAAGAGATTAAAGGCTACGAGCGTGAGATGGACACCCACCTCGCCGTAGGCTTGAGTATCGCACACGGCGAAGCGGACGTAGCTTTAGGCATAGAAGCAGCGGCGCGCAGCTGTAATATCGATTTCATCCCCCTGTTTCGTGAGCGGTACGACCTTGTGATACCGATAGCCAATTACCGCAGCGAACTGCTTGCCCCCCTCCTTCGCACCGTCACCACCGATGAATTTAAAGCTGTGGTAGATAAAGCCGGCGGCTACGATACCTCTCATACAGGGGCAACGTCCTTTCTAAAGTAAATATCTATCGGTTACCCGCCTTATTCACACTATCGTATATCATGTATATCACTTAATATTTCACGTATTCTTCACTTACTAAACAAAAAAATAAGAGGGGCAGGCTAAAAATACCTACCCCTCTTTCTATTATTAGCTTCACCTGATATCAGGCTATTTTTTATTCCTCGGCTGGAAAATTTGCTCCTTGATGAGTCTAATCATAACGTTGGCAATAATCGGGTCGAATTGAGAGCCGCTGCACCACTGGATTTCTTCCATGGCCTCCATCTTGGATAATGCCCTGCGGTAAGGACGGTCGGAAATCATGGCGTGATAAGCATCGGCCAGCGCAATAATCCTGGCTCCCAAGGGAATATCCTTGCCAGCGACTGTCTGGTCGAGACCGCCGCCATCGTAATGGTCGTGGTGATGTGAAATCATCTCCACTATTTTATCGTTGACGAAAGGCTTGACCAGGTTCGGCCCGACGATAGCATGTGTCATGATATGCCGGTATTCGGTAGTCGTTAATTCGCTGGGTTTGTTAAGTATATTGGGGTCAACTACTATTTTACCAACGTCATGAAGCATGGCCGCCCAGCACAGGTCTTCCATCTCTTTGGTATCTAATTTTATCTTCTCACCCAGAGCCATGGATGTTTCAACTACATCGTGAGAATGACCGTCGGTAAAGGCGTCTTTAGATTCAAGTGTGGTTACCAAAGTCTGGATAGCCCCGAAGAATAACTGTCTGGACTCGTTCTGGTTTCTGCCTATTTTCTTACCTAAATCCTGGAAATAACGCTGTATTTCAAGCGCTATACGCCGTTTATCGAGGGTACTGTTAACACAGGTTAAAACCTGCTCAAACCTGAACGGCTTACTAATATAGTCTTGAGCACCGTCCTTGATACATTTAGCGATGACCTTGGTATCGGTTACGCCGCTGGCCATGATTACGGCCGTTTCCGGGTAGCGCTCGGTTATCTCCGGCAATACCTCACTACCTTTTCTTCCCGGCATATTTATATCCATGATAACGAGGTCGGACGCCTGCTCTTCGAGTTTATCTAATGCCTGGTCACCATTTTCTGCTTCATCACAAACAAAGCCGCGCGCCCCGAGACCCTTGGATAGAATGCCACGTATCGCTTCTTCATCATCTACGAGCAAAATGCTCTCTTTTGGAATGGTCATTCTCTCACCTCCCAGCATTCAATCGAGCTTCTGCCCGCATTGTATGTAGCACATGCTAAACAACACATTAATTTCAAACGTCACCACATAAACAAAAAATAAACATTAGGATTTATGCGGGGATAATAGTAAAAAAAGGGGTAAATTTTGCCGGCTTACAATGATGAATCCCCGACTATTTAAGAGCGACGGTGCTGATTTTACTGTAAATGGGGCCTTCCCGGGTTAATTGGCTTTTTATCAGGTGAACGGTATTCACACCGACTTTATATTCCTGCTCAAGACTCGTGCCGCCGATTAACTCGCCCAGTGCCAGTCTGTCGTCCGGGCGGGCATAGTCACGCACGCGGGCGATGGTCAGGTGAGGTGAAAACGGCCTGCCTTCCGGCGGGAATCCCAGCGGCTCAAGGCCTGCCTCGATTCGTTTCTGAAGCTGTTCCAGCTTTTCCAGTTCCCCGGTTAGACCTACCCATACTACCCGGGCGCGCTTCAGGCCGGGGAACGCCCCGAGCCCGCTTACCCCTATGTCAAAAGGGTGTGTGCCCCGGGCGGCGTCTTCCAGCGCCGCTGTTATCCTGCCGGTGATTTCGGTGCTGACATCGCCGAGAAACTTGAGCGTCAGGTGAATATTATCCGGTTCGACCCATTTTACCGGCGCGGCGCTGGCTGACTTCATCTTCGCCTGGAGTCGGGACAGCGCCTGCTTGAGTTCTACCGGCAACTCAACGGCGATAAAAGAGCGTATTTTTTCCATAGTCTTGTTTATATGCCCAGCAGCCGGCGCGCGTTCCCGGACAGTATTTTCTCTTTCGCTTCTTCAGGGAGACCTGCTTCATTAATTTCTTTTGTAATCCTGCCCTGCGCTACAACGGGGAAATCGCTGCCGTAAAGAATCCTGTCCGTACCTATCATCCGGCTTACCTGAAGGTATATCTCCGGTCGGTAAAGAAACGGTGAAACGGCGGTATCGTAATAAACATCTTTCAGGGCATCGCGGACCTCTGGCATCAGGGTATAAAAAGGTAAGCCCCCGCCCCAGTGGGCACAGACCACCGGCATATCGGTGAAATGAGCGATAAACTGGTAAAGCACCCCTGGAGTGGCAGCCCCTTTGCCAGGATAAAGATGACCCACCGGCTCCGAGGCATGGGTTAACGTAATTAACTTGTATTTTTGTAAAATATCGGTGAAAGGCTTGATAACATTCTTCCCGGTATAATCCAGAGTCTGGGTATCCGGTCGGAGTTCCCCCACCCCTTTTACACCCCCGCGCGCGCACCTTTCTATTTCCCGCAGAGAGTCATCATCGGTATAAGACCTGACAGCGCAAAAGCCGATTAAACGCTTGGGATAACGGGCAACCGATTCAAGTATATAATCGTTGGTTTCCACGCATAAATCGTGTGTGCTCCAGCTGTAATTGACGATAACGGAAATATCGACCCCATCCCGGTCCATGCTGCTGATGAGGTCTTCCGTGGTGGCGATTTTGACTTTCTCTCCGGAGTAAATCTGTGCGAAGGCGGTGTCTATTTCCACATACCGGCCGCGGTCTTCTTTAACCCGCGGCGGCAAAACATGCGCGTGGAAATCAATAATCATTTCAACCTGCCAACCTGCGTAACAAAGGGGCTGGTTTATTCTTTTTTATCCGGTGACTGACCTCCCGGTGCCTTCTTCTCAGCTCCGGCTTCCGCTTCCGGCTTTTCCTCGGCTCCTTCAGCCTTAGCTTCGCCTTCGGCGCCCTCTTCACCTTCAGCCCCTTCCTCTTCCTCTTCCTCGACAGCCGGTTTCTCTTCTTCTATCTTGACAATGATTTCGGAGACCTTGACCACCAACTGCTCGGGGTCGTCCTCTACATCAATTTCCGGGTCGAGAACAATATCCTTAACATACAGAGACTGGTCCAGTTCAGCCAATACGCTGATGTCAACCTCTATCTGCGGAGGCACTTTGTCCGGCAGACACTCGATGCTCAAAACATCCAGACCATGAGAAAGTATGCGTCCCTTGATTTTCATCGCAGGTGATTCCCCAACCAGAACGATAGGCACCCCCATGGTCATCTTTTCGCCTTTTCTAATCTGGTAGAAGTCCACATGTAGCAACTCACGGCTAAGAGTATCTCTCTGGATTTCACGTAAAAAGACGTTTTTAGAGTCTTGTTCGCCTTCGACGTCGAGACTGATGAGACGTGTCGTTCCGGCACTAGCCACTATCTTTTTCAGTTCGCTGCTGTCGCACTGCAAAGCCAGCGATTCCAAACTGTGTCCGAAGAGATGCGCCGGTATTATCCCTTTACGACGTAAAAATCGGTTCTTCTTCCCGAAGACATCTCTTTTTTCTGCCTTTAGCTTCATCTCCTGCATCTACGTTCCCCTTTCCAACCTTTAAATTTAATCACAAATAGCTTAAAAAATCAATTCGGCAGGTTTAAATATCAATCATCATAATAGCTGTCACCTCATTCTGTAAACAGCATATCGTGCCCCGGTTAGATTAGACTTGTCCTCCGGTGCTATTGTATAATGTTGGCGTAGCGATGATGTCGTCCGAATCAAAAAAACAACCCACAACCCCGACTGATAATTCAAATGTCGGGGTTTTTTCGTCTGATGAAGACCTCGCCGCCGTATGCAAAAGGCTGCGCCGCGACATCGTAACGATGATAGGCAAAGCCGGCAGCGGCCATCCCGGCGGCTCATTGTCCGCCGTGGAAATAGTCGTCACCCTTTACTGGAAAGTCCTGCGCCACAAGCCCGCCGACCCCGCATGGCCGGACCGTGACAGGTTTATCTTGAGCAAGGGGCACGCCGCCCCCGTCCTTTACGCCGCCCTGGCCGAGTGCGGCTACTTCCCGAAGTCGGAACTGGACACATTACGCAAGATTGACAGCCACCTGCAGGGACACGCCGACCGCACTTCTACACCCGGGGTGGAAATGTCCTCGGGGAGCCTGGGTCAGGGGCTTTCGTTCGCCGTCGGTGCTGCCCTGGCCGGCCGACTGGACAGTCAGTCGTGGCGCGTTTATGCCCTGCTTAGCGACGGCGAGTGCGACGAGGGGCAGACCTGGGAAGCCGCCATGTCCGCGGCCATGTTTAAAGTGGATAATCTCACGGCTATCGTGGATAAAAACGGCATCCAGCTAAGCGGCTTCAATAAAGACATCATGAAACTTGACCCGCTTAACAAGAAATTCGAGTCCTTCGGCTGGCACGTTATCGAGATAGACGGACATGATTTGAAGCAGGTACTGGATGCCCTTGAAAGAGCCCAAACAGTTAAAGGCCGACCCACGGTTATTATCGCCCATACCGTTAAAGGCAAAGGCGTCAGCTTCATGGAAAACAACGTCAATTTCCACGGCAAAGCCCCCAACCCCGAGCAGCTGGAACAAGCCTTAAAGGAGTTAGCCTGAACGTGGCCGAAGAAATCGCCCCGAGAGAAGTATATGGCAAGACGCTGGTGGAATTGGGACGCGAAAACCCCGATATCGTGGTGCTGGATGCCGACCTTTTCCCGTCCACGATGACGCGCTATTTCAAGGATGCCTTCCCAGAGCGTTTCTTAGAGGTGGGCATCGCCGAGCAGAATATGATTGGCATTGCCTGCGGCCTGGCGGCCAACGGCAAGATACCCTTCGCCAGCACCTTCGCCGTTTTTGGCACCAGCCGCTGCTTCGACCAGATACGCGTTTCGGTGGCGCAGGCGAAGCTTAATGTAAAAATCGTGGTTACGCACAGCGGCCTGACCGTCGGCGAGGACGGCGCCTCCCACCAGGCGCTGGAAGACCTGGCACTTATCTGCTCCCTGCCCGGCTTCACTGTTATCGCTCCAGCAGACGCCGTCGAGACCGCCCAAGCTATACGTGCAGTGGCCGCGCATAAGGGACCCTGTTACGTCCGCCTGGTTCGCGGCAAGCTTCCAGTAGTCATGGATAACACTTACCGCTTTGAGATAGGCAAAGCCGCTACCTTAAGAAAAGGCAAAGACGCCACCATTATGGCTATCGGGACTATGGTTGCACCGGCTTTAGAGGCTGCCTCCATGCTGTCCAGTGAAGGCATCGACTGCCGTGTTTTGAACATGTCCACTCTCAAACCCATCGACGAAGCAGCCATAACTAAAGCCGCTCAAGAGACCGGCGCCATCGTTACTGCCGAGGAGCACCAGGAGCACGGCGGGCTGGCCAGCACAGTCTCGCGCGTTACCGCCCGTCACCACCCCGTGCCGATGGCATTCGTCGCCGTCAAGGACAAATTCGGCATGTCCGGTAAACCGGCAGAACTCTTAGAAAAATACGGACTGACGGCAAAAGATATCGCCGCAGCGATTAAAGAAACACTCAAGAGAAAAGTCTAGTCCAGAAAAGTTATCTCCGCTGGAGGCCTTTCTTTCATATCCACCTTGATGCAGGCTTCCTTGAATATCTCGATAAATCGGTCGTCGTTGTATTTACCGAAACTTACGAAGCGGGCAATCCTGGCGTTGACCAGCATCTTGGCGCAGAGCACGCAGGGCGTGTGCGTGCAGTAGACGGTGCTCCCCTCCAGGCTGACGCCGTGAAGTCCCGCCTGAATGATTACATTCTGCTCGGCGTGAATGGCGCGGCAGATTTCCTGTCGCGTTCCCGACTCTATGCCCAACTCGTCCCGCAGACAGCCCAGTTCCAGGCAGTCCTTAGCCCCCGCCGGCGCCCCGTTATAGCCGGTGGTAAGGATATGCTTGTCCCGCACGGAAATGGCGCCCATATGGTGCCTCCGGCAGGTGGAGCGCTCCGATACCACCGAGGCAATCTTTAAGAAATATTCATCTATATCCGGACGTTTCGGTAAAGTCATCTCAACCTCGCGATAATCCTTTCCACCTGCTTTTTTAAGTCACTCATCGAGCCGGTATTCAAGATGGTAAAGTCGGCCATGGCAATCGGGCCGCCCTTGTTCAGGTTCTCGATTTCCGCGCGGTCGCGTCCGATGGCTTCCTCTAGAGACAGCGGCCGCACCTTACGGCCGGTCAGCCGTCCGTACCTGTCCTGCGGCGACGACCATACCGCCACAACGAGGAACCTGTCTCCATAAGAATTTTTAAGATACAAATACTCTTCCCAGGAATAAAGCCCGTCCACCACCACGTTTGACGTCTTGAGAGTTTCATCGATGCGCGGGACGCTCAATCTAGCGTAGGCCGCCATGCCGTGTTCTTTCCTGATGCCTTCCCTTACCGGTCGCTCGTTCTCCTCGGTGAGAGGCAGACCCTTTTCTTTAACGGCTTTATCCGTGATATCGCCGAACCTGACGACCTTAAAGCCCCCGGCGCTAAAGAACCTAGCCGCTTCCGACTTACCGGAGCCGGTCATGCCGACCACCGCGACGACCTTCATACCGTCCATTATAAGCTGTTCGCTTGAAAAATGAAAACGTTATTTACGGCCTGTGCTATACTTGATGGTAAGGTTTTAACGATGAGTAAAATCAACCTGGCGCAACAGCTCGGCGAGCAGTTGCCATCCGATATTATCGACTTTATCCAGAAAGCTGGCAAGGTCGCCGAAAAACGGCAGCAGCGCTTATACGTGGTGGGAGGAGTAGTGCGCGACCTGCTGCTTGATAGATTAAACACCGACCTCGACCTGGTGGTCGAAGGGGATGCCATTAAGCTGGCGCGGGAAATAGCCGCCTCGAAAAAAGCCAGCACGACCGTCCATACCCGCTTCGGCACGGCCAATCTTAAGTGGGATAGCCGCAGCGTGGACTTTATAACGGCGCGCGCCGAAACCTATGCCCGACCCGGCGCCCTGCCGACGGTAAGACCGGGCTCCATCAACAACGACCTGGAGCGGCGTGATTTTACGGTTAACACCATGGCCGTCGAGATTAACCCGCGCCACTACGGGGAGCTAATCGACCCCTTTAACGGGCGGCAGGACCTTGATAAAAAATTAGTCCGTATCCTCCACAAAAAAAGCTTCAGCGACGACGCCACGCGCATCTGGCGGGCCATCCGCTACGAGCAGCGGCTGGACTTCAAGATAGAGTCGGAAACGCTGCGTCTCATCAAGCGGGATATAAAAATGCTCGAAACCGTCAGCGGCGACCGCATCCGGCATGAACTTGAGCTCGTATTTAAGGAAGAAACGCCGGAAAAACAGCTTGCGCGCGCCGCCGAACTTGGAGTGCTGGCAGCGATGCACCCCTCCTTGAGGGCGGACGACTGGCTGGCGGAAACGTTCGCCGCGGCTCGGGAGAAAAACTCCCCCGACCCCACGCCGTCGCAGCTTTACCTCGCCCTGCTATGCTACCGACTGAACGAGAGAGAACTTGAGCAATTAATAAAGTACCTGCGCCTGACCAAAACCACGGCACAGGTATTGCGGAATACTCTAGCTATCAAGGAGAAAATGAAAGAGCTGGCGACGCCGGGGCTGGCGCCCAGCATCGCTTATCATCTGCTTCACGGTTATAGTGCCGCGGCCTACATCGCCAATTCCATCGGGTCCGACTCCGAGACCACCGCGGAGCACATCGAGCTTTATCTGAACGTACTGCGGTATGTTAAACCCGCCCTCTCCGGCAAAGACCTGGAGAAGCTGGGCGTGCCCAGGGGACCCAGAATTAAAGAGGTCCTGCAGAAGCTCCGCGAGGCCCGGCTGGACGGCAAGATAAGCAACAAAGGGGAAGAGGAAGAGATGGTGAGGGGATTATCATTGTAAGTCATTCTGCCTAGCGATTCCTGGCAATGACAAATTAGTCAACCTTCTTAAACGCCTTCGTCGGCGCGCCGCAGATGGGGCACTTATCCGGCACATTATCCCTGACAGTGTTCCCGCATACCTGGCAGACGTAATAAGTCGCCTCGGCGGGCTGTTTGCCTTCCATCATATCCTTGTAAGCCGCGTCGAAGTAGGTATAATGCACTTTTTCCACGCGGTTCGCCCAGTCGAAGGAGCGCTCGGCGCGGTCATTCTTTTCTTTCTGCGCCGTCTCGATAAAAACGGGGTACATACCGGTAAACTCCTCCTTCTCCCCCAGGCTAGCCGCCAGCAGGTTATCCTTGGTGCTGCCGATGGCGTCGATGACGTTCAGGTGATTGCGGACGTGCACCATTTCCGCCTCCGCCACGGCGCGGAATAGTTTAGCCACCTGCGGATAG
>CAZRQP010000002.1:0-17999 GCA_964602315.1 uncultured Dehalococcoidaceae bacterium
TGGTCGGATTGGGACTGCAGCAGGGACAGACTGCTGGGGCTGAAGACGGGCGTAGTTACTATATCTCCGAGACTGTTGACCTGTTCCCCGAGGCTGATGAGCTGGTCACCGGCAATAGAGGGATAGTCTACTCTTGACAGGTCTTCGTCTTCGGTCAGCTTCTGTGCCACCTGGTCGATGCCTTCAAGCGAGTCCGCAGTAAGCAGGTTGCCGCTTTCTGATTGCAGTACCAGGGTCAGCGGTGATAACTCGCCAACCGGGAAATGGTCCCTGATTATATTAAGCCCCTGGCTGGATTCCTCGCTGGAGGACAGCTGGGTCAGTACATTGGCTGATAATGTGAACCCGGGTATGGCTAAGTACGGGATAAGCAGCACTATAATAATAGGTACGGCTGTAAGTATAGGGTGGCGGGAAATCCATTCTCCGGTTTTCGCCCAGCCCCAACGCTTCTTTTTAGGTTTCACATCGGAATTTGGCTTGTTCTTGGTTGGCCAGAACAGGAAGCGCCCGAAAATGGATATCAGGGCTGGTACGAGAGTTACTCCGGCGGCTAGTGTAACGGCGATTCCGATGGCGAGGGCGTAGCCGCTGGTTTGAGTCATCCCGAAGCGTGACACACTCAAACAGAGGAAGGCGATGATTACGGTAATTGCGCTGGCGAAAATAACGGGCCCGATTCGCCTCATCGTGAAGTCGATTCCCCGTGTGTTATCGGCACGCGCTGTTTCTTCACGGAAGCGGGAAATGATAAACAGACAGTAATCCGTGCCCACGCCGAATATGGTGACCACCATGTAGGCGTCGATTACCGTGGAAACGCTTAGCCCGGCCCCGGCGAGATATCCAATGATGCCGCGTGCGACCAGGAAGCTGATACCAATAGCTACCAGAGGCACCAGGGCGGCAATCGGCGAGCGATAAACTATCAGGAGCAGGACAATGACCAGGATAATCGTTACCAGGGTGGTGTTGTCGATTGTACGCTGGACCGATTCAAACATGTCATGGATGAAGCCCATGTTCCCGGTGAAATAGAGAGATGTTTCCGGATAAAGGGTGAATTGCTGGCGGATGGTTTTAATTGCCTGCTCTACATTTTCGTCCAATGCCGAGGAGGAAAATCCCACGGATATCATCATGGTAGTGTTGTCCTGGCTGACAAGTGAGGAGCGTAGGGCTTCGCTATCGAATATCGAAGTAACGCGGTTGACTGCCTCGGGTCTGTTTTCTGAAATGAGCCAGTTGCGCAGTTTCAAGGCCTGGTCCATATTTTGTTGGTCCAGACCTTGTTCGTTATAAACGACGATTGTGCCGCTGGTTTCCTGCATGCCGGAGCCGAATTTTTCATTCAGGAGGTTGCGGGCATAGACGGACTCGGTATTTTCCGGGAGAAACTGACTCTGGTCGTTAATACCGACCTCTGATAAAGACGGCGCCTGGAACACAAGAAAGATAGTGATGGCCAGCCAGCAGCCGAGGATGTAAAAACGGTATTTATGAGCAAAACGTCCGAGTGCGGAGAACATTATTACTTAATTATATAGTCCTATTCGTGCGATTGTCCATACCTAGGGTATCTATAGTTATCTCAATCATATCACAAGATAAAACGGCGGCTAATGCGGCGGGAAATAAACCTGAAGCAAAGAAGGAGTCATATACTGAATAATCAAGGGCGCTTATCAGTTTGGGGGGTCACTTTTTAGAGGCGTGTTTCTTCGTCTTAGACGCCGGTTTTGATTGAGGTTGATTTTTAACTCCGGCCAGTTCCAGGGTGCGGTTAGCTATTTCTGTGGCCTGGTTAACGATACTGGTCCATTTTTCACCGGCCTCGCTCTCTGCCCTGACTACAATATCTCTTGCCTTTTTTTCTGCATCATGGATGATTTTTCTGGCTTTTTCCCGGCTTTCTTCCATCAATTTAGTAGACTCCGCGGCTGTTTTAGATTTGGCTTTGCCCACCGCCTCGACGAGAAGTCTGGCGGAATCCTTGTCTGCTTTGGCTTTTACCTCGGCCATGAGTTCTTTCGCGGTATTTTCGGTAGCGGCTTTAATCTTGGTCGGTAGCGCTTCAGCATTTTTTTCTGCTTTGGCGATAATTTTAGAGGCTCTGCTACGGGCATCGGCTAGTACTTTGGCTGCGTCTTCTTCGGCGTTGGTTCTGGCGCGGTCGGCTATTTCAGCGGCGGATTTTTCTGCTTCGTTAATGATTTCCGATACCTGTTCCTTAGCCTTGGCAATCAGCTTGATCGCTTCCGCTTCGGCGGTTTTTATAACATCTTCTTTAGCTGTCAATTGGCGGTTAGCTGCCAGGGCTTCATGGACGATTTCCTCTGACTTGCGGCGTGCTTCACTGACGAGTTTATCCGCCTCCCCCTTCGCCTTGGCATAAATATCTTCTTGGGCCGTCATTTCCTTGACAGTAAGCTCCGCCACGTCGATTATCTGGTCGGCTTTTTGGCGGGCTTCCGCGATTATAGCGGCCGCGGTGGTTTCGGCTTCGGTCTTGATTTTGTGCAGTATGTGGGCGGCTTGGTGTTCCGCGTTTTGGATGATTTGCTCGGCTTTTCCCTTGGTATCGTCCATGAGCTTGGCGAATTTTGTCTCTGCTTCATTCTGGCCTTTAGCAGCAATATCCCTGGCGACTTGTTCCGCACGGGAAATTATTTGAGAAGCCCTTTGCTTGGCATCATTGAAAACCAACGTTGATGGCGCAGCACGCCCCTCGGTCCTCTCCTTTGGTTTTGTGTCTTTCGTCCGTGGCACCAGGCGATTGGTTATAGGGAATTGGGGACGCTTCGGCCCCAGTTTTTCAGGTTCTTTTTTTTCGTCTTTTTCAGAAGGTTGGTTAATTGTCAATGGCTGGTGGCACCAGCGGCAGACTGTGCCGAAGGCTTCCTGCCCGCAGTACGGGCATTTATGGGGCGTTCTCATACAATTACCTCTTTTGTAAAAATATTGACAATGCCTTCCGGCGATTCACCTTTTTTAACTCGTATAACACACATAAAATATCTGGTTAGCATGATTATAACATATCCTGGCAACCAACTTAAGCCTCCGTATTGAGAAATTGTTCGATAGAAAACTGCTTTGATTTGAGTCTATAAACATTCAAAGTAACCCAAAGTTATCGTAAGCCTAAAATTGATAGCCAGAACCCAAATATTATTGGTGTTTCCCCTAGTGGTAATTAAGGGGAATCTTACTATCGGCTTACTGGCTAAGCAAGTAATATCAGAGGTATAAACCTTAATTGCGCCGTATCTAATATATAGTAAGGATGTTTTACAGATTGACCTCTGAAGCTAAACGATTTAACGAGGCTCATTTCTTACCCTCGTGCTATCTAAGAATTTCACCTAAATTTATTATAGAGAAAGTCTTAAGAAAAGGAGGGAAAATATGAAAGGCTTTGCGAAAAAGGGCAACAGGGGTGAAAAAGGTTTTACCCTGGTCGAGCTACTCATCGTGTTTACCTTGCTGGGAATTCTGGCCGCGATCATGATTCCTAACGTGTCAGGATTAGTCGGCTATGGTCAGACGCAAGGTGCCGAAGCGGAACTGTCCATCATACAGACAGCGATGGATACCATGATGGCGAAAGAGAACCTCTCTGAAGTCGCCGATACCAGTGGTGTCAATGCTACTAGCAACATGTCATCGTTCCCTGTCACTGGCACTTCGCTTTATACTGGCTACGTGCGATTTGAACTGGCCAAGGGCACCTATTCCTGCGACACCACCGGCCTAGTTAACCAGGAATCAACCGGGTTCTAGGAGTGTGTGTAGCGTATAAGTTAGTAATTAGTAACTTGTAAGCAAAACAACTGTAAATCAAAACCGGGTATTAGTGAGTGTTTTATGCCGATGAACACAACAACTACAAATAGCGGTATAAATGATGGCGAAAAGCTGGAGACAACAGCTACGCTGAACGCTAAGACCGGTGAGGGGACCCAAAAGGCAGCCTCTTTGAATGGCGATTCTAAGGAATTGCTGGTAAGAGCGCAACAAAACGCTCTTGAAGCTAAAGAGGCTGCCTTGGGTGCCATCAACCGGTTTTATCAGGAGAGCAAGGCATCTGAAACCAAAGCTACGAAAATGTTGAACGGGCTGGAGGATGCACTTCAGCTTGCTTTGGATGCTACGAGGAAGTCTCGAGGCTCTAAAAATAAAAGTAGCCAGGAAACCAGCGAGTCCATCACCGCACCGCACGACGAAACGAATCTTAAAGAACCAATTAAGATTCTGAATGCCAATCCATTCAGTATTGTTGGGGATTTGAAGAGGTCCCTTTTTAAGGTGAAGCCCACCGATGCTGAAGTCAAAGAAGAATTTTACCGGCTGGTAATGCGTAAAAGCCCCCAACTGCGCCAGCTTATTGATGATCTGACCGAAGATAAAGCCAGGGTCAGGATTGAAAAAGTCATTTCCCAGGCTAAGTCGGAAATAGCGGCAGCCCGCATTGCGGTAAATAAAGTCCAGCAAGAGGTTAACACCACCAAAGAAGAGGCAAAAAAAACCTATCTCGATGCCGATAACGCCCGCAAAGCTGCCGAATTACTCATCAGCCAGGTAAAGCAGGAAACAATTACCAAGGCTGCTAATGAAATTATCAGGGCCCGCGAAGAAGTGAAAGCAGCTAAAGAAGCTGCCGGCATGGCTGTTCAGCGGGCTGAAGAAGAAATCAGGAAAAACTGTGAAGAAGCGGCAACTATAGATAGAAACGCCCAGGTTACCGTCGCTTTAGCAAATGAAAAATTAAAAAAATACGCCGAGGAACTAAAGGCTTATAAACTCCAGGCGCACATTGCGGTCAAACAGGCCCGCGAAGAGGCAAGTAAAGCTAAAGCAGATGCTGAAGCAGCGCGCAGCGTAGTTCAAGAGTCGCTGGAGAAAGCTGCTCTGGAAAGCCGGCAGGCTAAGGCGGATATCGAGACCGCCCAGAAAATGATGCAGGAAGCTACTGTAATAGCGGAAAAGCATGCTTATGATGAATTCCTGGAAGAAGTTAATGACTTGAGGCAGCAAATTAGCTCTATAAATGCAAAATCGCGTGAAGCCATTAACAAGGCACAGCGTGAAAGCCGCGAGGCTAAAGAAGAGCTGGATATGGTGAGAAAGACCGGTGAAGAAGCAGTAAACACAGCGCACCGTGAGGCTTCTGAAGCCCGGGAAGAGGCTGAAAAAGCTAAACAGACATTGATTGAGACAAAAAATCGCTCCAGGGAAGAAACTAGCAAGCTGCGACAGCAAACAGAAACCAGTGTAATACAGGCCAGCGAAGCCATAACGCAGGCCAAGAAAGATATTATAAATATTACCCGCGATGACATTATCAGGTCGAGGCAGGAACTCGAGGCGCCTTTTATGGCAGCGAAATCCGACGCCCAGCCGCTACCCGAGAAACTGGATGCCGGATACGTGGCCACTGTATTACATGAAATGCGTAGTCCGTTGCACTCTATTTCAGGTTTTACCAAATTATTGAAAGAAGAAGGTGTGGCTGATGATGCCACGCGGCAGGAATTCCTCTCTATCATGGAGCAGCAGAGTGAAACTCTGAACAAATTAATCGATGACCTGTCGAATATTTTAAATAATAAGAATGAAGGACTGACCGTCAACGCCGAAGCGGTTTCTTCATACGACATAATTCACGAGGCTATCAACGGCGCGCAATCGATGGCGCAGCAGAAGAACAATCTCATAGGCCATAATCTTACCCCCGAACTGCCGCAGGTAAACGCCGATGCCTCCCGCGTCAAGCAGGTAATCACTAACCTGCTGAACAACGCTATTAAGTTCAGTCCTGAAAACCGCCCTATATTCGTCAAGGTTCAACCGAAGGATAATGAATTGGTGGTACAGGTAACTGATTATGGCATCGGCATCCCTAAAGGGGAACTGAAGGCTATCTTTAACAAGGGGCATCGGGCAGAGAACCGCGGCGACGTAGAGGGCAGCGGTCTCGGACTGCACATATGCCAGCAGATAGTCAAGGCGCACGGTGGCGATATTTGGGCGGAAAGCGTAGAGGGAGAAGGCAGTACCTTCTGTTTTACTCTGCCGATAGCCGCCGCAGAACAGCTGGAAAATAAACTCGTAGAGAAAAGCTATGTCGGGTAAAGTACTGATAATTGAAGACGACCCTACCTCTTTGAGGTTGATAGAGTACGCTCTTAAGCAGCGTGGCTATCAGGTCATGACTACTCTCAACGGGCTGGAAGGCATCATAACCGCCCAGAAAGAGGAGCCTGACATTATTATTCTGGATATCATGCTGCCCGGAATTGACGGCTTTGAAGTATGCCGCAGGCTGCACTCCGGTTCCCAGACGGCTAAGATACCGATTTTGATTATTTCCGCCAAGACTCAAAAAGAAGATATTAATACAGGGTTCAAGGCCGGCGCCGATGATTACCTGCTCAAACCGGCCTCCCCGACCGAGATTATAAATCGCGTGGAGAGTCTGCTTTCCAAGAAAATAACCGGCAAGGCAAAGGTGGTATCTTTTATAAATACCAGCGAGATTCCCGGTCTTACTATGGTCATGGTCAATGTAGCGGCGGCGCTTGTCGAGCAGGAAAAACAGGTTACGCTGGTGGATGCATCAAACAGCTATAAAGGACAAAACGGCAAGGATAAAATATCTTCAAAACAGGAAGGCCGTGTGATTCTGGAAGTAGATACCATAGATAATGGGGCGCAGGAGCCGGGACTGGAAACACTGCCTTCCGGAATAAGAGTCCTGCATGTAGATGATGTATTTGACGGTAAAGACGGTGCTTCGGAAAACAGCCTCGACCTCATACAGAAAATCGGCAAGGCTAATGATTATCTGCTGGTCGACCTGCCCCTTAAGCCGAGTCATTTTACCACCTCGATGCTTAAGAGCAGCGACCTCGTAATGATATTAAGCGAATACCGCATCGATAATCTCGTTAATACCAGGAATGCTGTCACGCTGTTGAATTTCCTCGGCGTTACCGCTGAAAAAATGGCTGTCGTGCTGGCGGACCCGGAAGGCAAGAACCAGAACCTGACGACTACTAATATGAAGCCGTTTGTCGAGGCCAACCTGGGGATTATGCTGGTGGAAGTAGTCTCTTTCGATGCAAAGATGTACCAGCTATTCTACCTGGACAGCCAGCCTGTAATACAGTCCAATCCAAACCAGAAACTGGCACAGGACTTAAAGCGTATTGCCCGGTATATTGCTACTTATAGCTATACGGGGCAGGAATCCAGGCAATCTAAAAAAATGACTTCCCCCTCGGAGGTGAAAGTTGACGCTGACAAATCACAAACCTAAAGGCACGCTGGGGGAATCGCTGGTTCAGAAGCAGGTTATTACTCCGGAACAGCTCCAGGAAGCCCGGGAAAAGCAAAAAGAACAGGGCGGCAAGCTTAGTGAAATCCTGATTAATCTGGGTTTCGTTAAGGTCGAGGAGTTGGCGTCATTCCTTAGCATCATGTGGAATTTGCCTCTTATCGATCTTAAGACGCACGTGGTGCAGCCGGAGGCCCTGGCATTGATACCGGAAGAACTGGCCAGGAAGCACCTTTTTATACCCCTGCAAATCATCAACGATTCGTTGATGGTGGTGATGGCTGACCCCGATGACTATATTACCATCGGGGATATTTTTGCCAGGACCAATATGAAGGTACAGGTGGCGTTCGCTAACGCTGCGGATATCCGGCGCGCTATCGATATTTACTATCGCGCTACCGATGAAATACAGGAAAAAGTAAGCGAATTCCTTCCCGCGGATATCGGCAACCGCGAATCCACCGCCGATTTTAATGTTGAAACGCCTATTACGGAAAGCCTGGACCTGCTTATCGAACAGGCTATCAGAGACCGGGCGTCCGATATTCACCTTGAGCCACAGAGTGATCGCCTGCGTATCCGTTACCGTATCGACGGTGGGCTGTATGATATGAACTCTGTGCCTATGAATATCCACGCAGAACTGGCTTCCAGGATAAAAATTTTGGCGGAAATGGACGTGACCCGTTCTAAGCAGGCGCAGGACGGGCAGTTTTCCATAAAAATTGGTGATAAGGACATTGATATCCGTGTCGCCAGCACTGATACTATCCACGGCGAGCGTATAACCCTGCGTCTGCTGGATAAATCGGTAGCACTTTTTACGCTGCCGGAGTTGGGCTTTTTGCCGGATACCCTGAAAAAATACCAGTCGCTTTTACACTATCCCTTCGGCATGATCTTGGTCGGGGGGCCGACTGGTTCCGGTAAAACAACCACGCTTTATACATCTATCAATGAAATCGACCGTAAAAGATATAACATTATGACTATCGAAGACCCCGTGGAATACCAGTTCGAGAATATTACCCAGAGCCAGCTGGACACCAAAGCCGGCATAACCTTTGCCAGCGGCCTACGGGCATTACTGCGACAGGACCCGGATGTGATTCTCGTGGGAGAAATACGTGATAAAGAGACTGCCATCACCGCCGTACAGGCGGCCCTTACCGGACACCTGGTATTTTCTTCTATCCATGCTAATGATACCGTCAGTATGATTACGCGCCTTATCGACCTCGGTGTGGAGCCGGGGCTCGTCTCTTCCACGCTTATCGCTTTAATAGCCCAGCGCATGGTACGGCGTATCTGTACCAATTGTCGTGTAGCGGTGACGCCTAACGCCGTACAGAAAGAGATATATCTCAAAGAAATGGGGGAGGAACTAACGACCGTATATAAAGGGTCTGGCTGTCATCTCTGCGGTAATACCGGCTACATGGGCAGGATAGGTATCTTCGAACTGCTTGTCATGAGTGAAGAGATACAGAAAATGTTAATTAGCGACGTCAGCATAGGTGTGTTGAGAGAAGAAGTGATTAGCGAGGGGATTTACACCATGAGGCGTGACGGCCTGTTAAAGGTAAAAGAAGGAATCACCACTTTTGAAGAAGTGATGAATAGCGTATTTACGATTGGATAAAATGCCATTTTGTTCTACAGAGGAATATGAATGTACCAGTATGAAGCATATACTCTTGATAAAGAGATCGTTCAGGGCACTATCGATGCTCCGAGCGAAGGCATAGCCGAGGAAAGACTCAATGGGGCCGGATATCATCAGATATTAACTCTGAAAAAAGAGTCCCCGTCGCTTTCCTCGTCTATCAAGAGTCTGTTTCTACGCTCCTCCTCTGTCAAGAAGGCAGAATTCGTAGATTTTTTCCAGCAGTTAGCCACGCTTTTAGATTCCCAGATGCCTTTCGTACAGGCTCTTTGGGTGCTGGCGGAACAAACTCCCAATCCTACTTTGAGAGATGTTATTACCAGGCTAGGCAGGGATGTGTCTGGGGGTGTTCCTTTCTCTCTGGCGCTGGGGCAGTACCCCAAGCTTATATCAAGCCATTACTGCCAGGTGATTAAGGTCAGCGAAAAATCCGGCGACCTGACGCGCGGTTTAAGGATGGTAGCGGGTTACATAGAAAAAGAAGCCACCTTAAGCGGTCACGTTAAGCGCATGCTGTCCTACCCTGCGTTTCTTGGTTTAGCGGCGATGGTTGTAATAATAATCGTTGCTACCATAGCGGTGCCGGCTCTATCAACTCTATTCGATTCACTCGGCGTAGATTTGCCCCTGGTAACCCAGATACTTATTGGCTCTGCCGGGTTCATTACAACCTATAAGTTTCACCTCGGGATCGGAGTATTAGCCGTTATTGGTATTGGTATCTTCTTGAAAAAATCTCCCGCTGCCAAGAGGTATTTTGACTCGCTGGGGCTAAGACTGCCTGTAATCAGGAATATTGTAATCATGCGTAACGTCTGCCGGTTCTGCCGCAGCAGCGCCATGTTGATAGAGGCCGGTCTTAATCTCCCGCAGGCGCTAAATGCTATCATCGGCACGATAGACAACGTCATTATCAAGGATGATTTAAAAGAAATCCGGCAGGAAATTATTAAAGGCAAAGGCCTGTCACAGCCGATGCAGAAGGCGGGTCTTTTCCCCAGGCTGCTGGTCGATGTGGTCGCTATCGGTGAAAAAAGCGGCTCTTTACAGTCGTCATTTTCTAAGATGGCGGATTATTATGAGAAAAGACTTGACCTGAGGGTTCAGAAACTGCTTTCGATGATTGAACCGGCTTCCATTATCATCGTCGGTTTGATTATCAGTTTTATAGGTATAGCCATTATTACGCCGTTATACTCGATATATCAGAATGTGTCATAAAAGCTGGTGCCAGTAATGATGAATTTATTAACAGGGCTAAAGAAGAAGATGCAGTGGAAGAGTGGCCAGAAAGGCTTGACGATGCTCGAAGGTCTGATATCTATAGGCATACTGGGCGCCGTTGTGATATTAATGATATTCGCCATGTCCGGCGGAGCGTTGGCGGTAAATGAAAACAGTGAGGAGATGACCGTTCAGAGTCTGGCCAGAAATCAAATGGAGTATATCAAGAACCTGGCTTATAATTCCGAGGCTTCGACCTATCCCACTATAAACACTCCGCCCGAATATAGTATTACTGTGAGTGTTACTTCGGTGCCTGATACCAATGACAATATCCAGAAGGTCACGGCGAATTTCTACCGGAATAGCGAGCTCCTCATGACCATATCAGATTATAAGGGAGACCGATGAAAGGAGAACGGGGATATACTCTAATAGAAGCGCTGATAGCCATTGCTATTACCGGTTTTTTAGTCACGATTATCAGCATGGCGGTACAGCAGATGGTTGTTGTGCCCGAGCGGGGTGATGACCAGATCGATGCCATTCACTCGATGCAGAACGCAGCCCACTGGCTGACGCTTGACGGTCAGACCGCTGAATATGCCAGCGGTGGCAGCAGTCTGACACTGACTTTACCTGATGAGAATACCATCATCTATACGCTTTCCGGCGATAAGCTTTACCGAATTTATGGCAGCTCAAACCGGACAATAGCCAGTAATGTTGCCAGCGCTAATTTTACCGTCCAGAGCAGGGTTATTTATATGACTATTGCCACCATGCCGGACAGTCGCTGGAATATCAGTGAAAATTACACTTACCGGGCCTATATGCGCCCGGCAGAGACAGAGGAATGAAAATCAGTATAAACGGAGAAAAAGGCCAGGCTCTGCCCCTTGTGATGATTGCCGTCATTTTGGGTGCGCTGGTGATTCCGCCCTTTGTGGGCTATGCCGGCAGCAGCATGATCGGCTCTCATGCCTACGGCGATGCTATACGTTCACAGTACGCCGCCGATTCCGGGGTCGAGCACGCTATCTGGAGACTGACTGATGACGGTCTGATGGATGAATTATTGATTGCCGGTAGTTCGGTAAGTTATACGCTGGATGAAACATTGAACGGCCTGACGACGAGTATAATCGTGTCCAACTCCTTCGAGCCTATCGCCTGGGATTATTTTGAAAGCGGAGACTGGTCTGGGGGTGAAGGCTGGCTCGATGACTGGACCCACTCGGGAGACAGCAGTGTTACTACCTCCGGTACCCCTTTTGAAGGTAATTATCACTTGAGACTTAGAAGAGACACGGGGCTTGCAAGCCGTCCCGTGGATTTGTCGAACCAGATAGGCGTCCACCTGCGTTTCTGGGCCAAGTGCTCATCTTTTGAATGGAGTGATACGGCGCTTTGCCAGATAAGCACCGACGGCGAAGAGTGGATTACTTTAGAGACCTTTGATTACTGGACCGGTAGCGAGTATCAGCCATTTGATATTGACATTTCTTCCTATGAGATGACGGACACATTCTGGATTCGTTTTGACGCTGAAATGAGCGGTGGCAGCGATTACTTCTACGTTGATAAGATAGATTTGGTCTGGCTGATTGGATATCCAACTTTATACGCCTGGGAAGACTTTGAGAGCGGGGGGTGGACCGGAGGCGGCGGCTGGACGGATGATTGGGACCATTCCGGATATTCTTCCGTTGTTTGGAGCTGGTGGTGGAACCCTGTTGCCTATGAAGGCAATTATTGCTTGTTATTACAAGGCGATAGGAGATCATACAATCGGGGCGATGTACAGCGGGCGGCTGACCTCTCCGAGGCCGAAGGCGTTGTGCGTTTGAGATTTTACGCCAAGGTCTATGGCTTTGAAAGCAGTGATAACGCCGTCTGCCAGGTGAGTTCCGACGGTGATGACTGGGACACCCTTTTTACCTGGACAAACGACCAGGATGATAATAATTATTATCCCTATAATTTCAGCTTGAACGCGTATGAACTGACCGACGAGTTCTGGGTTCGTTTCCGCAATAATAGTAATGGCAGTAATGACCGTTTTTATGTGGATTTGATTGAGATTGTCAGTCTGGATGCATTTGGCATTACGGCTATCGCTGGAGACAGCGTGATAAAAGCCACTGTCTTGATCGATAACGGAGTTGTTACCATTTTAACATGGTATTATGTTTAGCCTGTTGGCTATCATCTTAAAAAGTAAAAAATGAAAAATAATATGGAAGATAAACTAAACAAAAACAAAAAGTCCCGCTCCTTGATGACTTGGCTCTGGGTGTTGGGGATTATTGCCATTATTGTGGCTAATTTCATCATCTGGAAGGGCTATTTTGGAGAAAAATCTCAAATAGAGGTTTTGGAAAATGAAATAGCGCTGGTCAATCAGCAGATTTCTCAGGCGGACCAACCTCCCGCCAACCTTGAGTCTGAACTCGAAAAAACCCAGGACGATCTGGCAGAAGCCCTGCAGATTTTCCCGTCGAACGTCGATAAGACAGATGTAATTGATTTTATTATTAAAACTGCGGAGGCGTGTGATGTCTTGGTAGTGCCTCTAATGTCGGAAGGGCTGGAAACGAGTAATATTGGCCAGTCATACGTAATATTAAAATATAGCGGCACCGTCATCGGTAAACTGAATAATGCTACAAATTTTATCACCATGCTGCGCAACGGTGATTATTCCACGATTATCATTACCGAGTGTACTGTTGAAAGGACAACCCAACTGGAGAGTGATGTTTCGGGTAGTGAAATCGAAGTGACCATCGACCTTTCGTTCGCGCTTTACGCTACTTCTATCCTGCAGAGTAAGGATACTATTTTATGAAATTAACGGCGCTGAATATAAGCTCTAATCTAATCAAGTACGTTGCCACCAACGGCAACGGCAGTGCTAAGCACGGCAGTATTTCGCCGGACGGCCTGATTAATAACGGCCTGATATTACAGCCGGATGCTATCGCCAACCAGATTAAGACCATGTTTGCCGATAATTCCCTTCCTAAAGACAAGGTGATATGCAGTATCAATGGTTTGCCGTTTTCTTATCGTCTGTTCACCCTGCCTAAGATGGAGCCAGCGGCCTTTGATGAAGCTATTATCAGGGTAATCAGGAAGGAAATGCCCATTTCTCCGGATGAGATGTACCTGTTATGGCAGGCATATCCCACGGAAAACAAAGAATGGCAGGTGCTTGTAGCGGGTATAACGCGGCAGCCTGTTGACAACCTGATAAAAACACTATCGGCAGCCGGCATCAAGCCATATTTTCTCGACCTTCAGCATCTTTCTCTGGCCAGATTAACCGGCGAGACCGATGCTATCATCGTCGAATGTGAAAAAGACTATTCCAACATCGTGATGCTCGTCGGAGGGGTGCCGCAGGCTTTGCATATCATTCCGTCCCTGGGCCCCGAAGCCGCCCTGAAAGATGAAATCCGCCAGGTTGCTGGCAGACTCAACAAGATGGTCAATTTCTATAACACCAATCATCCCGAGAACCCGATTAAAGAGACATCCAGGGTACTGTTGACCGGCGAGCTGGTAAACGATGATAGTGTGGTCGAGCTCGTGCAGCAGGAAGTGGAATATACTGTAGAGCTCTTGTCCCCGGTTGATAAGTTTGTTTCCGATATGCCTTTGCATGATTTTGCCGCTAATGCCGGCTCTATACTTATTAAGGTAGCTCCGGAAAAAGAAGCCGGCAAAGATGAAGCCCCTCGTCGAAACATCAATCTGTCTAGGATTGCCAGGCAGCTGCAAAACGCCAAAATCGCCAGCACTTCCAATAAGGTGATAATAGCGTCGGTTGCTGCGTTCGCGGGCGTTGTTGCTCTGGTGTTCGGGTTTTTATCGCAAAATCAGGTACAGGAAGAAATCGGCCAGGCGCAGGAGCAGTTGGCACAGGCGAATGCGGCATATGGCGCTGTAAGAGTCGCGTTTGATGCCTCACAGTACCTGCAGGACGATATCGATGAAGTTGGGGCTCAAGTAAAGATGGTAAACGCCAATTATGCCGCAATACAGAACTCGACGGACTATGTAAGCGATATCGCTGCTATTACGCAGTCTGTTCCTGACGGAATCCTGTTTACGACTTTAGAAATTGATACTGACTGGATTAGCATATGCGGCAGGGCATATTCTTCCGCACCGGTCGTCCGGTTCGCGCGCCATCTTGAACTAATAGGCGATTTTTCTAAGGCTGATATCCAGCGAATCGATTGGGCAAACAGCGCTATCGGCCCTTCACTGTCTTTTGTTATTATGGTCGCTAAATAGGGCATTTTTCATTCACCTCTTTTATATTTTTCTGATATTTATTCAATAATATTGTATTCATCTCTTTTAAGTCATTCCTGATATCACGCTTCCGTTTATTCACTTAAGGCGCTGTTGACTGTATTCCGCATGTATCTGTGTGGTAAAAGTGGTACAAAGAATGCTAAGATTAACCGACACGTTTTTACCTGAACACTAACTTTACATAAATTACAGGAGGGCCCGATGAAAGCTGCGGTCTGTTACGAATTCGGCAAGCCATTGGTGATAGAAGACGTTACGTTATCCGAGCCGGGGGATATGGATGTAAAGGTGCGTTTGGTGGCAACGGCGATTTGCCACAGTGATATCCACGACTGGAAGGGAGAGCTTCCCGGGGGTCTGCCTTTTTTAGGCGGGCATGAGTCGGCGGGGTACGTGGAAAAAGTGGGGCAGGGGATTACTTCCGTAAAAGTCGGCGACCCGGTCGTTGTTTCACTCCTGGCTTCATGCGGTAAATGCTATTATTGCGTTAACGGCCTGCCGCACCTCTGCGAGCACAGGTTCGACCCGCCCCCCAACCCGCGGGTGCATAACCAGAAAGGACAGCCGCTTGAATTGAAGGGCAATATCGGCGGTTTCGCCGAATACACCATCGTTGACGAATCGCAGGTAGTGAAAGTCCCTGAAAATATGCCTCTGGACAGGGCGTGTTTACTTGCCTGCGGAGTGATTACCGGTTTCGGCGGCGTGGTAAACCGCGCTCAGGTAAAACCCTTCCAGAGCGTCGTGGTCATGGGCGTGGGGGGTGTGGGCATTAACGCCATTCAGGGGGCCGCCTACGTGGGCGCTTGTCCCGTTATCGGTGTGGATATGCTGGATACGAGGTTGAAAATGGCCATGGACATGGGGGCCACGCATACGGTCAACGCCGGGCGTAAGGACGCGGAGGACGTTATTAAGGAGCTTACTGGCGGCAGGGGGGCGGATTTCGTCTTCGTAACCGTCGGCAGCATCGCGGCTATAAAGCAGGGCTTTTCTTTCACCGGCATGCGCGGCACCGTTGTTCTTATCGGACTGCCTAATTATACTGAAAAGTATTCTTTCGCACCGATGGACATCATACCGACCGAGAAGAATATTATCGGCGGTTTCATGGGGGCTACCAATCTTAAATTGGATATTCCCAACCTGATCAGCCTGTATCAGTCAGGCCGTCTCAAGCTGGACGAGCTGGTTACCGGGCGCTTCCCCCTCGACCGCATTAACGAGGCTATAGCATCGACGGAAAAAGGCGAGGGACTGCGCAACGTTATCATGTTTAAGTAACATTACATAAAGTATAGTAAAGGGGTACATCAATGAAAGCGGCAATCTGCTATGAAACTAATAAGCCTCTGGTTGTAGAAGATGGCGTGACCGTAGCTCCACCCGGTAAAGGCCAGGTAAAAGTACGTGTGGTGGTAACGGCCGTTTGCCATAGTGACCTGCATTTTTTAACCGGGGAAATCCCCTCCCCGCTGCCCGGACTGGCCGGCCACGAGACGGCCGGATATATCGATGAAGTGGGCGAGGGCGTAACCGGTCTAAAAAAGGGCGATACCGTCGTCGTCGGCACGGTTACCTCCGGCTGCGGCCACTGCTATTACTGCACCATCGGCAAGCCCCATTACTGCGTCGAGAGAAGCGCTTTCATGACGCCTAAACATAAGAACAAGAATGGCGTGCCCTTGGCGCTGATGGCTGGTCCCGTCGGAGGCTTTGTGGAGTACACCACGGTGCCTCAAGAGCTGGTAACAAAAATACCCGCAGACATTCC
Source organism: uncultured Dehalococcoidaceae bacterium (assembly GCA_964602315.1). Taxonomy (GTDB): domain Bacteria; phylum Chloroflexota; class Dehalococcoidia; order Dehalococcoidales; family RBG-16-60-22; genus RBG-13-51-18. Next base: position 16,336 of record CAZRQP010000002.1, read on the forward strand.
ACTGGACAGGGCTTGTTTGCTTTCCTGCGGCGTTAGCTCGGGGTTCGGCGCTGTGGTCAACCGCGCCAAAGTACCGGCGATGAGCAGCGTGGTGGTGGTTGGAACGGGTGGCGTGGGGCTGAATTCCATCCAGGGGGCGGCTTTTTCCGGGGCTTACCCTGTTATCGCTGTGGACGTGCTTGATAGCAAACTAAAGACGGCAAAAGTTTTTGGTGCCACTCATACGGTCAACGCAAAAAAGGAAAAAGACCCCGTTAAAGCCGTGTGGGACATGACCTCCGGCAGGGGGGCGGACTACGTTTTCGTTACTGTGGGGAAGGTGGAGGCTGTCAGGATGGGCTTTTCCATGTGCGGGGACATGGGCATGACGGTCGTGGTGGGCCTGGCCGGTGGCAACATGGCCGACTTCGAGCCGCTGGAATTCGTCTTCACGGAAAAAATACTCACGGGCTGTGGCGGAGGCTCATTACGTTCCAGTATAGATATTCCTTACCTCGTGTCGCTGTATAAAGCAGGCAAACTTAAGCTCGATGAGCTTATCAGCGGACACTATCCGCTGGAGAGAATCAACGAGGCTGTCGAGTCCCTGAAAAAGGGCGATGCGCTGCGCAATATAATCACGTTTGAGTAAACGCTATTTTCCACCGCGGTATTTGGTAACGCCAAGGCCGACTGGATAAGACATCATGTAGAATATCTGCTTCTGGACGTTGCGGATAATCATCGGGCCCTGCTTGACGTCCGGCGGTATATATGCCCCGAAGGTTTTATTGATGATATGCTTCTCGCCGCCTATCCATAGCTCCACCTCCGCGCACAGGTCGGTAATGTCGTCGTAGTTCATTGCCTGGAATACTATCGAAGTGCCGTAAGAAACCGCATGTTCTTTCATCATCTGGTAGCCGGCTTTTGACTTGTCACCGGGCAACATCCAGAGCGTCTCGCAACCAAACTCGCACCCGGGAACGACTGTATCGTCGATGTAGGCTATGGGGCGCACGTACTTGGGGTCGTAGGGCAGCATGTAATACTTCCTGGCCTGATCCGGCTTCGTCCCGTAAACCAGGTATTTAGCGTTTTTGTATTCCCGCTTCGCCCCTGGCTCCAGGGGCGGGATGGGTTTTTGCTTATTTTCCTCGTCTGCTTCGTGGCCTTTTTCTCTATCGTAGAAGCCGGGACCGGATGTCCAGTGGCAGACCGGTATCGTGGCCTTTTTACTTTGAGGGCTGCGTGTGGGCATGTGCGGCATGCCGGCGGGTATATATGCCACCCAGCTTTTTTCCAGCGGGATATTCTCGTCACCCATCAGCATCCCCATGCCTCCGGTATTCTCCGGGTGGTCGGGGTCGGTGCCCCACCATGCAAGCAGCTCGGGGAAGTCGTGCGAGTGGGGGAACATTGGCTTATCGTTGGAGGGCAGCTTCATCTGCTCTTCCATGGTTATCTGGCCGGGATAGGATGACGGCCATATCCAGGTGGCCTCGCCGTAATAGGCACCGGGGATTATCTCGCTGTCAATCCATAAAGTATGCTCCATGCTGATGCGCTCGCCTGTGGCGGCCAGTTTATCCCTTGCTTCCGGCGTGGGGCCGGGCAGCATGTTTCTTTTCTGGAGTGTTGTGCAGATATATTTATCGTATTGACCCATCTTTTCTCCTGTTCTT
>CAZRQP010000002.1:18099-31264 GCA_964602315.1 uncultured Dehalococcoidaceae bacterium
GCCAGAGCTGGCGCGGAGGCTTTGGTTGAAGCCGGTTTCATGAACGTTTATCGACTCGAAGGCAATTATGGTGCCTGGGTTGATGCAGGCTACCCGATAGAACAATAATCAGCTTTGGTATTGTAACTGAAATATCCCACAGGTTCAGACTTAGCGAGTAATCGCGTTTGTTGTTATAATCGCGGTAACATGGCGTTTTTGTCCATAGATAACCGAAAAGGAGGCTTGCATAACATGGCATATGGCAAAGGTAAATATACCTATGAACTGGTTGACTGGAAGGCTAAGTTCCCCGACGGTTGGTCGCCTATAGAAGTAAACGGATTAGCCGTTGATTCTCAAGACAGGCTGTACGCGTTCAACACGGGTGAATACCCGGTAACGGTATTCGACCGTGAAGGCAACTTACTTAGTACCTGGGGGAAGGAATCCTTTAAACATAATCATGGTGCCATTATTGGCCCCGATGATACTATTTACTGCGCTGACGACGGCAACCATACCGTGAGTAAATTTGCACTTGATGGTAAAGTACTCCTCACGCTGGGCAGCAAGGACAAGCCTACCGATACCGGTTTTACCTGGGTTGATGAGAAAGGTGAAAGGCTCGATTTTATGGCGGCCATGACATCGACTAAGCGTTCCGGTCCCCCCTTTAATAGTCCCACGGATGTCGCGCTCTCTCCCTCGGGTGAAATTTATGTATCCGACGGCTACGGCAACGCGCGGGTGCACAAGTTCTCTCCTGACGGCGAGTTGCTTATTTCCTGGGGTGAACCGGGTCACGGCCCCGGCCAGTTCATCGTGCCGCACGCGATTGCGATAGATAAACAGGGGAGGGTACTAGTTGCCGACCGGCATAATAACCGGATCCAGATTTTTGATGTGGACGGGCATTATCTTACCCAGTGGGATGACCTCATCCTTCCGACGGATATCTTCATCGATAATGACCAGACAGTCTATGTTTCCGAGCTGCACCCCAGGTTGAGCATATTTGATATTGATGGCAGACTGCTGGCTCGCTGGGGCAATGAAGGAAGGACCAAAGAAGACCCTCTCTTCGTTACACTTCATACCGTAGTTGTAGATTCACGAGGCGATATCTATGTCGGCGAAGTCATGGGCATTTACCAGGGCGACCCTTTCCTGGATACTCGCAAGACCAGGATGATACAGAAATTTGCCAGAAAATCTTAAACACCTTACGGTTTGGTGAAATTCCTGCCGACGATAGTCGAATCGAAAGAGGGCGCAAACATGATATGCCCGAACATAATCGGCTTGTCCACTCGTTTGAAGTCCAGGGGACAATGCAGGACATTTCCCGGGATATATACCCATGTAGTGGACGTGATGGTGTGTATTTCCGCGTCTTCGCCCTCGCCTATCGTCAATTCTACCTCCGCCTCGAATTCCTTAAAATTCATCGGGTCGCCGCCGATAAAGTAAAGGATTTCAGCAACGCTGTGTCTATGCCCTTCCGGTATCATTTTATAGGGTCTGTAAATAGGGCGCAGCACCTGTGTTAGAGGCTCGTCCCACCCTTCGACAGGACTTCTCTGTCCTATTCCTATATACACGGGCGCATCTGGAGGTGTGCCCGGGTGTATGATTCCCCAGGGTTCTTTCAAGAAATATTTATCATATTTTCCTTTAGCCATGGCTGGTGCCCCCTTTATAAATTAAAATACAAAAGTGGTAGGCGATGGTTACCGCAAGGCAGAATCTATAAACTGAAATTCACCCTGGTATTCTGGCCTTATTTTTCCACTAAAAATAATTTTAGCAATTAGCGTTCTATTGCGCAACAAAAAACATGGGTGTCTCGTCTTATTGTTTTTTACAGGTTAAAAAGCTTTCGACTGTGTTGATTAAGCCAGGCAAGCGATATCATTCTCGCCTGTGGTTGTTTTTATAGTGAAGGATATGCAACCATAGTATGGAAAATCACTGTTCAGGAGGACGATATGAAACTTAAAGGAAAAACGGCACTGATAACCGGCGGAGGCACGGGTATCGGCGCGGCAACAGCGCGCAGGTTTGTCAAGGAAGGGGCAAAGGTCTGTATAGTCGGGCGACGCCGTGAAAAACTGGAACAGATAGCCGGTTCGTCGCCGCAGGGTTCGGTTCTCGCCTTTTCCGGGGATGTCTCTCGGTATGAGGACATCAAAGCTATGGTCGCCGCGGCGTTAAAGTTTGGGGGCAGCCTGGATATACTGGTAAATAATGCTGCCACGGATTCCCTGGCGCGTATTACAGAGCTTGAACCTGAAGAGTGGCGTAAGGTTGTCGAGGTTAACCTCACCGCGCCTTTCCTGCTTATGAAGGAGAGTCTTCCCCATATGATGAAAGCTGGGGGTGGCTCGGTCATTAATATCGCTTCCCTGGGCGGACTGCGCTGTATCCCAGCCTGCCCCGCCTACAGCACTACGAAAGCCGCCCTCATCATGCTGACACAGCAGGCGGCGTTGGATTACGGTACGTATAAAATACGGTGTAACGCAGTCTGCCCGGGTGCTACCCGGACGGACATGATAGAAGGAATGCTTAAGCCGCTTTCTGAAAAACTCGGTACGGATAAGGAGGGGGGCTACGCCTATTTTACTAAAAACGTACCGTTGCGGCGTTCCTGCTCACCTGACGAAATTGCCGGCCTGTGTAACTACCTGGCCAGCGATGAATCGTCTTTCATGACTGGCTCCGTTTTGCTTATCGACGGCGGAGCGGCGATAGTAGATGTTTCGGGGGCGGCTGTAAGTGAAGCTGGACTATAATAGCTCTTTTCGCACATTGCAGTTGAATAAATGCTGGGAAAGAGGAGAAGCGTATGGAGTTTAGAGGCAAAACCGCACTTGTCACGGGTTCCTCCGGAGGTATCGGTAAATCGGTAGCCGTCGCGCTGGCGAAAGAAGGTGCGGATATCGTCCTTGCGTCCCGCAACATGGAAAACATGGAAGCTGTAAAAAAGGAGATTGAAAAGCTCGGCAGGAAAGCTATCGCCATCAGGTGTGACGTTTCAAAAGATAATGATGTTACCAATATGAAAGACAAGGCTATTGCATTTTTTGGTAACATAGATATCCTGGTCAACAATGCGGCTGTCGGTATTCATGGTCTGCTGGAACACGTTAGCCTGGACGACTGGAAATATATTATCAACACCAACCTCATGGGCTATATCCGCAACTTAACGGCGTTCCTGCCGCATTTTATAGAACGCGGCAGCGGCTATATCGTCAACGTTTCCTCTATCCAGGCGCTTGCCTACGGTTCGGACCCGCTGAATGCAGCTTATATCACTACTAAAGCCGGTATCCTCGGGCTGACGGAATGTCTTTCCGCCTACCTCCGCCCTAAAGGCATTGCGGTATCCTGTCTTATTCCGGGTGCAGTAAAAACGGAAATACACCGGAACTCTCGTTTTGTCGGCACCGAAGAACAGAAAAAGAAAATGCAGGCTGAAGCCGAGGAAATATTTAAACTTCCCATGTTCCTCTCTCCCGAGCAGTGTGCGGCAGGCCTCCTGGAAGGGATGAAAAAGGAAGAGTATCTCATCGTCGTCCCCGCTCAAATGGTGGAGATGGCCAAGGCACAGGGGCGGGATATCGTCAAACTTAATGCCTGGGCGGCTAACCCTCCACCCCCAAGGATGCCCCCGCCGAGGCGGTGATACGGCACTCGACTTTACATCTGGGCGCTTTTCATCGGATAATTGTAAAATCACCGTTTGTACAAACAGGAGACGGCTTGATATTCCAAAAATTGAAATATATTGGGAGGCATAATGGAAAAGGTCACGGATAATATTTATACTTTATTGAATACTAGAGGGTGCAACTCCAGCTTCGTGGTAACTGCGGCAGGTACAGTCGTTATAGATACTCCCATGGTACCGGCTGATGCTAAAAAATGGCGTGAAGAGGTGCGGAAACACGGCGAGATACAATATGTCATCAACAACGAGCCTCATAACGACCATGTGTCCGGGAACTGCTGGATGGGCGGCACGCTGGTTGCCCATGAAGGCATTCGTGAGGCAATAAAAAACAACAGCCGGGAAAGACTTGAAGGACAGATGCGCTGGATTGCCCCGGATGCTCTTCCGCTGGACAAGGACTTCCACTACCGTCTGCCGGAAATTACATTTTCAAAGGAACTTAAAATCTATTTGGGTAAACATACCATCCATATCATTCCCGTGCCGGGGCATACCCCTTCGCAGACGGCGGTATTCGTTCCAGAAGAAAGAGTAGTGTTCACCTCGGATAATGTCTCCATGGGGATGCCCGTCATGATAGACGCGGTGCCTGAAGAATGGCTTAAATCCTTGAAAAAACTCCAGACGCTGGATATAGATAAGATTGTCCCCGGGCATGGCCCCGTGTGTGATAAATCGGCGCTGGACGTAACGTACGGTAATCTCGAGTACATCACCGGCGAGCTTAAAAAAGTCATCGCTAAAGGGTGGAGTCTGTCGGAAATACAGGAAAAAGTCACTTTTGCGGAGAGGTTTCCCCTGATGCCCGGCGACCCCATGAAGATGATGCGTCATGAAAGCATCGCCCACATGTATGAAGTATTAAAATAACAGCCTGATTCGGTTCTTATACTGAAATTCCGCCGGGAGATATATTTTAAGGTGTCAGGATAAGCTGCCTTGGTAAAGTCATACCTTATGATATTTTTTACCGACTCATCCGGCAGTATTTCACTGTTATCCGGGAGTTTAACCTCGCCGTCTCACGAGGAAAACAGTAACGGCTACCGCAGCCAGGATTCGGAATATTTCTTGGTATCATCATTCTACTCTAGCACTTTCTCTAGCAGCAGGTAGGGAAAAGCGAGACGACGTGACATTTGCACGTTTTGAGTGATTATCTCAAGCGCAGTAAACAATCTGGACGTTTGTGACCCAGGTAACAATTAGCCCTTCTATGATCTCAGGTAGCGATCCAGGCTATTATTACCCAACAAAAGCCTCCTAGGTTTAATCTGATAACATAGCTTGCTAATCTCATCTCCTTTTTTAGCGGAAAATCTTATGCTAACTCGGGATTTCTTGGTTAAGAGCTTTTAAATTATTAAAAAGACTGTTGAGCGTTTTGTGAAGTGTGAATTTTAAGTTTTGCCGGTTATTTTATTATCTATGGGAAAATTCATTGTAACAATTCCCTCGCCCTTACATTACGTCGGCGAAAGAAACATTGTGATACAGATGATATTGTTTATACGGTCTTTGTGACTTGGACGTAAGCATCCTCTATTACAATATAAAGTGTAAAACAGAGTGAACGTATAGAAATTGTTTATATTTATTCCTGATATTTTTATGTTTTTTTAAGTTATATAGTTATACGCTTTATAGCAATGAAAAAGAATCTGCTATTTCTCTGTGGCCCGCTATTGCTTCTTGCCGCTTTGCTTGTTTCTAGCGGGGAAATCGGTGTGGCGCAGGAACAAGATATCCGGTCGGAAGTAGATATAACGTCATCTCCTGCCGTGTTGAGTGTATCTAACGACGACTACACACTTGATTCTTCAACTAACGATACCATTATTTTGGAAAACCCAACCTTTCAGGAAATGAAGGATTTTATTCTCAAGGATACCACCAGCCGTAACCCTTTTATTCTCTATACGTATGAATGTCGTCACTTTGCTACAGAAGTAAACAATAATGCCAAAGCTGCAGGCTGGCAGTGTGGTTTTGCATTACTGTGCTATACTCGCGGGCAGCATGCTGTTGTTGCCTTTGATACTGTTGACAGGGGGCTGATATTTATCGAACCCCAGACGGATGCCGCGATTAACGTTGAAGTCGGCGGGACATATCAGGGAATGGAGATAAAAGAGATACTAATTGCCTGGTAGAGTTAAAGTGAGATAAGTAAAAAGAGCTTTCCCGGATCCATTACAAAGCCATTAATAAAGTGGCAGTGGCTTGAATCCTAAAAAACATAATTAAAAAAAGATAGCCCGAGCACGCAAGGCTCGGGCTATCTTATACATATCAGTAAATGTTATTAGTCGTGGCGGCGTACCATATAGAACCAGAGACCACCGAAGACAACAACCACAGCTGCAAGCAGTCCTCCAATAAGCGCCCAGTTTATACCTATAGGCTCTGTTATTGGCGCTTGCATTGTCGTCGGTGCAGGAGTTGTGGCTGCAGGTGTGGTTGCCGCGGGTGTGGCGGTAGTTGGCGCGGGTGCGGTGGTAGTTGGCGCCGGTGTGGTGGTAGTTGGTGCCGGCGCTGATACGGCCTTAACTATGAACTGACCTGATAGCGTACCGATATTTACCTTATAAATTCCAACATGATCTCGACTTACTGTAAAAGTCACTGTTTGGCTAGAATGGCCGCTAAGTTCTATCTGCCTGGTTTCTACAACTCTGTTGTTTATTATCAGGGTAACATCATAAGTATCGGCAATATCACCAGTGTTAGCGACATCGAAGCTGATGTTAACGCTTTCTCCAATACCTGCTTCTATGGGATATATACTTAAGGCGCTTATTGCAAATTCCGCTGGATAAACAATGGGGGCGATAATGGCGAAAGTGGTAAAGTGACTGGCCTCACCACTGATGGTATTGGTCTCAGTGTTAATTTGAATATTTGTGAGTATTGTCCATTCCATCTCCCCGGTTTCAGGATTACGCGTGTATATCGCGAGTTTCAAGTCATTGATATCCGTGTTAGGCGGAAATTGGGATGGGTCAAAGGTAAACGTGATAGTAATTGACGGGTCAAACGTAGCTCCTGAAGGCTCAAAGTCATAAGGAATCCCTACTATATTATGACCAGCCGGTGGTTCAGGTAACGTTGTCATACGTACTATGCTAATTTGGTTAAGAGGTTCTAGGTCTTCAGTCAGACCTATAGTGCCCTGGGGAATAAAAATTGAGCACCGTTGGTCCTCGGAATAAGCGTAAACATCCTCGAGAAAACGCCCGGCCGTGGTAACTATTCCTGTGATATCGGTCGTACCCGGCGGTATTTCTGCTGCTCCACCGCCCCCACCGCCTCCGCCTCCACCGCCTCCCCCTGGAGGTGGTGATGGCAACAATGATTCGGTGGAAGAAACGTACACAGACATGTGATCGAGCAATAAACCTATCGTATACATATTTTCGGTATCGGATATACTTTCTACCGCTAATATTGTGCCTCCTGGGGCGTAGTTAACGCCGTCTAGCGTGCCTGCCTTGCCGGCCAGCTCATACTGGCCGCTGGTTTTATTATAGTAGTAAATCTTGGGTGGTGAGGCACCGATTACTCTAACTATAGCCACAAAATCCTGATCGAAAATTATCATCTGGTCTGGGTTACCCATCTCAATAACGATGTCATTTTCGTGTAAGTTGCTTTGTATAGTCGTATCGGGTTTTACTACGCGTGGCGGATTAAGCGCACCGGTATAAGGATTGCCTTGGCCATCGGTTACTGTTGTATTGGGTGGAATCGTTACGCTTATTTCTGCATCGACGTCTGTATTTTGGGTGGCGTTTTCAGAATCGTCTGTAGTCAACGTAAGTTGTGCCGGGATATTGTTGTCCGTTAACTGTACTACATCGGAAGTCGTTGTATCGGTGCTGTTCTCGGTGATAACTACAGGCTCGGTAACGACGTATTTAACCGCACTGATTTCATTGGTGCCGGTTGCCGGAACTGTAACCTTAACGTCGTAGTGCCCCGCAGGAATTCCCGGGACGTTAACGGTTATCTTGGTCGCGGTTACTGTCAGTATGGTAGCCGCATGGCCGTTGATGGTGACCTCCGTTGCGCCCACAAAGTTTTCCCCGAATATTTCCACACCGTCAACGGCTGTATCGCTGGCAGCTATGCTCGGGATAACATTGGTCACAACTGGCAAAGGCAACGGTGCCGCGGTGACGATATAGGTGGCTGCACTCAGTGCCGATGTTCCGTTACCATTCTTTATTCTGACTCTATAAGTCCCGGTCGGTGCGCCTTTCGGCACGTTCGCCGTTAAGCGTGAGTTATTGACAATAGTAACATTGGTCAAGGTGAGTGTGTTTTGGTTGTTGACCAGCCGTACTATTGTTGTGCCGGCTCCGGCAAAGTTATCACCGTATATAGTCAGCGTTCTCAACTGCCCATTGTCCCCGGTTGCCGGGTCGATGCTGCCTATTGTTGGCAGGAGGTTCGCTGTCTGTATACTGACCACATTGCTGATGGTTGATGTATTGGGCGCTTCGTCCTGAACCTTAATGGCGAAGTAGTATGTAACACCCGGGCTTAGTCTGGTAACGGTGAATGTCTCGCTTTCACCGCCTGCCTTGGGAGTCAGCCTATTATATACCGTGGTAGCTGCGTCAAAGTTCGTGGCGTCTATCGGATTGGTGGACCGCTTGATTATATAGTTGGCGGCAAAACCGGCCGCCTCGTCATCACCCATCGCCGTCCACGTAAGAACAACGCTTGTCGTTGAAGGTGTACCGGCGGTAACTCCAAGGTTCGCAATCGGATCGGGAGCGGTATTATCCACTGTCGCCACGGCTAAGGTTTTGGCATCGGTAAGATTGATGTCTGACCGGTAATTGCCGTCCGCTAGCGTAAAGCCAAAGTAGTAAGTCGTATTACTATTCAGGTTGCGTATCTTCATCGCCTGCGCGCCGTCAACCGGTACTGGTTCGCCGGTGATACGCTTGGCATTATTCCAGTCAGCCTCTGTAACGATCGGTGTCGCTGCGTAGCGGAAATCAAAATAATCTCCGCTCCAAACACCATCGGTCGTCCAGTTTAGCACTATCGAATCTGCCGTAACCTCGCCCACAGCTAATTGAACCGGTGCTTTCAGGTGCCAGGGGTCATAGTCAACCGCACCGTTGACCTTTGTTGCGATTATTTCAGCCTTGGAACTTCCCCACCAGTTATTGATGGCATCAAAGACGAAGCCGTTGGTCGGTTCTCCGTTGACTGATATGCCGTATTGGTCGTTATCGTAAATTCTATTGAGGTGGGCAGTAATATCCGAACTGCCATTGAGATTAGTATGCGGCCCGGAATTAGTTTCAAAATCCGGGTTCCAGTAGTTGCCGACTAAGTCGACCATGATTCCACCCTGTCCATTGTTGTACACGTTATTACGCGTGAAAATGATTCCCTCGTTGTTAGGCCCCATGTAGATGCCGTAGCCATCGTTATTGTAGATATCGTTGTCCTCAAGCGTTACGTTTACCGGGCCATAGCCTTCTACATTTTCTCTATCACCGGAGCCCCGGATCATGAGGATTCCGTTCCCGTATTTCAGGTCGGGAGTATTACCTTCGAGCTTGAAGTTCCCATGGATACTGTTGTTACGGATAATCAGATCCGAGAATCCGCCGGCGGTCTCGATACCGCTGCGGTGGGCGCCGTATATCTCATTGTCTTCAATGACCGTACCGCTCATCGAGGCTGGACCAGCCGCGCCATAGCCAAAGTAAGAAGACCAAATGAACACATTGTCGCCGTTGCCCTCACAGCCGAATATCTTATTGCCTGCAATGGTGCTGCTAACGATGCCAAACTGGTCACTATAAGGATTATTCACCAGGTAAAGTCCCATGCGACCGTGCGTGCCGTCCTGGCTGGCTGTGTTCGTATTGGGCCCTATCACATTGTTAAGTATATTGACGCTTATATTCTTGGTCTGAGCCCTTACGCGGACGAGTGAACTATTCTTGTTAGCTTCCGCATTAAGTTCCTGAACAATGAACCCCTGGAAGGTGACACCGTCGACGTCATATATATCGACTATTGCATCATACCCCCCAGCAGGGTTGGGATGAACGATAACAGATTCAACAGTTGTATCCCAGGCGTAGTCAGCGGGGACGGCATACCCGTTCTTATTTACGTTCCAGGTAGCCCCGAGTAATGTTAGCGGTTTAGTAACCGTGATTGCCTCGGTATACAGACCCGCTGCCGCGTTAATAGTATCACCATCAACCGCTTCGTTGATAGCTGTTTGGATTGAGGAGTACTGGTTGCCGCTATTGGCATTAGTTACGGGAGCGAAGCTGTCGCCACCCGCAGCATTCAGCCACGGTACATAGTCAATAGAGCCGATAACCGCGCCGCCCTGAGAGTTGATATTGAAAGTATTACCGATATCAACAGGTCCATTTGCTGAACCCCACCAGTTATCGGTGGCGTCAACTTGCTCTGCGAGAATTGTACCAAGGTCGCTACCCCAGACTCCGCTCACCACGCCCTCGCCGTTGCCAACTATTTTGTTGAAGTGGATTTCCGTGCCTGAGGGGGCACTGTGCTCCCAGGAGTAATCAATTGCCATAACCGCGATTCCCTCGTCATTATTCAACACATCGTTGTACCTGATGATAGTACCTATTGCGTACATCTGCGGGACTATCCCGCTTTCATTGTCTTCCACCAAGTTGTACTCGATGATATTGTTTTCTGCAGGTGCATCACGGCTCTCTAAGTATCCTATAATCTGTATGCCTCCCTCGCAGTTGTGCACGTAATTATATGAGATCAAGACGTTGCTCGAGCCAGCCACGATGATTCCCGAACCTGACCATTCTTCAGATTCTAGGAATGCGCCGATAACCTCATTTCCGGTTATTGTCCCGGTAGTTCCGTCTCCTACCTGAATGCAGTTATTATTTTGGTCTACCAGTGATGAGGGTGCCTCGACGACGTTATTAAGTATGTGTACCGTATCGGGGTCTGCCTCAGAGAGTGAGAAACTTCCCGCCACGATTCCCCCTCTCTCGTAGTTTCTGACAGTGAAGCCATCGAGGGTTACGATTGTTCCTTCTCCATGAATCAAAACCCCAAATTCAGCCAATTGGGCGTCTATGATAGACTCAGGGCCGCGTTCCGCAGCCGTGGCGCTTATCCCATGGTTGGCACCCAGAACCGTCAAAGACTTGTCAATATTAATATTCTCGTTATATGTCCCCGCCGCCACGTTGATGGTGTCTCCTGCGGTGGCGGCATCGATAGCCTCCTGAATGGTGTCATAGGTTGTCTCCTGAGTAGTATTGAATACCGGCTTGTCGGAGGCAAGGGTAGTCATGGAAGCATCAGTATACCAGGGGTCGTAGGCGACGTGCTCGCTGACCATTTCGGCAATAATAGCTCCATCTGCACTGCCCCACCAGTTCTTAGTGGCATCGATTGCTACTTGACTGTATACACCTTGAGTATTGTTGTAGATACTATTCTTATTTATCTTAACCAAAGAAGGAGTTCCTGTTCCAAGGTCGGTAATTACAGCGATGCCAGTACCGAGGCCGGTTATTGTATTATTAAAGATATCGATGCCGGTATTATAACCATCGATAATAATACCTTTACTATCGGTTCCGCCAGTAGTTATGGTATTTCCGGAGATTTCCACGTTATGGACTCCGCAATCGCTACCATTACCCAGTTTTGAGTAACCGTAAAGAGCGATGCCAAAGTGCTCTTCGACAGATCCGCTACCTATGGCGTTGATTATGTTATTTTGGATCTTCACATTAGTAAACTTCGCATCGCCCATTTGATAGCCGCCCCAGAACTGGATATCCTGGCCGGCAAACCCCGTGAATGTATTTCCTTTCACAAGCTGCAGCGTGGTAACATCGCCTGTCGTAGTATCAAAGTAGGTAAGATAATAGATTCCGTAGGGGGCGAAAATGTCAGCCCCGTTCACCCAGGCTACAAGGTCGTAAATGACGTTGTCTTCAACCGTTGATTCACCCAGCATCCTCTCTAGGCAAATTGCCATCCAGGACATCTTGGAGAAATCGTTGCCTTTGATGGTTACACTTGAGGATGCGTTACCCTCGGCAATCCAGATACCCTCGTCGAGCACGCTGCTATCGTTACGCCCTATGAAGATGTTGTTCTCGATGATAACGCTGGCTCCTGCGGGCATGTTCATGACTACCAAGAGCTCTGTACTCCCACTTGTGTCTTGCTCCGACGCGCCCTGCAGGGTGAAATTCTTGATGGTGACACTGCCTGACACGCCATCAATGGCGATTAGACCGGGGCAATCGTCAGATGGGATATTTGCCGAATCTCCCGGGCCGTTGATAATCGTCGTCGCTGCATCTTCGCCGATGAGGCTCAATGCTCTGTCAATAGTTAACTGCAGGTCTACATCATACGTCCCCGCCGCCACGTTGATGGTATCGCCTGCGGTGGCGGCATCAATAGCCTCCTGGATGGTATCATGGAAAGTGTCCTGTGTTAGGTTGTGCACCGGCTTGTTGGAAACAAGCTCCGTCATAGTCGCGGAGTTATACCACGGGTCATAAACAACAAAATCGGTGACTATGTCGCCCAGGCCGCCGGGATTGTTCGCATGAGTCGGCCCGCTTGCATCGCCCCACCAGTTCTTCTCTGCAACAACTAATGTATCGTCGTTATCCAACGCATATATACCAGTTATATTGCCGAAAATACGATTGTTAGTAATGGTGTTGGTTGCACATGGATACCATACGCCCTCTTGCCAGCTTCTGTCGGCTTTGATGCCCGTATCGCTATCGGTAATAGTATTCCCGGTAATGATATTATTCGAAGAGCCTAACAGCCTGATACCTGTAAGGGCATTGCTAATGTTGTTATCTGTTATTATCTGTCCACTCGGTCGCCATACATTTATCGCACAACTGGCAATATCTGAAATATTATTGCCATTAGTGATAAAGTTGTTATCACAATTTTCCCCGATAAAGATCCCATCACGTCCGATGTTGGAAATATCGTTGTTTATTATGTGGTTGCTGGTTGAACCGCTTGTTACGGGACCGCCCACCGGAGATAGATTATCCAGCGCAATGGCATCTAAACCGTTATTGGAAATGGTATTTAATTCAATTGTGTTGTCGCTTGCACCAAGCAATACGACACCATAGTATTCATTATTATCTATGATGTTAGAAGTAACGGAATTGCCGAAACCGTTTATTACTAAAACACCGTTAACATTACCGGTTATCTCGTTATTAGTAACTGTGCAGCCGAATACCTCTTCAAGGCTGATAGCCGCATGCTGCTGGGGGTCGGGACCGGCACCGTCTACGGTGAAACCGGAAAAATTGACCCCGATTGCGGTGATTTTAACGACAATTCCGGTGCTATTGCCGTGGATGTTTGTCGTTGCGGAGCCCGCGCCGGTCAGGGTGATGG
>CAZRQP010000003.1:0-22580 GCA_964602315.1 uncultured Dehalococcoidaceae bacterium
GGGTGATAACAACCCCTTGGCTTTAATTTCCCTGAGTTGCTTGCTCTTCCGGAACGGGAAAGCCAAATCCTTAATGAGTTCCTTGAGGCTACTATATGTTCTCTTATGAAATTTCTTCGCTGGAGACATTTTAATCACGTGTTTCAGGATACAATGACATATTTGTTTATTTTCAGTATAAGCGTAACGGGCTAAAATATCATCTCTACGGACATTATGTGCCTTTTAGGGCTACGTCATAATTCGTCTTTTTGTTACCTATCCTACCGAGCCAGGGTTTTTATCTTGACAAAACTACTCGAGTAGCTTATGTAGTTCTTTGTACAAGGGTTTCGCTGCTCTTAGCCCTTGTGTTTAGCTTGAATTGCCGGTTAGTGTCCCCCATAAACGGGAATTCCCGCCAGCCGCAGCGCCTCGGCTATTTTACCTTCCAGCTCTTTAGCTTCCGCCCTGGAAAGCGGATTCAGGTGGCTGTATAGAGAAGGCAGCAGGCATTTGCAGTGCTTGAAGACGATACGGGAAAACAGGGGGCCTTTTCTATTGCGTTTCCTTTCGGCGTGCTCTTTAAACCTATTGGCCGGCGACTTCGAGGTCTCCCCGACATATAGTCCGTAGCCGGGTATTTTTCCTTTTAGCTCGTAAAGCAAAATGATGTAAAGGTTATGTTTCCCTTTCGTTTTTGGAGTGAACCCTCGCGTTATTTCTGCCGCCTGTTCCAGCCAATCGACCGGCTCTATGCCCAGCTTTTTAGCGTGCTCGGTTACGTTCAAATATTCCGTTAATGTATCTTCCCGGTGCTTTGGGGATAACGCCGCCAGACAGTAGCTTAGAGTTTCAATATCACCTTCACCGGCGACTTGATAAGCTTGTTTTACGATATCCTGGGTTTGCCGTGAATTAAAGGAGGGATATGGTAAAGTCGCTGAATCAGCCAATTTTTCAGTCCTTTATCGATGTGCTCGGCATCTTGCCGTCCACCAGCGGCACCACGCATATCATCGTCAGTATGTCTTTGCTCGTGTTAAAAACCCCGTGCCGCTCGCCCGGCAGCACCATCACCGCGTCGCCTTCTTTTAGAGGTCTTTCCGTGCCGGCGTTCTTAAGCTTGCCTTGCCCCCTCACTATGAACAACTCGTGTTCCCAGGGGTGGGTGTGGTGGGGCGTATTGCTGCCCGGCTCGATTTCAAAAACACGCATGACAAAGGTCGGCGCCTTTTCCGCCGTCCCCGCTACGATATGCATTTTAACCCCCGGCGCCGACTTTATCCCTTCGACATCACGGTAGTTCTGTAATTTCATGGCTACTCCTTAAACGACATTTACGACCAATTATCAAATTACGTCGCACGTATTGTCAAGAAATTGACCGCAATAAAGGTGTCTGTTATGCTTTTAATAATTATGTTCGACTGGGATGTAGTCATCATCGGAGGGGGGCCGGCGGGGCTTACGGCCGGACTTTACTTAAGCCGGTCCAACCGCCGCACGCTGCTTTTGGATAAAGATACGCCCGGCGGCTATATCCGCAACATTGAATTGATTGAGAACTACCCCGGCTTTGCCGAGGGCGTTGCCGGCGCTCAATTGGCGGCGCAGATGGTCGCCCAGGCGAAGAAATACGGACTTGAAATAGAAAACGGTGAAGTAAGCGGCATCGAGGTCTTTTCCGGCACGCGCTACGTCGGCTGCGCTGACGGGCAGGGCTTTACCACCAATGCCATCATCATTGCCGGAGGCTCGAAAAACAAGAAACTGGGCGTTCCCGGCGAGGCGGAGCTGGCGGGCAGAGGTGTCTTCGAGTGCGCCTTTTGCGACGGCGGTCATTATGCCGGTAAGGTGGTGGCGGTCTGCGGGGGCGGCGACGCCGGCGTGACGGAGGCACTTTATATGTCCAAGATTGCCTCTAAGGTCTTACTCATCGAGGCTATGCCCGCGCTTACGGCTGATACCGTCCTGCAGGAAAGAATTAAGGCAAATAAAAATATGGTAGTCCGCACCGGTACTAAAGTTGAAGCAATCACCGGTAAAGAAAAGGTGGAAGCTGTTGAGCTATTATCCGACGGTAAAAAGGAGACGCTTAAGGCGGACGGCGTGCTGGTGCATATCGGACTCGACCCCGATACCGACTACCTTGAGGGCGTCGTGCCGCTGGATGAAAATGGGCAGGTCATCGTCAACGGCAATATGGCGAGTGAAGTGCCTTATATCTTCGCGGCCGGGGATATCCGCAGCGGCTCGCCGAGGCAGGTCGTCACGGCGGTAGGGGACGGCACCATAGCGGCGATTGCGGCGGAGAGAGTTTTGCAGGAAGAGGGGTAGGGTGGGGGTTAAAACATATTGTCGGGGACTTTATATAGTTCTTTGGAGCGTGGCGCTCCGCATTCAGGACATTTCTGGTAATACCAGGTCATAGGTGCATGGCATTGCGGGCAAAGCCAGCGTTTTTCTTCCTCTTCGGCGTGCTTTTTAAGTCCGACTTTATGAAGGCGGCGGAGGTTATCTATAACCTCCTCATGGTGGGGCATCTGCTTAACGAAGTCGTCAAGCTTCTGGCAGGGAAAATCGGAGCAGTCGGGAGAGCATATCTTTTCCCCCGGCTTAATTTTGGTGCAGGACTTTATATTGCATTCCCGGCACCACGGCGATAGACGACCTCCCGCCAGGCAGCCGTCGCATTCGAGGTCTTTTAAGGTAAGCTTGCCACCTCTTGAGTTAGCTGCCCGGATGAATGCCTGCTGTTTTGCTTCATTGTTATCATGAACGGCGCGGTACATTTCGCAAGCCCCGCAGTAGGTTCCGCAGGCGGCAATTAGATTTTCCCGTTTCATCTGACTTCCTATCAGGTAGCCGTGCCTGCCTTGGGCTTCTCCGCGGTCACCGGCACCGGTTCCTTGGGCACTTCTATAGTTTCGCCGGACACTTTTGTTACAGCCCCGAAGCGCGCCGGGCAGACTTCCAGGCAGGTGCCGCACTTGACGCACTTATCCTGGTCGATGACATGTATGAGCCGTTTCCCCCCGGCTATGGCGTCAGCGGGGCATTCACGGGCGCAGATACCGCACCCCTGGCACTTATCAGGGAGAATATAAAACGATATCAGGCTGGCGCAGGAAAGGGCAGGGCACCGCTTCTCTTCGATGTGGGCTTCATATTCGTCTTTGAAATAACGGAGCGTGGTCAGCACGGGGTTCGGGGCCGTCTGCCCCAGTGCGCAGAGCGACCCGGCTTTTATCTGGTTGCCGAGCGTCTCCAGCATGTCTATATCTTCCTTCACGCCTTCGCCGCGGCAGATTCTTTCCAGTATATCCAGCATCTGCTTGGTGCCCACGCGGCAGGGCACGCACTTGCCGCACGATTCCGACTGGGTGAAGGAGAGGAAGTAACGGGCGATATCGACCATGCAGGTGTCCTCGTCCATGACGACCATGCCCCCCGAGCCCATCATCGAGCCGGCCTCGGTCAGCGACTCGTAGTCCACAGACTTGTCGAGATAGTCCTCCGGCAGGCAGCCGCCGGAAGGCCCGCCGGTCTGGACGGCTTTGAACTTCTTGCCTCCGGGGATGCCTCCGCCGATTTCATAGATAATATCGCGGAGCTTGATGCCCATCGGCACCTCGATAAGACCGCTGTTGGCGATTTTACCCGTCAGCGCGAAGACGCATGTCCCCTTACTTTTTTCGGTGCCGATACCGGCATACCAGTCGGCCCCACGTGCGATAATAACGGGGACCGTCGCCAGCGATTTCACATTATTGATAGTGGTAGGCTTGCCCCATAAACCGGAGGTTGCCGGGAAGGGAGGACGCGAGCGCGGCATTCCCCGCTTGCCCTCGATGGATGCCATCAGCGCCGTTTCCTCACCGCAGACAAAGGCTCCGGCGCCCTCTTTAACGTGTATAGTCAGGCTGAAATCGGAGCCCAGTATATTTTTACCCAGGTAGCCGGTCTTTTCCGCCTGCTCGATGGCGAGACGCACGCGCTTTACCGCCAGCGGGTATTCCGCCCTGATGTAGATATAGCCCTCGGAAGCGCCGATAGCATAAGCGGCGATGGTCATGCCTTCGATGACGGTATGCGGGTCGCCCTCCATGGTGGAGCGGTCCATGAACGCCCCGGGGTCGCCTTCATCGGCGTTGCATATCATGTACTTCTGCTCGGCCTTGACGTCGTAGCAGAACTGCCATTTCTGGCCGGTGGAAAATCCAGCGCCGCCCCGCCCCCGCAGGCCGGAAGCCTTGAGGGTATCGATGACCTGTTGGGGCGCCATTTCTTTAAGCACTTTTTTCAGCGCTTCATAGCCGCCCCTGGCTGTGTAGTCCCCGATTCTCTCCGGATTGATGTGCCCGCAGTTACGCAGGATAATGCGCTGCTGCATGCTGTAAAATTTGATGTCTTTGTATAATGGTATCGCCTGTCCACTGACAGGGTCCTTGTAGAAAAGCCGCTCCACCGGTTTGCCGTCGCGCAGGTGAGAGGTCACGATTTCCGGCACGTCGGCGACGGTAACATGGGTGTAGAAAATGCCTTCCGGCTCGATAATCGCTACCGGGCCCTGCTCGCAGAAGCCGTGGCAGCCGGTGAAGTCGATATCGACGCCGTCCAGCCCCTGTTCCTTGACGGCCTTAGCCAAGGCTTCGGTAATCTCGATTGACTTGCCGGAGACGCAGCCGGTGCCCTGGCAGACGAACACGGTACGCCGGTCTTTTTTACCCGGCTTTGCTGCTGTCACCTAAAACCTCCGCGACTTTCTTGGTGGTCATCTTCCCGTAGGTCTCGCTATCTATCGTCATCGTGGGAGCGAGAGCGCAGGCGCCGATACAGGCCACCGTCTCCAGGGTGTATTCCATGTCTTCGGTGGTCTCGCCGGCCTTGATGCCCAGCTGTTTTTCTATCTCGGCCAGCACTTTAGCCGACCCGCGAACGTGGCAGGCAGTGCCCCTGCAGACGCGGATAACCTTCTTGCCGAGGGGGGTCAGCTTGAACTGGGCATAGAATGTGCTGACGCCGTAAACGGAACTCTCCGGAATTTGCAGGAACTTAGAAATCTCGCGCATAGCTACCGCCGGGAGGTAGCGGAACTTTGCCTGTGTCTCCTGTAAAACGGGTATCAATTCCTGCCGCTCGCCCTTGTAACGGGAGAAAATGTCCTCTAGTTTTTCCTGTACATCAGCCTTGGTCAAAGTATCTTTAGCCAGCGGAACCACCTCCAGTCTTTAACAGCCTGACGAGCCTCCAGGCTATAATCTCGCATATAATAGTAATGTCTTCCATGGGCAGGTATTCGGCAATGGTGCTATCGAACATGATCTTGCCGTCGGGAGGGAACTCTCCGTCCTCCCGCCACAGGACGATAGTCAAAGGCACATAAGGAAGGGCTTGGATATTAACGGCGGTGTCCCCGTAATCGGATTCAACACCGCCCAGCAGCGCCGCTGTTTCCGGCAGCTTTTGCGGCGAGTCTTTGAAATTATTAATAATTGGCTCTATAGACCTCTTGAAAAACGTGCGATAGTAATTGATGCCTTCCCGCAGCTCTTTGTACGTGATAATATTGCCGGTTAGCGGACTGCCGGTAGCCCGCAGGAAATAATGCAGTATCAGGATTTTATCTCTAGGCGGCACTTCCGCATTATTATATGCGTAAGTGACAGCGCCATCGGGAAGGCTTATACGGCAAGAATCATTGAGATAGCTGATGATAGCTGACTTTTCCTCTGGAACGTACTTGGCGCCGCTTTTACGGCACTGCTCTGCATAGTCTTTGATACCGGCCAGCTGTTCACCGGCGATTTGATATGCCAACCCATGACCATAATCACGCGCCGACTGCTCCGGAGATATATGATGCTTATTAATCATAGGTTATTCTATTTTACGTTATTTGTATTTATACTTCCAGCCAGGAGTCTGAATAAAGCGATTCTCCCATCAGTACCCTCACCGAGCGGGCGTAATTTTGCATCTCTTTCGGCAGTGAGGCGATATCCGGTTTCTCCCCGTCCATAATCTTATGTACTAACTCGACGATATCCGGTCGCTGGCCGCGGGCAATCGCCATCAGGTCTTTATCGAAAGCGTCAACAATCGCCGAGTACAGCCCGTAGCGCATTAACATTATCATGTAGGTACGGTTCAGCCAGCACCTTAAATCGGACGGCGCGCCATTGGAAATGTTGGAAAGCCCCACTGTGGACCTGCACCCCGGCGCGATGTCTCCCAGCATACCCATGAACTCCACACAGGCTTTCACCTGGTTGATTTCCACGGAAACCGGGCTGGCGATGGGGTCTATCCATATTCTTTCGTTGGGGATGCCCGCCTGGCTGGCTTTATAAAGGAAATCTACAGTGTGCATGGCTCTTTCATTGACATCACGCGGCATGCCATCGTTGCTCCACAATAAACCAATAAGGTCGGCGTTGTGTTTTTGAGCCATTTCCAGTCCGCGGTCGATGCGGCTCGACTGGAGAGAAATTGAATTCATAAGGACTTTGCCCTGGCGGACTTTCATTCCGGCTTCCATGGCATCCATGTTGGTAGTATCCAGCGAAAGCATTTTATCGGTGACGGACTGGACGGTTTCAACAACCCAGGCCATCAGCTCGTCGCCGCCCCTGCGGGCCGGGCCGATATTAAGGTCGATAAGGTCGATGCCGGCGGCGGTCTCTTCTTTGGCCATTTGCTGTATCGGCTCTGCGTTCCTGTCTTTCAGCGCCGGACCGAGGGTTTTGGATATAACGTTCAAATTCTCGCCGATAAGAATCATTGTACCTCCTTACGCTTTCCAGGACTTGATGAAGGCAGGAAGATTGGCGGCGTCCCTGGGACCGACCAGTATTTCCCAGCCGGGCATTTCTTCTTCAAGTCCACCGCTTTCAGCAGCGATGTATCCGGGGATAATCAGCTTCTGGTGCTTGATTTTATCCACGATGCCGCTCTTCAATAACGCCGGGCCGATGATATCGGCGGAGAACTTCCCCGCCGCCCAGGCAGTCATTACGGAAAGTCCCTCGGTGTCTTTGACGTATAGCCAGCTGGGTATCCTGCTATTCTCAATTTCGCCGGAGACGAGGAAGTAGGTGAGAGAGAAGTTGGAAGTGACCATCAGCGGCGAATTTTCATTGGGGTCGTTGATTTCATAGATGCCTTCCTTGGTTGCCAAGGGGCGCTGCGGGTCGGTATATATGTTCAGGCGCGCCACCAGCAGCGGGAAGAGGCTTTCTCCCTGGAAATCCGAGAGGACAATGATAGCCGCGTACTTGGCGATGAACATGGAGGCAATCATGGCTTCCTTCATAGGGTCATCGGTCATCTCGCAGGGGAAAACAATCGTCGGATAGCCTAACGGGCGGTATTTTTTATTAAGAGCAGCGCCTCTTATGATTATCTGGTCTTCCAGTGCCTGGCGAACGCTCCTCGACCCCGAATCGATGACGATATTTTTCAGTCCTGCCGCTACCAGCTTCTCGGTCAGCGCGGCAAGTTCTTCCAGACCGTTAGCTTTAGCGGCTACCGGGCAGTCCGTCTCTTTAGCCAGCGCCGCTACGGCATCGATATTGTCTTTGGTAGCGGCATAAAGCAGCGGCTTGCTATCAGCGCAGGCTTTGGCCCCTGCTGCCAGCACATCTGCCTTTTCACTTATGAGGATGATATTGATATCACCAGCGGCTTTCGCTTTGCCAGCGAGCGCAGCGAACTTGGCGGCATCGCCGGTCTCCGATTTCAGTGCCACCAGCTTGGAGCTTAATATCATGCCGACCCTGTCATAGGTCATATCTTTGACCTTTTTCAGCCTGGCATCGACCTCGGAGTCGGCCATTTTATCGCTGATAAAGAGGGCGATACCGGGCTGGTTCTCGAACCTTTTTTCATGGCGGAACGTAACCGTCTCACCGCCTATTTTCAAGGCTGTTTCTCCCGCGCCGATGGTTACGGGCAGTATCGGAGGAGCGGAAGCCTCCGATAACTTACTCTTGGCTTCCTCGGAGACATGGGGACATTTGCTTAATTCGGTTTTCCCGGCGGCCAGGGCCATAGCAAAAGCAAGGCAGGTGGGAACGCCGCAATCGCCGCAATTGGTCTTGGGCAACAGTTTAAAAATCTCTATTCCGGTTAGCGCCATAAATAGTCTCCTTTTCTGACATTTTATCGGTCAAGCATTTATGCTCATCCCTAGCCGAGTATCGGGTCCATGGTCAAGGCAGGATGCCCTTTCTCCTGCAGGAAGGGGAGAATCGCTTCCTCGGTTTCTCCTACCGTTTCATCTGCCACCTTGTCCAGCAGGTCGGGCACGCCTAATTCTTTAGCCCTTTCATTGAAGCGGTCTTTGATTTCTTCTTTAAGCATCTTGGGCATCCAGACCATTCTCAATAGACCGCCGTCGCCGGAGATGAACTTCCTCTGGCAGATGTTGTATTTGCCGTGACCGATAAAGCCCGGAGTGCTCAAACCGCCTCCGACGGTTCCGGCCAGGGTGCTAAACTTCATCCCGCAGGGAGTCATATCTGTATGTTCGCGGTTTACGGTCATCACTCCGTTGCACATGGGGAGGACGGCAGCAACACATTCACAACAACCGCAGGTTGTCCACGGGTCGTTCACTATGCTGTACATATTATAGTGGTCTAGCTTCCCACGAGAGGCTTTGAAAATAAATTCGTTGACGCCCTTCCACTGGCCAAATTTCTCATCGAGTATCTGCCCCTTTTCCACGGGCTGGTTGGGTCCTGTCGGGTTGATCTCGTAGGCAGCCTTGCAGTCCATCCAGTTGTAGGAGCCGCAAAGTCCGGTTTTCTCCGGAGTGATAACGCAAACGTGGCTGGGAGCGAATGACTGGCACAATGTGCACGAATAGTAAGTGTCAGTGGTCTCGTCCTTCATGCCTTCAATTCGGGCATCCCTAACCGCGTAAGTTTCTTTAGCTTTTTCTACTATTTCCTTGACTTTATCCTCTTCAGTATATAGTTTTACCTGTATCTTATCGAAGATACGGCCGAAGTCCTGGTGCAGCTTGGCGTGCAGTATGGTGCCGATATGCTCAAGCGTGAAGCCTTTTTCCACAGCCTGTTTGCCGACGCGCATCCAGGCAATATCTCGCTGGCCGATATGCATTACGCCCTGGGCATAATTGATGAGGTGGTGTATCTGCCTCTCCAGGATGGGTTCGTAGTCGTCTTGCATCTGGCGGCCGGCTACTTCTACGGCTATAGCAACAGGCAACCTTGAGCCGGCTTCTATATCGCCGATGTCGGGGCCGATTACCTCTATTTTGCCGTCTTCGACTTCGTCCATCGGCTTGGTGGTAACCCATTCCACCATATTCGTTCTGCCGCCACCGGATTCCAGGTAAATATCGTCGCCGCGGACTCTCTCGCCTTCAAAGGCCGGCCCGAAGGCAACCGGTATGGGTACTTCGGTTACCGTTACTTTCAGTCCTCTGACCTCAATGGCTTTATTGACGATTTCATCGTGCGCGATGTTGGAGACCACATGCTCATACGTGCAGACGCCGGTCGGCAGTATTTGGGGTATGGGGGTATCGGCAATGACGGGGAATCCCCAGTTGATAGCCCCGGCGGCATTGGCGTACCACTCGTCACTAACATAGCCTAAGGGCAGGGCAAAGGCGAAGATGCGGTCTTTGTTATAGATAAGAATCTTTCTATAGTCACCAGGCTCAATCCCACCGAAGGTAAGGGCGGCTCTGGTGGCAAAGCCGGCGGCAAACACCGTGGCGCTGACATCGGGACCGAAGGATACCAGGCGGGTACCCCAGCCAATTTGCACCCCTGCTTCCACAAGCTGCTCTGAGAACTTCTTACCGTTATCATCAGCCGACATAAAGACATAAAGGTTCTTCTGCTGGAGCTCTTCAGCGATTTTAATGGCTATCTCAGTGGTAGGTGCGGCGCCCAGTATGGCCGCAAAGCCGGGGGCAGTGCCGTCAACAAACTCAACGCCCCTCTTCCTGAGGATGATATCATCAGCGGCGCCGAGCCAAATATTACTATCAGTCGGGTCTTCCTGCTTGGTGTAGAAGTCTGGCTCTTCCAGGTACCTTATTGCTTCAACGATTTCCTCAGCCCAGAAGGTTAACATACCGGCATCGAGGGCGGGCGCCAAGTAGGGCAGGGGGTGTTCTTCCTTTACCGGTGGCGGTAGCAGGGATTTACACTTTTTTAACACGGCTTCCATGTCACCCAGTTTTTCTACCTTCATACCTAAAATCCCGTAGATAACAGGTAGATAGTAGGCGGTGTTGGGAAAGCCAACCGGTTCGTTGGCTCCCCACTTTTCCATGGCTTCCTGCCACTTTTTCTCTGCTTTACCTACAATATTGTGAGCGCCTCTGATGGCTGCTGATGCTATGATTTTAGACATTTTTTATCTATCCTCCTTATTTCAGCGGTTCTGTTTTAGCCTTCCAGCTCACGCCTCGTTTCCATGTCATAAAGTACTCTCTCCCTGGCCTGGTCGATACCCAGGGCTTTACGCTTACTGTCGATGTGCGCAATCATCAGTTGAGCAGCTCTAACGGGGTCGGGCTGGAAGTCCCACATTCCACCATACAGTTTTTCCATGTCCTTAAACAGGAATTCGGTAACCTCTTTGCTGCCTGTGGTAGGCCAGGTAACGCCGAACACGGTATAAACGCCTGAAGCAACGAAGTACTGCCCGATGGATATGGCTTTTTCACTCATCCATTCCGGCGCTGCGCCGGCCACAGGGAGTTCGCTGATATCGTCACCCAGACCACCGTCTTTGACCATGGCTGTAGCCGCTATCAAGATGCGGCTGTTGTCCACGCAGGAGCCCATGTGCAGTACCGGCGGTATGCCTACGGTCTCGCATACTTCAGCTAGGCCTTCGCCGGCATATTTAGCAGCGGCTTCAGGGACCATGAGCCCAGCCTCGGCACAGGCGATAGCGTTGCAGCCTGTAGTGATTACCAGCACATCATTCTTGATTAGCTCTTTAACCATGACAACATGCGGTTCATTATGTTTGACACGGGCGTTATTACAGCCGACCACGCCAGCCACGCCCCTGATGCGTCCATTGATAATGTTGTCATTCAACGGACGATAGGAGGCCCGGAACATACCACCCAGCAGGTAGTTAATGGTTTCATGGCTGAAACCGGCAATCAGGTCACACTGGTGGTCAGGAATAAGGATATTTCCCTTCCTGTTGGGGAAGTTCTCGATAGCCAGTTTGACGATTTCACGTGCTGATTTCATGGCATCGTGCTCATTGAATTCAATATGAGTAGCGCCGGGGATTTTCGCTTTAGATGCTGTAGTGATGATTTTGGTATGGTAACATTCTGCCACGGTTTGTATTGATTGCATGATGCACTGTATATCCACCACCATGGCTTCTACCGCCCCGGTTACTATCGCCAGTTCCTGCTGCAGGAAGTTACCGGCAATGGGCACTCCGTGACGCATCAATATTTCATTGGCGGTACAGCACATACCGGAGAGGTTTATCCCTTCAGCGCCTTTGGACTTAGCCAACTCCAGCATTTCAGGTTCGGCAGCGGCGGCTACAATCATCTCGGAAAGCAGCGGCTCATGACCGTGAATAACGATGTTTACCTCTTTTTCTTTAAGCACCCCCAGGTTTGCCTTGCCCAGAACTGGCGCCGGAGTGCCGAAGAGGACGTCTTGAAGCTCGGTGGCAATCATGCTGCCGCCCCAGCCGTCGCCTATTGCTGCCCTTACGCCCTGTTTCAGCAGATTAGTGTAGTCCTGGTCGACCCCGATGTGGGTGCGGTGCATTATCTCGACGATTTCCCGGTCTATGCCGCGCGGGGCAACACCCTGCTGCCGCCAGAGTTCCTGGCGTTTTAGAGGCGCTTTCCTTAAGGTGATAAGCTCGCCTTCCTGCTTGCCAAATTCGGCAAGGGCTTTCTCACCGATATCGACAGCTATTTCATTATTACTGCGGTCGCCTATTTCTATATCCCAGTCTAAGGCTAGCTGTAATAATTTTTGTTCGTCTTTTATTTCATAGCCCGGGGCTTTACCTCTGGCTACAGCCAGGAAAAGCTCGGCGACGCCCCTGCCGTGGTCTGAGTGAGCTGACGCCCCACCGGCAACCATGCGGATGAAGTTGCGAGCTGCAATAGTCTCGGCAGTGGCTCCACAGACGCCCCGTCTTTTCTGTTTTTCCTCCGGGGTTTCTTCCTTGCCTTTGGGTAATGGTACACGGCAGGGTCCCATGCCGCAGTTCTTACAGCAACTGCCTGCGGCGCCTATCGGGCAGGGTTTTAAAGATTCGGCCCTGTCAAATGCCGTGTTAACTCCTTCTTTATTTGCTTTTTCTATCAGTTCCTGGGTGGCTGGATCAATGCTCTTGGCTTGTTTTTCTTCGGGCATTTAGTTCTCCTCCCTCATTTAGCGGTCAGGTCGGTAATCATTTCCCTGACCAGTTTTATTGCATCAGGATGTCTCATTATCAGGACATCGGCACCCGCCATCAGCAGAATTGTCGCGGATAAAGCCTCCAGCAGTATGCCGCGTTTCTTGGCGTTACCCAATTTCGGGTCATCTTTAGTTTTGGCCTCTTTTGTTTTCCAGGTTTCCTTGGAAATATTACAAATGATGGGGAATTGGAGCTTGGTGTCCTGCTGGGTCAGGGCTGCCATTCTCATTCTTTCCATTACCGAATAGCAGTACTCAATGCCGTACCCGACGCCGCTTACAGTTGGGTCAATGACCAATAAGTCATCGGGCACACCGAGGTTTCCTAACAGGATGTTCAGCTGCTTGGCGAGGTTGATATCTATCGGTGTCGAGGCAATGACCACATGCTTGTAGCCGATGGCGGCCGCACCGATTTTCTTATGGTCGGCTTCCTCTAGCGGCCCCAAAATCAGGCTCTTGTCCTGAACGGCTTCGGCGACGGCTCTCAAGACCTCGGTGTCTTTATCATGATTGGCGGTTCCCCAGACAATCAGTGGCACATCGATAGCATCCGCCACCTTTTTTACCACCGCGGTGGCTTCATCGGCGGGGCGGTCTTCGCCGTTGGGGTCGGTGCTGAGGAGCTGCAGGCATATCATTTCCGCCCCGTAGTCTTTTATGCACTTCTGCGCCCAGGCGACCGGGTCGTTGGCAACATCGGCGAAAGGTTCCAGCGCGGCTTCAGCCCAGTCATCGGGAGGCGTGTCATAGACTTCCATGGCTATCCGGGGCAGGTTGGGCATCTGGCCTTCGAAGAGATAAAACGGATAGGCCGATTCTCCGCCGACAGTGACTGCCTTATCGCCTTTACCCAGCGTTATTTCCCTGATTTTTCCGCTATATGCTGTCTTTGGAATCTCGAAAGGCATAATACCTCCTTAAAATTATCAGGCTGGATTTTTGCGTTTTTCGCTGCCAAACCAGTCGTCGCTGTACCAGTAGCGCTCGCCGCTCTCAAGGTACTTGAGTTTTTCTGCGCGACCTTCCATTTTCTGGCGCCATCGTCCGACCTCTTCTCCCGCCGGTATACCGGCTTCATAGGTTTCCGTCAGGATATCCACCTCTCCTCGACCGGGCGCCTCTTTCTTCACGGTCTTATATGCCATAATCCCTCCTCCTTTATTGACCTGTGTGTAATTTATATTTAATTGAGCATAGATAAGGCTTTTTATCAGAGGCTTTCCTTATTTAGTACCGGCCGCTACCTTGGCGGCTCTCACCGTGTTCATCATCAGCATCGTAATCGTCATCGGACCTACGCCGCCGGGGACAGGTGTAATCGCTTTGGCCTTCTGACTTACCGACTCGAAATCCACATCACCGGAAAGGATTCTCTTGCCCTCGGCCGTCCTGCCGATTTCATTGACGCCGACATCGATGACAACCACACCTTCCTTGACCATGTCGCCGGTAATGGCTTTCGGCTTGCCGGCTGCAACGATTAGTATATCCGCCCGCTTGGTATGGAAGGTGATATCGCGCGTACGGGTGTGGCAGACGGTAACCGTGGCGTTAGCGCCCGGTGCTTTCTGGATGAGCATATTGGCGATTGGCTTGCCGACGATGTTGCTTCTGCCGACTACGACCACCTCGGCGCCTTCTATTTGTGTGCCGGAGTGTATCAGTAGCTGCTGGATGCCGGCAGGCGTGCAGGGCAGGTAGTCCGGTTCACCTATCATCAGCTTGCCTACGTTTACCGGATGGAAGCCGTCCACGTCTTTCTTAGGGTCGATTGCGTAAAGCACTTCTTCTTCATTAAGGTGCTTGGGGAGGGGCAGCTGCACCAGGATGCCGTTAATCTTGGGGTCGTTATTGAGTTTATTTATCAGATCGATTAATTCTTTTTGCGTAGTTTTTTCCGGCAGGTCGTACCTCTCTGAATATATACCCAGTTCTTTAGAGGTCTTTTCTTTTGCCCCTACGTAAACCTGCGAGGCCGGGTCTGCCCCGACGAGCACGGTCACCAGCCCTGGCACGACGTTGTGCTTAGCCTTGAGTTCGGCGATTTCTTTTTTTAGTTCTTCTCTGATTTGCGCGGCTACTTCCGCGCCTTTTATTAATTGTGCCACCATACTACCTCTCTTTAGTAAAAATTTCTTGAAACACCGGCTTGCTTACATTAACATATCCTCTGAAAATTCAGTTGCGTTTTCTGCTTCATCCGGAAGGTCTATGGAGAAAGGTTCATTATAGTCATACATCTTCGTGTCCACGTTTAGAATCATAATCATGGTGTCAAAGTCGCTTGGGGACGCACCCGCCTGCTCCGGGGTGAACTCCATTTCCATTTCAACGACTATTCTCTTAAGCATGCTGGTATCTTTTGTAATGTAGCAGAGATACGAAAACCTCTTGAATGCATCGGTAGCCATAGCTATCTCATCCCAGTCCAGGTCCTGGGTAGAGCTTTGCTGTTGTGCTACCCATTGCATGAGCACCTCCATATCGGGGACTATGGATAGCACATAGCATTCCTCACCGTCTACGTCTTCATACCATAAAAGTTCGATTTCAATAGCTGATTCCAGCGGCCCCAGCTGCTGGTCGACCATGTTTGTGTTGAGGTCTACCTGCAAATCTTCGGTGGTCGCCATTTTCATCCATTGCTCGCCCATTCCGGGCACTTCCATTCTCATATATGTATAGTCCGGATATACGTACATATCATAGGTAAGGTCCTGCGAGCCGTTTTGCTCCTCGAAGCCTTCCAAGACCATGGTCATTTCCATGTTCATCTGCATCTGGTTGGATGCCAGATTGGCGGCGCCGTTACTTTTAGTCGAAATAGTCATCTTGCCCGCCT
This sequence comes from uncultured Dehalococcoidaceae bacterium, assembly GCA_964602315.1. Lineage (GTDB taxonomy): Bacteria > Chloroflexota > Dehalococcoidia > Dehalococcoidales > RBG-16-60-22 > RBG-13-51-18. The sequence goes on from CAZRQP010000003.1 coordinate 15,274, forward strand.
CATAGCCACCGACGACATCCGTTATCATGTCCATATCCACATCGAATCTATAGGTGTTTATACTCTCCTGATTGGCTATGGATTCATCGAGAATTGCTTCTAACTGGGCTTGACTCATTCCATTCTGTACCGCCGTTGTCTGTCCCGGTGCAACTCCACCTTCAGCACAACCGGAAAATGAAAATAGCGCTATTACCGAAGCAAGTAATAGAGGCAGAATTACTAATTTTATACCCTTCACCTTACCTTACCCATTTTTATTTTAATACTCCCGTTTTACTAATTAACCTTTTCATCAATTCATCTACAGCAGCGACTGCTTTAGAAGTGTCCGGTAATTGGAATAGGGGTTTCTGATCAAGGTCGTATTGCCTGATTTCTTCATCTGCCGGTATCAATAAAGCCGGCGTCATTTCCAGCCTTTCCATTTCCTCTTTTAGGCGGGGGTCCAATTCACCCGGGACATTGTTGATGATTATCGATTCCCTGGTTATTACCAGCTTGAGTTCTTTTACAAGGTCTTTTATATGGGCCAGTGCCCGCAGGCCTTTAATAGAATGGTCGGAGACCAGCAGCATCTCGTCGATGTTTTGTGTTGTCCGGCGACTTAAGTGTTCCATACCGGCCTCGTTGTCCATGACGACGAAGTTGTAGTTCTTCGACCAATCGTCGACGAGTTTCCTGATGACGGTATTGGGGTAGCAGTAGCACTCGGGTCCCTCGCCCCGCCCCATCGTTATCAGGTCGATATTTTTACTCTCCGTAATCGCGCCGTTAAGCTGGTACTCAAGGTAGGCTTCCTTGGTCAATCCCGCCGGTATCTTCAGCTTCTCTCCCTGGAAGTCATTCAGTATCCGGCCTATCGTCTGCCTTACCTCCAGCCCCAGGCTCTCGGCAAGATTTGAATTCGGGTCGGCATCAACGGCTAAAACAGGACCTAGATCGTTCTTAAGTATGTAGCAGAGTACCAGGCTGGCGACGGATGTCTTGCCTGTTCCTCCCTTGCCAGCTACCGCTATATTTGTAGTCAATACCTTTGTCCTTTACACTTTTTTAATTTTTTTAGAATATTCCGGTGACCTTGCCGGTGTTGACATCCACGTCGACGCGGCGGAGGGCCGGGTTGGATGAGGTGCCTGGCATCAGTGAGATGTCTCCCGCGCAGGGGCACAGGAATCTGGCGCCGGAATAAATCAGCACATCGCGGATGGGCAGCGTCCAGCCCTTGGGCACGCCCTTGAGAGCCGGGTCATGAGTAAGAGACAGGTGTGTCTTGACCATCATCGTGGCGAAATCATCGTATTTCGGGTCGGCCTCGAATGCCTTTGCTTTTGCGGTAGCGGCGGCATTCCAGGATACGCCGTCAGCGCCATAGACCTCTTTAGCGATTTTTTCTACTCTATCACGCAGTTTCATCTCGTTCGGATAGAGGAATTTAAATTCGGACTCTTCATTGGCGGCATCCATCACCGCGTCGGCCAGATCCAAAGCGCCGTCGCCGCCGTCCGCCCAGTGAGTGGACACGGCGCAGCGGGCACCGGCAGCCTCGGCGGCTTTCTTGATAACGGCCCACTCGGCCTTGGTATCCGTGTGGAAAGCATTGATGCAGACTACCGGGTTGATGCCGGACTTGCGGATAACGCCGATGAGATGCAGCATATTTTCCAGGCCTTTTTCCACCAGGCCGATGTTTTCTTTGGTGTATTCTTCAGCCAGGGGAATGCCGGCTACCACTTTAGGTCCGCCGCCGTGCATCTTGAGGGCGCGAACGGTGGTGGTAAGTACGGAAACATGCGGTTTCAGGCCGCTGAACCGGCACTTGACGTTCCAGAATTTCTCGAAGCCGATATCGGCCGCGAAGCCGCTTTCCGTCACGTGGTAATCGAACATCTTGAGACCGATGCGGTCGGCGATAATGGAGGACTGCCCCACGGCGATATTGGCAAAAGGACCGGCGTGCACGAAGCAGGGCTGGTACTCCACCGTGGAGCATAGCGTCGGGTTGATGGTATTGCGCATCCAGGCGGTCATAGCCCCGCCGGCTTGCAGGTCGCCGGTCGTTATGGGCTTGCCCTTTTTATCGTAGGCCAGGGTGATTTCATCCATCCTTTTCCGTAAATCTGCGAGGTCGGTCACGATGGAAAGCATGGCCATCAATTCGGAACTGACGGCGATGCCGAACTTGGACTGCATAGTATAGCCGTCCATGCGGCCGCCCAGGCCGATGACGATATTGCGCAGGCTCTGGGCGCAGAAGTCGATAATCCAGCCGAACTCTACACGCGTCGGGTCGATATTCAGGCGGCGCATCTTGGTGAGTCGATTCAGCTGCTCGTCGTCGTAATTGCGTTCGTGCTGCATCCTGGCGGTAAGGGCTACCATCGCCAGGTTGTGGGCGTTCATAATATCGTTGATATCGCCGGTCAGTCCCAGCGAGTACTCGGTCATCGGGATAAGCAGGGCATTGCCGCCGCCGGCAGCCGTGCCCTTGATGTTCATGGTGGGGCCACCGGAGGGCTGGCGCAGGGCGCCGCCAACATTTTTACCACGTTTGCCGAGGCCTTCCAACAGGCCGCAGGACGTGGTGCTTTTACCTTCGCCCAGCGGAGTGGGCGTGATGGCCGTAACTTCTATGTATTTGCCATCCTTTTTATCCTTGAGGCGGTTGATAATTTTGAGAAAATCAAGTTTAGCAATTCTCCCGTAGGGAAGCATCTCGTCTTTCTGTAATCCCAGTTTTTCCCGCCATTCATCCGGGGCAGGCATATTTGCTTCAGCCGCTTCAGAGATTTGCCAGTCTTTCATTTTTACAGCATCGTAAGCCATTAATCAGCCCTCCTTGATTAAATTATTTTATATGCGTTATCTATCTATCATTATATATAATTACAGTAATCTGGAAAAATATAATAACATTTTATCTGGAAAACCCGGAATTGCTTCCGCGGATTCCCGGTATCGATAGAGCTTTTAATTTTTATGCCTTTCTAGTACCGCTGACGCTTTTAACGGCCTGCCTCCGGTTTTCAGCCAGGAGTTTTTCATAGATGTTCTTTACCGCGTCGGTTGTAGCGGGGCTGGCGGTAAAAAGTGAATCATCGGCAAGGTCAGCGTCGTTAATAGCGGCGTCATAATATATAAATCCGATTATTTCAATATCGGGCAGGTTGGATTTTATAAATTGCTCGTCGGCCTTGGTCCTGATTTTATTGCCGACGGCGGCGATATTGTTTAAGCCGAGGTCCTGCGCAAGATTTTTAACGGTCTTCGCGGTCTCCAGACTGCGCCTGCCCGGCTCAACGACGATGAGCAGCTTGTCCACGGCCTTAATCGTGCCGCGGGAAAGGTGCTCGATGCCGGCTTCCATGTCCAGTATCACTACCTCGTCTCGCTGCAGCAGCAGGTGGGTGACCAGTGCCTGGAGCAGGGCGCCCTCCGGGCAATAGCAGCCGGTGCCTCCCCGCTTTATCCGCCCCATGGACATTATCCTTACGCCGTCCATTTTTACAGAATATTTTTCCGGCAGGTCGTCCACCTTTGGATTTAATTTGAAAAATGAGCCGGGTGTTCCGGGGCGCACGCCAACGCGCTCTTCAATGAGGTCGTTCAGTTCTGATATCGGGGTCATTTTCTCCGGGTTGGGGAAACCAAGAGTAGAGGCCAGATTAGCATCGGGGTCGGCATCGATAGCGATTACGGAATAGCCGGAAGAGGCGAAAATCTTTGAAAGAAAAGCTGCCAGGAGGGTCTTACCTACGCCGCCTTTTCCGCTAATTGCTATCTTCATAAAACTCACTCAACCATGACTAAAGCCCGGCCTCCCGGGAGTGATGAAATCAACAAGGATATCACACTCGCCCGCCCAAGACTCTAGTGTATCGTATGCCGAACTAAAAGTCAAGAAATTTACGTATTACGGCATAGGACTTATGGACACCTAAATTATCTGTAATGCACTCGACGGCGACCGTCAGGAAAAGCTTTCTCAAATACCGTTTGCGGTACGGAAAAAGCCTTGTAGCGTAATCGCTAGTGCTTGGGTGCACCCCCTTGAGATACTATGTATTGAGAACAGACACACGTTCGACCGGCCTTGAAAGCCCGCGCGTTTCTTTCTCTATATTTTAGCTTACTTATTTACAGCGGACAATAAGGCAAAGTACCGTATCCTTTTAGGTGATAAGTACAATACTGCCATGTCTATCCTGCCTCATTGTTGTCTTTTACGTATCAAGAAACTAGAATAATATAGGAAACATAAGAAGGAGTTTGTTTATGGCTAAAAACTTGTACCCCAGGTGCGCGAAATGCCCTACCAGAATTTGTGAGAATTGGGGAGTAAAAGCGGATGGACCTCCGCCATCGCTGGATAAAGTGCCGGCTTTTTGCCCGATGAAACTGATGCCAGACGTTTACGCCGAGGCGATGGCCGAATATGAAAAATCGGGAGTTAAGGAATTCGCCCGGCTGGCATCGGTGCAGGAGTTCCAGTGCTACGAGCGGCACCCCGACGGCTTGAAGACGAGAATCCCCCGTATTGAAGAGTTGATACAGTTCTCGCGAAAGTGCGGTTATAAAAGACTTGGCATAGCCCATTGCGGCGGACTGGCTTATGAAGCCGGCCTGCTGACCGAGATACTGGAGAACAACGGGTTCGAGGTAGTATCCGTCCAGTGCAAAACAGGGGCCGTGCCCAAGGAAAGAATCGGTATCAAGCCAGACGAGAAAATCGTCGGGGCGGACAACTGGGAGACCATGTGTAATCCCATCGTCCAGGCGATGATTATCAACCGGTCGAAGGTAGATTTGGCCGTCATGCTGGGACTTTGCATCGGCCACGATACACTTTTTATCAAGTACTGCGAGGTGCCTCTTACCGTGATAGCGGTGAAGGACAGAGTGCTGGGTCACAATCCACTGGCGGCGCTTTATACCTCCGGCACCTATTACAGCAGGCTGAAAAATAAAGTGGATTAGCGTTTAGGGAGGTCAATTGAAATGGCGATAATTGATATCAGTATCGTGCCGGTGGGAACAGGCAAACCGTCGGTTAGCGACTACGTGGCCGGGGCGGTGCGTATTTTGAAAAACGAACCCGGCCTCAAGTATGAGCTGACCGGTATGAATACCATCATTGAAGGCGACCTTGAAAAACTACTTTCGCTGGCACAGCGGATGCACAACTCTGCCTTCGACGCTGGCGCCAAGAGGGTAGTGACCACTATGCGCATCGACGAACGCCGTGACAAGTCTCTCACCATCGAAGGTAAAATAAAGGCTGTCAAAGACAAGCTGAGGAAATAAATATAGTGTCCGCTGCGGATATATTCATATTGCTGGGGGCGGGTGCGGTAGCCGGTTTTGCCGGGGGTATGCTGGGGCTGGGTGGGGCTTTTCTTATGACGCCGCTGCAGTATCTTGTCTATACCAACATGGGGCTTTCCACGGACATGGCTATAAAGACGGCTTTCGGCACCAGTCTGCTGGTCGTGTTGAGTACCGCTATCAGCGCCGCCTGGAGGCACCACCGGGAGCAGGCCGTCGAATGGCGGGTAGCCGTTATCATGGGGCTCTGCAGTCTTGTTTTTGCTATAGTCGGGGCTACACTGGCGACGCATATTTCCGGTACGGCTCTTAAAATAACCTTCGGGGTGATTGCCCTTGTCAGCAGCGTCAGGATATTTATCGCTACGCGCGAGCGGGTCGAGACGGAGCCGGGGAATAGGCCTTTTCTATGGGCCGCCTGGGCAATCCCGATAGGCCTCTTTTCCGGCCTGCTGGGCGTGGGTGGTGGCGTATTACTGATTCCTATTCTGGTGATTATACTGAAATTCAAGATGCATCATGCTGTAGCCAACTCCCTGGCGATTATGATATTCACCAGCATCGGTGGAGTTATTGGCTACATTATCAACGGCATTGGGGTGGCCGACCGCCTGTCCTATTCCATCGGCTATATCAACCTTACATCATGGGTATTGCTGGCGGTACCGGCGGCTGTTATGGCGCAGGTGGGGGCCGCTACCACGCACAAGATACCGCGCAAACTGCTGATGTATATTTTTGTAGTTGTTCTGTTGTATATTGGAGTACGTATGATTGGGGTTTTCGAGTGGCTGGGCTGGCCGCTTTAGTATGAAAGGAGCTGTGAAAATGGAAGTTAAAGTAACTACGCTGGCGGAGAATACCGCCAACATGGGATTTATAGCGGAGTGGGGACTTAGCATGCTGGTTGAAGCGGACGGTAAAAAAATATTGTTTGATACCGGCATGGGAAATGCCGTTGTTTATAACGCCCGTCTCCTGGGGATTGACCTTTCGACGGTCGATAAGATAGTTATCAGTCACGGCCACCACGACCATACCGGCGGACTGCGTGAAGTGCTTAAGGAAATGCGTAAAAAAATAGAGGTAATCGCCCACCCGGATATCTGGGCTGCCAAGTACGGTCGTTTCGGCAAGAATCCGGCACATTATGCCGGTATGCCCTTCCAGCGGGACCTTCTGGAGAACCTCGGAGCCGAATTCAAACTGACTGCTGAACCGGCGCGTATTACCGACCATATCATAACTACGGGTGAGATTCCCATGATTACCGACTACGAGGAAATCGATGTCGGACTCTTGGACAAAAAGAACGGTGAGATGCTGCCCGATGAGTTAAGGGACGACCTCGCTATGGTTATCGATACCGATTACGGCTTGGTGGTTATCCTCGGGTGCTCCCATCGCGGTATTGTCAATACGCTTAAACAGGCGCAGAAAATAACCGGTAAGGAACTGATTTACGCTGCCATCGGCGGCACTCACCTTCTTAATGCTGATAAGGAACGCCTGGAAAAAACCGCTGCCGATCTGAAGGAAATGGGAGTGCAGTACCTGGGAGCATCCCACTGCACCGGCTTCAAGGCGTCAAGTTACATGGGGCAGGAGTTTGGCGACCGTTTCTTCGTGAACAACTCCGGCTCAAGGTGGACGTTCCCGTTCGGGTAATAAACGAGGTTGCTTTCCAGTCGATTATTGATTATAATTAAAGAACAATATCCGCTAGGGGTGCACCTGGCTGAGAGTCCCGATTTATCGGGATGACCCTTGGAACCTGACCTCGATAATACGAGCGTAGGGAAGCGGTCCGCCTGCCGAAGTCTTGTACATCGGACAGGCCTACCGTAAGACCAGGGGTTTCAGACTTGTAGAAAGTACCCTTGGTTTTATTATTTTACGGGGGTGGTCAGAATGACACAGCTGGAAATAGCCGCTAAAGGTAATATCTCTAAACAGATGGAGAATGTTGCTGCGGTTGAGGG
>CAZRQP010000003.1:22680-25961 GCA_964602315.1 uncultured Dehalococcoidaceae bacterium
CCCGCGACGGCGTGGACTTTGTTACCGTGCACTGCGGCGTCACCCGGTCGGCCATCGCTCGACTAAAGCAGCAGGGCAGGGTGACGGACGTGGTCTCACGCGGCGGCGCCTTTTTGGTCGGCTGGATGCTACATAACGACTCTGAAAATCCTCTTTATGAGCAGTACGACCGCCTGCTGGATATCGCCCGCGAGTATGACTTGACCTTGAGCCTCGGCGACGGCATGCGGCCCGGCAGTCTGGCGGATGCCACCGACCGCACCCAGGTCGATGAACTGCTTACGCTGGGCGAGCTGGTGCAGCGGGCGCGTGAAGCTGGCGTGCAGGTGATGGTGGAAGGACCGGGGCATGTACCCCTCGACCAGATTGAGACCAATATGAAGCTTCAGAAGGCGGTCTGTAAAGGCGCGCCGTTCTATGTCCTGGGTCCGCTGGTTACCGATATCGCCGCCGGGTACGACCATATCACCAGCGCTATCGGAGGGGCTGTTGCCGCCATGCACGGCGCCGATTTTCTCTGCTATGTAACGCCGTCCGAGCACCTGGCTATCCCGGATATCAATGACGTGCGCGAGGGGGTTATCGCTACACGCATCGCCGCCCATGCGGCGGATATTGCTAAGGGTGTCAACGGCGCTATGGAAAGAGACCGCCAGATGTCTATGGCGCGTAAGAAGCTCGACTGGGACGGACAGGCCAAGCTGGCCCTCGACCCGGAAAAGGTCAAAAGAGTACATCAGCAGCGCTCGACCGAGGGGGCAGCCTGCAGCATGTGCGGCAAGTATTGCGCGATGGAACTGGTAGAGAAGTACCTGGGCGTTAAAGTCACCAGGTATTAAAGTCGGTTCTTTCCCTTATTGCGGAGATATATCGCCCAATAAACCAGGGCAACGAAGAATACGCCCCCTATCATATTGCCGATGGTCACCGGTATCAGGTTATTCACAAAAAATGTGCCCCAGGTAACATCGCAGTAGCTGGCGGCCGTCGTTCCTATACCCTGCCAGAAAGAATCGGAGGCGCCGGCCTTGACGAGGATGGCGTAAGGAATGAAATACATGTTAGCGATACAGTGCTCGAACCCGGCCGCGACGAACCCGGTGATGGGGAAGATAATTGCCGCTATTCTGCCCAGCACGGTGCGCGCGCTGTAGGATAGCCAGACCGCCATGCATACCATGGCATTGCAGAGAATTCCCAGGATTATAGCCTGCCCGAAACCCAGATCTACCTTGGTCTGGGCTATATTCAGCGCGGTCAATCCCACGCCTCCGTCAGCCATCGTATAATGCAGTCCCCAGAAAACCACCAGCGCGGTAGCCACCGCCCCGCACAGGTTACCCAGATACACGATGCCCCAGTTGCGTGCCACCCGCCAGGTGGATAACCTGCGGCTCGCCCAGGCCATGATAGTCAGGTTATTACCGGTAAATAGTTCCGCCCCGCCTACAATAATCAGGACCAGTCCCAGACTGAATACCAGGCCGCCGATTATACGGCTAACTCCCCATGGTATCTCCACTCCACCCGTGGTCTGCGATACGGTAAAAAGCAGCGACCCCAGGGCGATGAATGCACCGGCAAGTACCGCCAGCGCAAATGTGCTTAGGAAATCGAGATGCGCCTTTTTAATACCGATTTCCTGTGCCTTGCTGGCCATATCCGGCGGCAATAACTCGTCAAAAGGGTTGGCGATGCCATTGCCGAAATCGTTATTTTCGTTCGATTCCATTATCGGCTCTCCCGGTGATTATTATATTACGTTCTCTATCGTCTCACAACGTGCTTTCAGTCTTATCAGTATAATAGCATAAAAATAGTGATTATCTACATATTTCCGGACAGGGTTCGCTTGGTTGACATTTAGTGCCATAGTAGTAGAATAAATGTAATATGAAGCTCTTCGGCTCCTCCGGCATACGCGCCCTTTTCAATAAAGAACTACTCTCTACCGCTTTTCGCGTGGGTCTGGCCGTTGGAGAAAAATATCCGAGTGTTGTAATCGGCAGGGATACCCGCACCTCCGGCGACACCATGAAACACGCCCTGACCTCCGGACTGCTGGCTGCGGGCGCTTCTTATAAGGATGCTGGCACAATTCCCACACCTACCCTGGCTTATGCCGCCCGCGAATTTGATGCCGGGGTGATGATTACCGCCTCCCATAATCCCCCCGAATATAACGGCATCAAGCTTTTCAACCCGGATGGCTCTTCCTTCGGGGCTTCTCAACAGGAGCAGATTGAAGCGATGGTCTTGGCGGAATCCAATGATATCATCGAACGGGACAAGAACGTGCCAAGCGGCGTTTATCAAGGGGCTGTGGCAAATCATATCGATGCCATTGCTTCCTTTTTTCCGTCGCCGCTGAATATCAAGGTGGTTGTGGATGCGGGGGGAGGCGCCGCCTCGGAAATCACTCCCCGCCTCCTTGAAAAGCTGGGCTGTGAAGTGGTGGCGCTTAACTGCCGCACCGACGGCACTTTCCCCCGTCCCAGCGAACCAGTCGCCGCTAACCTGACAGAATTGTGCAGCCTGGTAAAGAAGTCCGGCGCCGCTGTAGGCATTGCCCATGACGGTGATGCCGACCGCATGATGGCGGTGGATGAAAAAGGCAGATATATCACCGGCGACGTCATGCTGGCGATTTTAGCTAGAGCTGTTGGCGTAAAGGACATGGTCACCACGCTGGATGCCTCTATGGCTATCGACGAGATGGGACTGAAAATACGACGCACGAAAGTCGGCGATACATTTGTATCCGAAAAGTTGAAAAAAGGCGGCGACTTCGGCGGCGAGACCTCCGGCGCCTGGATTTTCCCTGCCATTTCCCTGTGCCCCGACGGTATATTCGCCGCCGCCCAGATTGCCGCCCTGGCTGCGGAACACAAACTCTCGGAGCTGGCTGATGCCGTGCCCGTTTATCCCCTTTTTCGTGGTAATATAAATAGTAAAGGTCTGGACATGGCGCGTCTTCAGACTGACTTAGTGGCGTTAAAGCCGCTTTCGGTCAGTGACATGGACGGCGTTAAACTGGTTTTCAGCGACGGCTGGCTGCTGGTGCGTCCCTCCGGGACCGAGCCTAAAATCAGAATAACCGCCGAGGCTAAGACGGAAGCGCGTGCCCGCGAGCTTTATGACAGCTGTCTTGATATTATCAAGAAACATATAAATATCGGAGTGGAAACGAATTGAAAGCAGTTATACTGGCGGCTGGCGAAGGCCAGCGTATGCGCCCCCTCACCGCCAACCGGCCCAAAGTGATGTTGCCCGTCGTCGGT
>CAZRQP010000003.1:26061-31097 GCA_964602315.1 uncultured Dehalococcoidaceae bacterium
ATGGGCGTTATCGAGGTCAAAGACCCGGGCGGACTTGGCATCGTCGAGCTAGCCGGCCAGAAAGTGGTCGGTATCTATGAAAAAACGCGCCGCCCGCCCTCCCTGATGGCAAATGCCGGTTTATACCTTTTCACTCCAGCGATATTCGATGCCGTTGAAAAAACGGAAAAGTCGCCCCGCGGCGAATATGAAGTCACCGATTCGCTGAAGATATTGATGAGCGGTCGGGCCGGGCTTAACTATTTACAGCTGAAGTCGTGGCTCGACTTGAGTTATCCCTGGGATTTGCTGGTCGCCAACGAGACCATGATGACGTCGCTGAAACTGCAGAACCTCGGCAAAGTGGAAGATAATGTGGCCTTGAAGGGCGCCGTCGTTATCGGCAAAAACACGGTCGTGCGGTCAGGCTCATATATCGAGGGGCCGGTCATTATCGGCGACGACTGCCGTATCGGGCCTAACTGCTATATTCGCGCCTCCACCGCTATCGGTAATAACTGCCATATCGGTGCCTCCGTGGAAATAAAAAATTCCATTATCATGAGCGGCACCGATGTTCCCCACCTGAACTACGTCGGGGACAGCGTTATCGGCGAGGGCTGCAACTTCGGCGCCGGCACCAAGATTGCCAACCTAAGGCTTGACGAGCAGAATATCCATGTAAGCGGCATCGATACCGGGCGCCGTAAATTGGGGGCTATTATCGGTGATAACGTGAAAACCGGCATCAATGCCTCCATCAACGTCGGCGCCGTTATCGGCAATAACACCTTCATCGGCCCGGGCGTGGTGGCCAGGGGCAACATTTTACCCAATACCAAGTTATTTTAAGGGGTGGTCTATGAAACAGGCAGTAATTTTAGCGGCAGGGGAGGGGCAGAGGCTAAGACCTTTAACCGTAAACCGACCCAAGACGATGATTACCATCGCCGATAAGCCGATACTGCAGTTCGTCATCGAGTCGCTGGCACAGAACGGCATCCGCGATATCGTCCTGGTGGTCGGCTACCACAAAGAGCAGGTGTTCGACTACATAGGCTCCGGCGAGCAGCTAGGTGTAAAAATCACTTACGTTGAACAGGCGCAGCAGCTGGGCACCGCGCACGCGCTTTCAATGGTTAAGGACAGTGTAGGCGATGAATTTCTAGTATTGCCCGGCGATAACCTCATCGAGGCCAACACCATCGCCGATTTTTCCTCTATCAAACCCGATGCCGTCCTGGTCAAGAGAGTTGAGAACCCGGAAAGGTATGGGGTGGTCGGCACTAAAGGCGATGAAATAAAAGAAATCGTTGAGAAGCCCAAAGAAGCGGGCAGCAACCTGGTCAATACCGGCATCTATGCGTTTTCCCGGGGCGTATTTGATTATGTCGATACCGTGCTTGATATCCCCAGCGTATTGAACAACATGATTGCGGACGGCTGTTCCGTCGGGGCGCTGGAGACAGAAGGTACCTGGCTCGACGTTATTTATCCGTGGGATGTCATCAGCCTGAACAACGCCATCCTCCAGAATATTGAAGTGGGGTTGGGGGGCACGATAGAGGACGGGGTTACTTTACAGGGCAAGGTAATCGTCGGCGACGGCACGGTCGTACGCGCCGGCTCCTGTATTTACGGACCGGTGGTAATCGGCAGCGGCTGCGATATCGGGCCCCATGCCTGCGTAATGCCCTCCACCAGTATCGGCGATAATGTGGTTATTTCCTCGTTTACCCAGATTAAGAACAGCGTTATCGGCAACGACGTCAACCTGGGCCCCGGCTGTTTTATCAGCGACTCCGTTATCGATAAGGGCTGCGTTATCAAGGGACGCTTTACCGCTCTGGGCGGCCCCACCGAAATCAGGATTAATGATGAAAGCCCGCTGATAAATGTGGGCGTTATCATGGGCGAGGACTGCCGTATAGAGAGTAATGTCACGGCGCAGCCGGGGACTATCGTCGGCAATTACTGCCAGGTGCAGCTCATGAAACTTATCAGCGGCCGCCTGCCCGACCGCTCCCTGGTATATTAGGTAAGAATGAAGGAATTAGCATAATATGTGCGGCATCGTCGGCTACATTGGAGATAAACAGGCACAGCCCATCCTGCTGAATGCCTTGAGCAAGCTGGAATACCGCGGCTATGATTCCTGCGGCATTGCCCTTGCCAATAAGAGCATCGAGGTCTTTAAAGATGCCGTACGCGTCAAGGCGCTGTCCAGGACTCTAGAGTCGCACGAAGGCCGTATCGGCATCGGGCACACGCGCTGGGCCACCCACGGCGAGCCGTCTAAAATCAACGCCCACCCCCACTGCGACTGCTCCGGCAAAATTGCCGTCGTTCATAACGGGACGATTAATAATTTCGCCCGACTGCGTGAGCAACTGACCGCCGAGGGGCATATCCTGGCCTCGGAAACGGATACCGAGGTCATACCTCACCTCATTGAAAAATACTATGACGGCGATTTTGAGAAAGCGGTGGAGAAGGCGGTCGGCGATATAGAAGGCGCCTATACGATGATTGCCGTCATGGTCGGCGAGCCGCGCCTCGTCGCCGCCCGCAAGGACAGCCCGCTCATTATCGGCGTGGGTGACCGAGAGAACTTCTTCGCCTCGGACGTGCCGGCACTGCTGGACTACACCAGCCGGGTCATTTACCTGGAGGACGGTGATATCGCCGTGGTGACCGCCAGCGACGTTAAGGTTAAGCAAAACGGCAATGAAATCGACCGCGAGGTGCATAAGATTACGTGGAGTATGGAGGATGCCCAGAAGGGCGGCTACGAGCACTTCATGCTTAAAGAAATCCACGAGCAGCCCAGGGTCATCCGCGATACCCTGACCGAGTATATCTCGGCGGAGGAGCCGGCGGCCCACCTTGCCGGGACGGGCACCGGAGGTCTGGAGAACATGATAATCCTGGCTTGCGGCACCTCGTATCACGCCGGTCTGGTGGGCAAGTACATCATCGAGGACCTGGTCAATGTTCCGGTGAGGGTCGAGCACGCCGATGAATTCAGTCTTAGCGGCCGGTCTATCGCAGGCCACCAGGCTATCGTCATCACCCAGTCCGGCGAGACGCTGGACGTTCTTAAGGCTATAAAACGGCTCAAAGCTAACGGTAACCGCATTGTCGCTATCACCAACGTGGTCGGCAGCAGCGTCACCCGCGCCTCCGATAAAACACTCTACACGCGCGCCGGACCGGAGATATGCGTGGCCGCCAGCAAGACCTTTATCGGGCAGCTTATAGCCCTTTACTGGCTGGCTTTGCCTTATGCCGGCGTTGATGCCGCCCGGCTGGACGAACTGGTGATGGAGCTGCGGCAGCTGCCGGTAAAAGTCCAGCAGATTCTGGACAATGAAGCTGAAATCGCTGCCCTGGCTAAAAAGCTGGCCGCATTCGATAACGTGTTCTACGTAGGCAAGGGCATTAATTACCCCGTCGCTCTGGAAGGCGCTCTGAAGCTCAAGGAAGTTTCTTATATTCACGCCGAAGGTTATGCCGCCGGCGAGCTCAAGCACGGCCCCTTTGCCCTGCTCGGCGAGAAAACGCCGGTAGTGGCTGTGGTAACGCAGGACAATACCTATGAGCCTATCGTCACCAGTATCAAGGAAATCAAGGCCCGGCGCTCGCCGGTTTTTGCCCTGGCTAATGAAGATGATAACGTCATGCCGGACCTGGCGGATTACGTTATCACCGTGCCCCGCGTCGACCCCCTGTTTTCGCCGGTGGTGAATATAGTGGTCTTACAGCTGCTGGCCTACTTCGTAGCTAAAGAGCGCGGCTGCCCCATCGATTTCCCCCGCAACCTCGCCAAGACCGTGACGGTGGAATAAAAGCTCTAAATCCTAATCCCCGCCCCTTTACTCCCCACCGTCATTCCCAACTTGATTGGGAATCCAGTCCTCTTTACCTTCCTTTTGCTTGTCGAAATGGTGAGGTCAAATCACGACAAAATCCCCTTCCTTTCCACCCCCGCCCGTTCTATACTGTTAACTGTTGACTGATAACTATAAACTATTTAACATAAAACAAATGGAAAAACAAATGATTTTAGCGAAACGAATCGAGCCTGAAATGTTGAAGAGAATTAAAAAATGACGAAACGAATCGAAGCTGAAATTATTCGTTTTCCGGTGTTTTAGCTATAAAGAAAAAAATTTTAAAATAGCCCTTTTTACAAAACGAATCGAGTCTGTTATGGTAGAATCTAAACTGGTATGAACATCAAAAATATCGCCACCAATAAAAAGGCCTATCATAACTATTTTATAGGCGACGGCGTCGAGGCGGGCATTGCTCTCACCGGCTCGGAGATAAAGAGCGTGCGGCAGGGCAGGGTCAGCCTTGCCGATGCCTACGTGCGTCCCGAGCGCGGCGAGCTGTGGCTTTATAACGCCCATATAGCCCGCTACGATGCCAGCAGCTACATGAGCCATGAGCCGACCCGACCCCGCAAGCTGCTGCTGCATAAGAAGGAAATCCGCAATCTTACCGGCAAAATAGCGGAAAAAGGCCTTACGATGGTGGCGACGAGGCTGTATCTCAAGGGCAGTATCGCTAAAGTGGAAATTGCCCTGGGCAAGGGTAAAAAGCTCTACGACAAGCGGGATGCTATACACCGCCGCGAGTCCGACCGGGAACTGGCAAGGACGATGAAAACGCGGTAAAATATATATAGAGTACTGATTAACGGGGACGCGTGGTTTCGACAGGGGAGGTGTGTTACAGGACTGCAAGCGGAGGTGCCGCTCCCTCCTTAAACTGGTGGCAAAAAACAAACGCAGAACCAGAAATGGTTGCAGCCTAATATAGGTTGCCATCTAACCTGACCCCACCCCGACGGGTTAGGATTAGGTGCCGAAAAGCCGGGGTGCCGTCGCTTTAACGCCGATGGAAGCGGCGAAAGATAAATCGGCTGGCCGGACCCGACTCGGTCAGTTGAGGCGGAACCGGTGAGATTAAAGAGCTGACTAATCTTGTAGGATGTCCTGGACAGCTTCTTTTGGACGGGGAGTTCGACTCTCCCCCGTCTCCACCAGAAA
>CAZRQP010000004.1:0-9565 GCA_964602315.1 uncultured Dehalococcoidaceae bacterium
CGTCGATCATACGCTCCCCGCGTGAAAAACACCAGGCCGTAGAGGGCGTATAGTCTCCGTGATACAGTTCTTTCAATATAATTTTGTAGAACCGCTTTTCACGGGAGTTGTCCACCCGGTTGAACCGGCGCTCAAGGTCGTCTTTTTTATGCGGCGAGGCCATGAGTGGATAAAACGTCGCCTGGTCGATACCCAGCTCTTTGAATATTGCCAGGTCCGCTGCGAACTGCTCTGTCGTTTGCCCCGGAAAGTTAAACACAAAATCCGCGTTTAAAGTATCGAACTGCCCCTGGCACTTAAGCAGTCGGCTTTTCACTTCTTCCGCCGGGCCGTTGACCCTTCCCATCGCTTTCAGTACCTGTTCGTCGAAGCTTTGTACCCCTATTGAAAGACGGTTTATCCCGTACTCTTTTAAAAGCTTGATATTTTTTGCGCTCAATTCCCGCGGCGTTGTTTCCAGGGATATCTGTTTAATTTTGAACTGACGGCGCAGCTGCCCGATAAAATCCCCGAGTTCGTCCATAAGCACCGTGGGCGTTCCTCCGCCGAAGTAAACGTTATGAAAGCCGAAACCCAACCCCCTGTATGTTTCCAGTTCCTGTTTCAAGTCGATGAAATAGCGACGCGCCAGGTCTTCCTGGAAAAGGTAACGGTTAAAACAGCAGAACGGACACAGCGAGCGGCAGAAAGGGATATGCACATAAAGCGACACATCGCCCCTTTTCGCTAGCCTTTCGGTATTGACAAGGGAATCATCGGTGGTATTGAGGGAGCGGAATTTATGCCCCTCCCGCCTGGTAACAAAACCGACTATTTCCGGAATCATATGACTTGATGATTGACCTTACAGTGTAGGAATACAGATACCCGTGAAAATAATAACACACGGAGATTACTTTAGCTAATGAGGAACGATGATAGTGTGGAAAACTAATATACCGGACGTTTCTTCTTTGTTAAGTGAGACCGGACGTAGCCGGTATTGAAAGCCTTTACCGCCAGCGGACAGAACTGGTCACCCGCTTTATCGGCCAGTTCGGTGAACGCTTTCTGCGCCGGTATGGCCTCACGGTAAGCGTGCGGTGTGGTCATATTATCAAAGGCATCGACAACTGCTATTAGCCGGGCGCCAAGGGGTATGTTGTCTCCGTGCAGCCCCTGCGGGTACCCGCTGCCGTCATATTTTTCATGATGGTAGAGTATCAATATACTTGCTTCCTTCAAAAAGGGTATGTCCCTTAAAATTTCATAACCAACGATGGGGTGCCTTCTTATTACGGCCCATTCTTTATCGGTCAGCGGCTCGGCCTTATTCAATATGTTATCAGCGATGCTTAACTTGCCGATATCGTGAAGCAGCGCCGCGTATTCGATAGTCTGCTGCTGCCGCTTGTTAAGCCCAAGCTCTCTGGCTCCCATTAACGCATATTCTACCAGCCGTCTCGAGTGACCGCCGCCGCTGGTCTCCTTGGCGTCCGCCAGCGATACTAAAGCCCTTACCGTGCTCTTGTAGGACTGTATCAGGTCGTTGTTTGTTCTGTATCCATCAAAGGCTGTTAAACTGACATTGGCGCAGTACATTATCGTATTCAGGTCATGCTTGGTAAAAATTTCCCCGCCGGTTTTATTGAGCGCCTCTATAACCCCAAATACCTTCCCCCTGCTGGTTAACGGAGCGGCCAGGGCATGCCTTGTCCTGAAGCCGGTGGCATCGTCTACGAGCTTGTAGAAACCGCTGTTTTTTTCTGGATTATTGACCATCATGGGCTTGCCACTACGCATTACCCACTCGGCAACACTTGATTGGCGCCCGGAATGCAGACGGTTCAGTTGACCGGCCGAGGGACCGCCCGAAGTTTGAAAATACAGCTCACGTTTTTTGTCAACGCCTACTAACAGTAAAGCTGAAGCCATTGAGCATAAAGAGTTAAGAGTCAGGCTAACGACGTTAGCGATTATCTTGTCTTCTTTATCTTCCGGCTTGACCTTCATCCAGATTTTATCAAGCAGGTCAAGCTGTTTGCCTTTAGCCTGTTCCGCAAGCACTTGGAGATTCGGCATATTCTATCACCAAAATATATTGTATCTGTTGTATATTTACAACCAATGATATTCTGGCAATAAAACAATAAAACCTTAATAAATATCGTGATGAAAATTCTAAATATTCCGTAACAATCACGATTGGACAGAAGATAGTACAGGACATCCGTCTCGCACGAATACATACACTGAATGGAAAAAGTAAAGAACTAAGATATCACAAGTGATCAGGCTTTTTCTTTGGCTCTCGCCACAATGCTAGCCAGTGTCTCGCCCGTTTTTTCATTTACGACCATATCGGCATGATGGTCGTGGGGCGTTTCCGTGAGATTCAGTATAACCAGTCGGGCGCCGCCCTGCTTTGCCAGCAATGGCATTTGCGCCGCGGGATATACCACCAGCGATGACCCCGCTACCAGGAAAAGGTCACACGCCGCCGACCTCTCTCCAGCCTCTTGTGTTTCTCTTTCCGGCATCGACTGGCCGTAAGCTACCGTAGCCGGTTTTAAAATACCGTTGCATTCGCCGCAGCGGGGCACCTTCTCCCCGGCCAGCATTTTCTCGTGCGCGTAGTCCCTGGGGTACCGCTTCTTGCATTCCAGGCAGTCCACCCAGTGCATCGTGCCATGGAGTTCCAGCATTTTCTCGTCCGGCGTGCCGGACTTCTGGTGCAGACCGTCCGTGTTCTGCGTTATCACACAGTCCAGTTTGCCCATTTTATGCAGCTCGGTAACAGCGTAATGTCCGCTGTTGGGCTGCGCGTCTTTCACCGCCTCCCAGAACATCCGGTGTACCTGCCAGTATTTCTCCCTTATTTCCTCGCTGCGCATGAAGTTAGGCAGGTTAAGCTCCTCAGGGTCGAACTTGCTCCAGATTCCCTGCGGTCCTCTGAAATCCGGTATATCAGACTCCGTGCTGAATCCGGCCCCGGTAAAGACCACTACCTTCTTAGCTTCTACTATCATATCCGCAATTGCTTCTATATGTTCCATTTAACTCCTTCTTTTACTGCATCGGCATTTCCATTTGCCCTTTCCTCACCACCGCCCCAGCCAACTCCCAGGCGTACTCATAGAGGTGCAGCCCCTTACTCATCGCCAGCAACTCGCCGTCCTCCACCCCTATCTCGCTAGACATATATTCTTTAAGTAATTGTAATGCTGCCATGTTGGATGGAAAGCCCGCCCAGAGGTCCCACGAACGGAAATACACGATAAAATTCAGCCTGCCGTCCCGTATCCTGGTGTCTATCATCCTCAAGCACGGCGGGTCTGATAAATCTATTGATTTTTCATCACCTACCGCCATGTAAGCCTGGTTGGTATTATAGCCATCTTCCCTGTACATCTTGATGACCTTGGCAATCTGCTTTTCCAGGTACTGCCCGTAGGTGTACTGCTCACCTTTTTTCTTATGCGCTGTCATCAGGTAAGGCAGATAGTCCTCAATGTACTCCATGGTACTCGGCGGAGGCACGCCCTGCGGCACATCCGGTACCAGCGGCCGCGTGCCCGGGTAAATTATCTGCACGACCACAAGGTCCAGCTCTTTACGTCTCTGTCCTGCATAGCTACCACGGTCGATTTTATACTCGCGCCCCTTTTCCAGAATCTCGTTCAGACAAAGGAACCATGCCTCGGAAAGGTCACGTGCTTCTATAATCGAAATTTTCACTATATACCTTCAGACTACTTATTGCCCTTGACCAGAGAGAAAAACCTGTCCTGATACTCCTCGAAGACACCCCAGCGGTTCAACTCCTGCTCCAACGCGTAAGTCTTTATCTCGCCGCGCCAGGCCTGCTTGAACATCTCCTCGATGGTCTGCCTCACTCCCACCGGTATCCCGCCCTGGCTGGCGCCAAACATCCCCATGGACCCCATTTGCGCTACATTATTTTGTACCGACCGACTGGTAATTTCATAGATGAACTTCAACAGCGAGACATCCCAGAGGTCATCCTGCCCCTTGATAATCGTCGCCAGCGGATCGTCTTTCTCATCGATTTCGGTATTCAGCTTTTCAATTACTGCCGGCAGTTCATCCGATACTATATTAAGACCTTTAGACTCATTCTTATAGGTATAAAAGAGGCCGGGGGCGTTTGGGCCTTGCATCATCATCAGTTTCTGGAAATACTGCCGCGCGTCATAGCTGAATCCCTCGAGATGCGTCAGGTAATAAGGCGTCACGATTTTCGGTCGCTCGGCGATTACCCTGCCCTCCCGGATGACCGTTTCGTTGGTGTCATTAGATATCTCGGAGTAGGTCGGCTCCGTGAGCAGGTAATAATATAAATTGGTCACCCCGAAGGTGGCCAGATGCTGCCGGGGGTACCGGACTATCTCCGTATGGCGGGCCGCATATTCGATTCTTTCGCTTTCAGCATCCATTTTTATTTGATTGACGCTAACTCCTTCTTATATTCCTCCAGAAGGTTCAGGTACTGCCCTTCCAGCTGCGCCTGCATTCTCTGCCATTCGTCCTGAAACTGGGGCTGTTGTTCCACGTCTATATTTAACTTGGCATCTACGCCGGTCTGCTTCCTGACGGCCTCCTGGAGTTTAGCCTCAAATTCGGCCTTCAACGATTCATAGGCCTGCTTCTTTTGGGTGGCGCCCTCCTGCGTGTAATGGTCGAGGACCTGCTGTATCTTACTGAACACGTTCTCCACGGCAGCTTTATCGTTTTTCAGATTCTTTATTCCTTCCATGGCTTTTTTATTGATGCGCAGGGTGGCTTCGTTGCGGGGCAAACTTATATTGCGTAACAGGATATCATTAACACCAGCGACAATAACCTGCCTGGCTTTTTCATCGTATTTCTGTAATTCATTTACCAGATTAACGCTTTCTTTTAAATAAACGGCGGCCAGCTTTTCTCCCGCCGACCCGTATTTCCACTTGAGCCGCTCTTCTTCCGTGGGCTCGCCTATTTGCGCCAGCTTTTCCTTGGCTATCTCCGCTGCGGTCTTTATTTCACCCATATCATGACCTCCGGTATGTCAACAATATTTTAAGTCTCAATAAATATTATACTACAACACAGATACTTGATGAAGGTACCAGACTTGCTCTTCCAGAAAATGAAAAGAGGAGCATATTCGATCACACTCCTCTTTAAACTCAATCAAACTACAGGTCAATTACTATTTTCTCTGCTTTATCAACCACCATTCCAGTCCGTCGGCCAGCGCCAGCCAGCTTGCCTCGATGATATTGGTGGAGCCGCCGACGGTGCGCCAACCTTTGACGCCGTCGCTGGACTCGATAAGCACGCGCACCTGACTTTCCGTGCCCGTGCTTTCTTCAAGAATGCGCACTTTATAGTCTACCAGCTTTACTTTTTTCAAGCTGGGATAGAACTTAAGAAGCGCCTTGCGCAGAGCCACGTCAAGCGCATTCACCGGACCGTCACCCTCCGCCGCCTCGTGGATTATTTCACCGTCCACCTTTACCTTAACCATTGCCTCGGACAGCATTGCCTCCACAGACCTGCGCGTGGAAGGACGCCGCCGACTCTCCACCACCACCATGAAGTCCACCAGTTCAAAGGGCGGTTTGTAATCAGGTCTGGCTTTATGCAATAACAATTCGAAGGACGCCTCGGCGTTGTCATACTGAAAACCCTGGCTTTCCAGCTGCTTGATATGCTCCAGCAGGCTCTTCACTTCTTTATCAGCGCCGGAGAGGTCGATGCCCAATTCTTTAGCTTTGGCGATGACATTGCGTTTGCCGGACTGGTCAGAGACGACCGTACGCTGCTTGTTACCCACCTTAGACGGGTCAATATGCTGATAGGCTTCCGGCCACTTGGTCATGCCGTCCATGTGATAGCCGGCTTTATGACTGAAAGCGCTGGAGCCGATATAAGGCGCATAGGGGTCGGGGGCAACGTTAGCCAGTTCGCTGATGTAACGAGATACCTCGGTCAGCGACTCCAGCTGGGCGTCAGAGATGCAGTCTATGCCCATTTTAAGCTTTAGTGCCGGTATGATAGCACAGAGGTCGGCGTTACCACAGCGCTCACCAAGTCCGTTTATCGTTCCTTGCACGTGGATTGCTCCGGCTACGACCGCCGCCAATGTGTTAGCCATCGCCAGACCGCCGTCATTATGGCAGTGAATACCCAGCGGGACTTTCGTTACCTTTGCAGCCGCCTTAACCGCCTTAGTGACCTCATCGGGCAAAGCGCCTCCGTTAGTATCGCAGAGCACCAGGCAGTCGACTCCGCTCTGCGCTGCCACCTCTAAAGATTTCAGCGAATATTCAGGGTTGTGTTTAAAGCCGTCAAAGTAGTGCTCGACGTCCCAGAAGACTTTCATGCCGTGCAACTTAAGATATTTAATAGAATCGGCAATCATCTTGAGATTTTCTTCAAGCGTGGTCTTGAGCACATTGAGGACCTGCAAATCCGAGCCTTTGCCAACGATGGTGGCAATCCTGGACCCGGACTTCACCAGCAAGGTCAGGAAATTATCCTCTTCCGCTTTAGCGCCGACGCGACGCGTGCTGCCGAAAACGACTATTTGGGCATGCTTGAGCTTGAGCTTACCAGCCTTTTCAAAGAACTCCGCGTCTTTAGGGTTAGAGCCAGGCCAGCCTCCTTCAACATAATGGATACCAAGCTCGTCCAGTTTCTGTGTGATATGGATTTTATCCACTACAGAAAAGGATATGCCCTCGCTCTGGGCGCCATCCCTCAAAGTAGTATCGTATAATTCAACTTTAGTCAATTATTGTCCTCCCACCTTGCCGGCGATGATGTCGCCCATCTCACTTGTCCCCAGCTTGGTTTTACCTTCACTCATTATATCATAGGTACGGTAGCCTTCATTCAAGGCGTCTTCAACCGCCTTTTCAACAACGTCCGCCTCTTTCTCCAGGGCAAAGGAGTAACGCAGCATCATAGCGGCGCTTAGTATGGTGGCAATGGGGTTGGCCATGTTCTGCCCGGCGCGCCGCGGCGCACTGCCGTGAATCGGCTCATAGAGTCCGTATATCTTAACGCCAGTCTGCGGCACTCCAGCAATACTGGCAGAAGGCAACATGCCCATCGAACCCGCCAGCATCGAGGCCTCGTCGGTGACAATATCGCCGAAGGTGTTTTCCGTCACCAGCACATCGAAATACCTCGGGTTCTGGATAATACGCATCGAACAGGCATCTACCAGCATATGCTCCAGCGAGACATCCGGATAGTCTTTAGCCACTTCTATCGCTACCTGCCGCCACAGGCGTGACGACTCCAGCACGTTAGCTTTGTCCACCGAGATAAGCTTTTTCTGTCGGCGCCGCGCCAGCTCGAAGCCGACCCTGACAATACGGTCGATTTCATGTTCCGAATACAGCATGGAGTCAACGGCTTTACGTCCGGTCGCCGTCTGCCAGCGCTTCTTGGGCCTGCCGAAATAAAGTCCCCCGGTCAACTCGCGCACGAATATGAAGTCCACCCCTTTGATTACCTCCGGTTTGAGGTTGGTGGAGTCCACCAGCACGGGGTGCACATTCACCGGGCGCAGGTTGGCAAAAAGCCCAAGACTCTTACGCAGCTCAAGCAGTCCGTCCTCGGGGCGGACTTTAGCCAGGGGGTCGTCCCACTTGGGGCCACCCACCGCGCCCAATAATACGGCATCGGCCTTTTTACACAGCTTTAACGTGGCTTTAGAGACAGCCACACCCTCGGCATCGATGGCGGCGCCGCCTACCAGACAGATTTCGATTTTGAATTTATGTCCGTACTTATTACCGATAGCCTTCAGCACCTTCAGAGTCTCGTCTATGACCTCCGGGCCAACGCCGTCACCGGGTAAAACAACAAGGTTAAAGTTCACTTAAGTCCTCCTGATTAATCCAATAATTACGTATGAGCCAGTCGTTTCTTCGTGTATTCTACCAAACCTCCGACGGCAATCAACTCGGACATGAAGTCCGGATAAGGTTTTGCCATAAAGGTCCTGCCGCTGGACAGGTTCTTGATTTTCCCTTTTTCCAAATCGACTTCCAGTGTGTCACCGGAGGAGGTATTATCCACAGCATCGGCACATTCCAGCAGAGGCAGGCCGATATTTATGGCATTACGGAAGAAGATACGGGCGAAGCTATGGGCAATAACACAGGACACGCCGGATGCCTTGATGGCCAGCGGGGCATGTTCCCGCGATGAGCCGCAGCCGAAGTTAGTGGTAGCCATTATGATGTCGCCGGGCTGGACGTTATTCACGAAGTCGGCGTCAATATCCTCCATAGTGTGCATGGCAAGCTCGGCAGGCTCGGACACGTTGAGATAACGGGCGGGGATAATGACGTCCGTATTGACATCAGCGCCGTATTTAAAGACCTTGCCTTTAAGATTCATAACAACTCCTTTTACGAGTGTGGCGAGTAAATATTCGTTTTATTGAATTTTTAATAAAATATTTTTATTCTCTTAGCTTCAAGCCGTAGCTGATTCGTTTTTATTCGTAATAATGTTATGTAAACTTACCTGCCTGCAGCGAAGCCTTTTACTTAGCTTTTACGTCGCGTTTAATTTTACGGTATTTTGCGACCTCACTCCCCGAGCCGGTACGGGTCGATTTATCCTCAAATATGCTTAGAGCTATAATCAAATGATATTTACCGTATTCAATCCATTTTTTATTTTTCGAGTCTATAATCTGTAAAGAGTAATTCATACTGCCGCCCTGTTTTTCATCCCAGCGGTCGGCCTCAAATACGACGTGTACAGACTCCGACTGCTGACCGGCGAGCGTCAGGGGATACCACTTCCCTTTTGTGGCAGTATCTATCCACTTAAATCTATCCGTATGGAATTCAGTAAATTTTGAGTAATCTACCACCCATTTGGGATAATATGCGTATTCCTTTTTAGACTTGCCTTTTTCAAGCACAGCGACTATTCTCATGTCCAGGACTTTACCCACTCCCCTGCCCTCGTTGGTGAAAGTAATACCCATATCAAAGCTCGGTATCCACCAGGTCTTTTTTTCTTCATCCCCGGACATGTCCGGAGTTATCTTATACATCGACAGGGTGGGTATGGTATTAGATACCGTTAACTTAAACGGCTTAAAAATAATCAGCCATAAGGCATAAGCAGCAGTTAGTAAAGCTAGAATGCTGAATACTAAAGCAGTTATTTCAAAAGCCATTGATAAGATGCTCCCTATTTTTTACTTCATTGTGCCGCATTCCTGATTTCACCCACTCCACCTGGATTCCCGCTCGCGCGGGAATGACGTACATATAAAATCCCCTTTGTCCTCCCTTTAGGAAAGGGGGAGGACGATTAACCTATTTCATAAGCCTATCCGGGCTGACAATCATACCGGCTACGGCGCTGGCGGCAGCAACAGCAGGGTTAGCCAGATAGACCTCCGACCCGGTGCTGCCCATGCGGCCGACAAAGTTGCGGTTGGTAGTGGAGATACAGCGCTCACCATCAGCCAGGACGCCCATATGCCCCCCGAGGCAGGGTCCGCAGGTAGGCGTGCTGACCGCCGCTCCCGCCTTGATGAATA
>CAZRQP010000004.1:9665-30418 GCA_964602315.1 uncultured Dehalococcoidaceae bacterium
CCGAGGCAGGGTCCGCAGGTAGGCGTGCTGACCGCCGCTCCCGCCTTGATGAATATCTCGATGAGACCTTCAGCCAGAGCCTCAAGATATACCTGCTGGCTGCCGGGAATAATGATACAGCGCACTCCGTGGCGAACCTTATGCCTCTTAAGCACCTGGGCTGCCATACGCAGGTCTTCAATGCGGCCGTTGGTGCAACTGCCGATAAGCGACTGGTCTATTTTCACGTTGTCCACCTGGCTTACCGGCCTGGCGTTTGCCGGGGAATGCGGCAGCGCTACCTGCGGCTCGATGGGGGTTACATCATACTCGATTACCCTGGCGTATTCGGTATCTATATCCGGCTCATAGACGAGATATTCTCGATTAGCTCTAGACTTTATATAAAGCTGTGTCTTGTTGTCCACGTGGAACAGGCCGGCCTTGCCGCCCGCCTCGATAGCCATATTGGCCATAGTGAAGCGGCCGTCCATAGAAAGCTCATCGATAGCCTCGCCGGTAAACTCCATGGAAGAATAAAGAGCGCCGTCGACACCGATATCGCCGATAGTGTAAAGGATAAGGTCTTTGCCTCCTACCCACTTGCCCAGCGTGCCGTGATAGACAAACTTGATGGTGGGCGGCACCTTCATCCAGATATCACCCGTAGCCATGGCGACAGCGATATCCGTCGAGCCCATGCCCGTGGCGAAAGTACCCAGGGCACCATAGGTGCAGGTATGAGAATCCGCCCCGATGACGACGTCACCGGGAAGGACCAGGCCCTGCTCCGGCAGAAGCACATGCTCGATGCCCATCTCGCCGACGTCGTAAAATTTAATCCCCTGCTCGAGGCAGAACTCGCGCATCTGTTTAGCCTGCTCGGCGGAGGGTATGTCTTTATTCGGCACGAAATGGTCGGCCACCATGACGATTTTAGCAGGGTCAAAGACCTTCGAGACTCCGAGTTTATAAAATTCCTTGATAGCGATAGGCGCCGTAATATCATTAGATAGAACCATATCCACCGCGGCGCTGATAAACTCGCCCGGGGCGACCGTATTTTTACCGGCATGAGCCGCCAGTATCTTTTCCGCTAAATTCACAATATGTCTCCTCTTACAATGCTAAACAATGCTAAACACTACTATACTACAATACGCAATTTTATACATCTTCCGGGAACGGCAGAATAGAGCGTATCAAAATTCCCCTGCATCACCCGACTTAAAAAGGCGGTGAAAAGCGAGGTTTACCCGGCGCGCTTCTTAATGTGAGGAAGCATGAGGATAAACAATACCAAAACAGTAGCCGCCGGTGCTATGTAGTATAACCCAGCACCGGACGCAATGCCAACACCGGCAACCGCCCAGATGGTGGCAGCCGTGGTAAGACCACTTACCTCGCCGCCGTTGCGATAAAGGATAACGCCAGCACCGATGAAGCCGATGCCAGCCGCCACACCAGCCGCTATCCGGGCTGGGTCGCTGCCGGGAAAGGCATATATAGACAGCACGGTAAACAAAGCCGAGCCCAGGCAGATTAGCATGTTAGTCCTCAAGCCAGCCTCTTTGCCCGATAACTGCCGCTGTAAGCCAACTACCGCACCAAGGAAAGTAGCCAACAGCAGCCGCAGCACCATCTCTAAATCGGCGTTCATTCTGCGGCCGCCTTTTTCTTTTTTGCCGAAAGCAGGCGATTAAGGGCATTGATATATGCCTTGGCGCTGGAGACGATAATATCCGTATCCGCGCCTCGGCCGGTATAAGTAATACCGTCGCTCTCAATCCTGATTAGAACCTCGCCGATAGCGTCGATGCCCTCGGTGACCGATTGCACCGAGAACTCGGTAAGGGTGTTGGGCACCTTAACGCACAGGTTGATAGCCTTGTAAACGGCATCGACCGGGCCGGTGCCGAGAGACGCGCCCTCGATAATCATCTTGCCTTCCGGTCCGATAAGCCTGACGGCAGCCGTGGGAAGTCCCTGGTCGCCGCTGGTAACCTGCAAACGGTCAAGGTGGTACTCCTCGGAGATAGTGCGCTGCTCCTCTGCCACCAGCGACTCGATATCACGGTCTGTGATATCCTTCTTTTTATCCGCCAGCTCTTTGAAGGCGGCAAAAGCCTTGTTCAGGTCCTCGTCTTTCAGCGTGTAGCCCAGCTCGGAAAGTCGCTCCCTGAAGGCATGGCGGCCGCTGGTCTTGCCCAGCACCAGGCTGCTCGACGGGATGCCGACGGAACGGGGATTCATGATTTCATAGGTGGACGACTTTTTAATCATGCCGTCGATATGCAGGCCGGAGGAATGACGGAAGGCGTTGCCGCCTACGATAGCCTTATTAGGCTGGACGGGAAACCCGGTGAGGTCGGAGACCTGCCGACTCGTCCGGTAAATCTGCTTTGTCTCGACGTTGGTCGTCAGTTTAAAGAAATCAGAACGGGTCTTAATAGCCATGACGATTTCTTCCAGCGCGGCATTCCCGGCCCGCTCGCCGATGCCGTTGACCGTACACTCAACCTGCCGGGCGCCCTGCTTGATAGCCTCCAGGCTGTTGGCCACCGCCAGACCGAGGTCGTTGTGGCAGTGCACGCTGACGACAGCGCGGTCGATGTTGGGGACGTTTTTAAAGACGCCTGAAATAAGCTTGCCGAACTGGTTGGGCATAGCGTAGCCGACCGTATCCGGGATATTAACGGTAGAAGCGCCGGCATCGATGACGGCCTTTAGAAGCTGATGGATAAAAGCCGGTTCGGTGCGCGAGGCATCCATCGCGGAAAACTCTATGTTATCCGTGTATTTACGCGCGTGGGCAACCGTATCGCAGGACATCTGGAGAATCTGCTCGCGGCTCTTGCGCAGCTGGTAAAACAGGTGAACATCAGAAGAGGAGAGGACGATGTGGATGCGGGGATTGGAGGCGCTTTTTACCGCTTCCCAGCTGTCATCCACAGCCTTGAGATTGGCGTGGGTCAGCACGCAGATTGAAGGTGCACGTATTTCCTGCGCGATTAGTTTTACGGCTTCAAAATCACCGGGGGAAGTGACGGGAAAGCCCGCCTCGATAACATCAACGCCCAGTCTTTCCAATTGACGGGCGATTTCCAGCTTTTCCTGAATGTTTAGAGAACCGCCAGCCGCCTGCTCCCCATCCCGTAATGTGGTATCAAAAATAATAACCCTGTCCATTTAAGTTCCTCCTTAAGAGAATAAATTAAGATACAACCGCTTGTTCCCCTCTCCCTAAATTAGAGAGGGGCCGGTAAGAATGAGGTTTATTCTCTTTAAACAAGAACAATCATACGACATGGCTATTCGGATACATTATATATGATTTATACGTTTTTGTCCAGAATAAACTGCAGCAAACGGCTACGACTGCTTCCTGACGCGCGTTTTCAGCGGCTTTTCTACACGGCGCATCACGCCGAGGCTGCCCCGGACCATGGCAACACGGCCGGTACGCGCTATCTCCCGTACGCCGAAGCCCTGAAGGAGCTTGAGCATAGAATCTATTTTGTCTTCATCGCCGGTGATTTCAATCGTCAGAGTGTCAGAGGCAACGTCCACGATATTGGCGCGGAAGATATCGGCGACTTCCAGGATTTCACTGCGGGTGGAGGAGGTGGCTTTTACCTTGATAAGCGCCAACTCACGGCTGGTTAGTTTTTCACCAGTAATGTCAAAAATCTTTACCACGTCAATGAGTTTATCCAGCTGTTTACGGACCTGCTCCACCATCGCGGTGGTGCCGTTGACGATAACAGTCACGCGCGAGAGGTGAGGCACCTCGCTGTGGCCGACCGCAATGCTGTCGATATTGAAATTGCGACGCCGGAAAAGACTCACCATGCGGTTGAGAACACCGGGCCTATCATGGACAATCGCAACTATTGTATGCTTCGTCGTCGCCATGAGGACACCTCTTTCTTCGGTTGTTCTATAAACTCGATATTAGCGGCCCCGGGAGGCACCATAGGAAATACGTTCTCTTCCGGCTCAATCATGAAGTTAATCAAGAACGGGCCGTCATATGCCATCGCCTGCTCAATAGCCGGGCTTACTTCCTCACGTTTGGTTACCGTTAAACCGGGTATGCTGTAAGCATCAGCCACCTTAATAAAGTCCGGGCAGGATATGGGGGTGGCTACATAATTTTTCTTGTAGAAAAGGTCCTGCCACTGCCTCACCATGCCCAGGTAGCCGTTATTCAAGATAGCCATTTTCACGGCAATATTGTCCTGTACGAGGGTAGCCAACTCCTGTATGGTCATCTGTAAACTGCCGTCGCCATCCACCAGCCAGACTGTCTTATCGGGACGGCCGACTTTAGCACCCATGGCGGCTGGCAAGCCGAATCCCATCGTGCCGAGGCCGCCGGAGGAAATAAAGCTGCCCGGCTCGTGGCAGGTATAGTGCTGTGCCGCCCACATCTGGTGCTGACCGACGCCGGTAACAACGATGGCGTCGCCTTGCGTGGCTTCATAAAGCTCATGGATGATATGCTGCGGCAGCAGCCCCTCGCTATCATGGATATCCAGCAGGGGGTGCTGCTTACGCCATTCTTCAAGCTGCTGAATCCAGTCGATATGGCTGTTGGACTCAATCATCTTCTGCATCATCTGCAGCACTGCCCCCACGTCGCCAACGATAGGCACATGGGCAGGTACATTTTTACCAATCTCCGCCGGGTCCAGGTCGATATGGATAATTTTAGCCTTAGGAGCGAAGGCACTCACCTTGCCGGTCATGCGGTCATCGAAGCGCATGCCGATGGCGATAAGCAGGTCGCAGTTTTCCAGCGCCTTATTAGCGTAGCCGGTACCGTGCATCCCGGCCATACCATAGTTCAGAATATGACCGCCGGGGAAGCAGCCGATACCCAGCAGCGTTGTAATAACCGGTATCTGCGCTTTTTCCGCCAGGTCTTTGAGCTCCTCGCTGGCTCCGGAGATAATAACACCCCTACCGGCCACAATAAGCGGCTGTTTGGCTTCATTTATCAATTTAGCGGCGTTCTTGAGCTGGGTGGGGTGGCCCTGCCTGGGAACCTTATAGCCGGGAAGATCAAGCTTTTCCGGATACACAAATTCTGCCTGGTCCGTCATCACGTCCTTGGGGAGGTCGATGAGCACCGGGCCGGGCCTACCCGACCTGGCGATGTAAAAAGCCTCTTTAAAGGTCGCGGCAAGCGATGGGGCATCCATAGCCACATAGCTGTGCTTGGTGATAGGCAGGGTTATGCCGGTGATATCAATTTCCTGAAAAGCGTCCTTGCCAATGAAATGACGCGCCACCTGTCCCGTTAAAGCAATCATCGGCACAGAGTCCAGATAAGCGTTAGCGATGCCGGTCACCAGGTTGGTAGCGCCGGGGCCGGAGGTAGCCATACAAACGCCTACCTTGCCGGTAGCCCGGGCGTAACCGTCGGCGGCATGAGCAGCGCCCTGCTCGTGGCGGGTCAAAATATGACGGATTTGAGAATACTGCGGCAGGGTATCATAAAAAGGCAATAAAGCACCACCCGGGAAGCCGAACATTACATCGACTCCCTCGGCGATTAAACACTCACATATTATCTGGGCACCAGTTTTTTTCATAAAGCCCCCTTTATTCCTTAAAAACCGCCCCGGTGCTGGCCGAGGTCACCTTTTCCGTATAGCGGGCCAGGTAGCCCGTTTTAAACCTCGGCTGGAACTCCGGCAGCTTAGCAAGGCGGTCGGATATTTCTTTCTCCGTCAATTCTACATCAAGTTTGTAATCAGGTATATTTATATGTATTATATCGCCTTCTTTAACCGCAGCGATAGGGCCGCGGGAGGCGGCTTCAGGCGAGATATGGCCGATAGATGCGCCGCGGGTAGCCCCGGAAAAACGACCGTCAGTAATCAGGGCAATGTCTTTTTCCAGACCCATGCCAGAAATCAATGAGGTAGGCGTGAGCATCTCCCGCATGCCGGGCCCGCCCATGGGGCCTTCATAGCGGATAACCAGCACATCGCCAGACTTGATTTTACCGTCCATGATGGCTTTAGTCGCCTCTTCCTCGGAGTCGAAGACGCGGGCGCGTCCGCGGTGCTCCAGCATCTCCTTGGCGACGGCGGCTTTCTTGACCACCGCTCCTTCCGGAGCCAGGTTACCGAACAGCATGACCAATCCACCGGTGGCAGAATGGGCATTCGCTACCGGACGAATAACCTCGGTGTTAAGATTTTTAACACCAGTTAAATTATCACCAACCGTTTTACCCGTAACCGTTTTTGCATTTAGCTTTAACAGCCCTTTCAACTCACCCATAACAGCGGGAATACCGCCGGCCATATCCAGGTCCTCGATATGGTAGGGACCGGCGGGGCGCAAACTGCAGAGGTACGGGGTGCGCCGGCTGATATCATTGATTGTAGCCAGATTAAAATCGATACCCGCTTCACTAGCGATAGCCATCAGATGCAGCACCGAGTTGGTGCTGCCCCCTAAAGCCATATCGACGGTAAAGGCATTAAAGATAGCGTCCGGCGTAATTATGCTTTTGGGTCTTATATCCTGCTTAAGCAGCCGCATCACCTGCTCGCCGGCCTGACGAGCTAAACCGCGACGCCTGGCATCGACGGCCGGTATAGCCCCATTGCCGGGCAGTCCCATACCGAGCACCTCGGTCAGGCAGTTCATCGTGTTGGCGGTAAACATACCGGAGCAGCTGCCGCAGCCGGGACAGGCCACCTGTTCCAGTCGAGTCAGATCCGCCTCCGTCATCTTGCCGGCAGTAACATTACCCACCGCCTCGAACACAGTGCTGACATCGACTTTCTTGCCGTCCAGATTGCCAGCTAACATCGGGCCGCCGCTAACGAACACCGCAGGCACATTCAGCCTTAACGCCGCCATCAGCATGCCGGGAATAATTTTATCGCAGTTAGGAATAAACACCAGCGCATCTAAGGCATGAGCTTCCGCCATGATTTCCACGGAGTCGGCAATAAGCTCACGACTAGGCAGGCTGTATTTCATGCCGGCGTGGTTCATGGCAATGCCGTCGCAAACGGCTATGGTATTGAACTCAAAAGGCACGCCGCCGCCGGCACGCACGCCTTCCTTAACTTCTTCTCCGATTTCACGCAGGTGGATGTGCCCGGGAACGATGTCCGTGAAGCTGTTAACAATGCCGATAAACGGCATATTCATTTCCTCTGGTGTACAGCCGAGCGCGTAAATAAGGGAGCGGTGGGGCGCCCTTTCCATACCTTTTTTTGCAGCGTCGCTTTTCATCTTTCTCTTCCTTTTTCAAGCTCCCCTAAAAAAATAGCCGTCTTGTCAAGACGGACCGGGGGTGGTTTTTAGCTTGAAGCCCGTATCTAAATTTAGCACGGAAACGAGTTTATTGTCAAGCTGGAGGAGAGGGAGAACTTAAAACTAAAAAGTTAAAGATGGGGGGAGGAAGATGATGATTGCAGGATATAGTACTCCTTTACTCCCACCCCAGCCCTATTGTCCCCCTCGTTATGAAGCCGGCTTTAATAGCCTGTTTAGTCAACTCTTCTCTAAAATCGGGGTGGGCGATGGAGATAAGGGCATTGGCGCGCTGCCAGACACTCAATCCTTTAAGGTTTGCCATGCCGTACTCGGTGACGACGTGGGAGACATCGGAGGCGGGGACGGTTACCATGTCGCCCAGCTCAAGAGTGGGCACGATACTGGAAACGAGCCTGCCGTTGTTATCCTTGCGCGCGGCATGCAGGCAGATAAAGGCTTTACCTCCTCTGGACATGTAAGCGCCGCGGGTAAACTCCAGCTGGCCGCCGGTGCCGGAAATCTGGCGCGTGCCGACCGACTCCGAGCAGACCTGGCCGCGCAGGTCGATACGCAAAGCGCCGTTAATGGCGATTTGCCTGTCGTTTTTAGCGATGGTATAGGGGTCGTTGGTGTAATCCACTGGGAAGCCAGCTAAAGCGGGGTTTTTATCCATGAACTTGTAAAGCTTTTCAGAACCGGCGGCGAAGCAAAACACCGACTTACCGGGGTCGAGGGTCTTGCGCTTGCCGGTGACCACGCCGGCCTCGATAAGCTCCATCATGCTGTCGTTGAACATCTCCGAATGAATACCGAGGTCTTTTAAATTCTGCTTGATGAGCAGCTTGCCGACGACGCTGGGAATAGCGCCCACGCCGAGCTGGATTGTAGCGCCGTTTTCAATCTGTTCCGCCAGTAAACCGGCGATAGCTTCATCCTGCGGGGTGATAACGGCGGCGGGGAACTCGGGGATTTTATATTCGTAGTTCTCCACGATATAGTCCACCTGCGAGATATTAACGACCTCGTCGTAGCCGCCGAAGACCCAGGGCATGTACTCGTTGACCTCAAGGACAACCTGCTTAGCCACCTCGCAGGCGGCCTTCTGGCGCGTGACCGCCGCCCCGAAATTAAAATCGCCTTTCTTGTCCATGGGCGTGACTTCAATAAAGGTGATGTCCACCGCGTCCTTGAGCCACTGGCGGTACATGCGCGGCCCCTCCCCCAGTCCGAAGGGGATGTAAGAGCAGACGCCGTTTTTGGCGTATTCCCGCTCAACCTTGCCGAGGAACCAGGAGTTGTGGATGAAATGCTGCTGTGAGGGGTCGCGGCGGGGGATGACGGTTTGAGAATGCTCGGCGCGGATTTTCACATCCTTAAGCTCTCCGGCGCGCGCCGCCAGTTTTTCGTCGATTAGCGATGGGAAGCCGCAGATAGCGCCGTAATCGACCCACATACCGCTTTTTACCAGTCCGGCGGCTTCTTCGGCGGAGATGAGCTTGCGCTGGTACTCACGGGTGAAGTCTAGCCGCATTGCTTGTCTTCGATTTCCTTGATTTTGTCGAGTCGTTTCTTGTGGCGACCGCCCTCGTACTCGGTCTTGAGAAAGTCCTCGACGATGACCTTGACTTTAGCCGGGTCCTCTTCCGCCGCCAGGCAGCAGATTTGCGCGTTGTTATGCATGCGGGCGCGGTGGGCGGTAAAGACGTCATAGCACTGGGCGGCGCGGATGCCCCTCACCTTGTTGGCGGCGATACACATGCCGATGCCGGTGCCGCAAATCAGGATTCCCATATCGAACTCCCCCTTGATAATGCCTTCCGCCACCTTCTCGGCGATGTCAGGATAATCAACCGCGTCTTCGGTGAAACAGCCAAAGTCGTGGACAAAGTGGTCTAAATCCATGATTGCAGTAATAACGGGTACTTTAAGTTCACAACCCTGATGGTCGTTGCCAACAGCAATACGCACGAAAATACCTCCTGATTTTATTCCGGTTTCTTTTCTTTAGACTTTTCAAACATCATTAACGTCTCACGTACCTCCAGCCAGCTGATGCGACCCTGCCGGATAAGCTGTGGCGGCATGACCGATAAATCAACGATAGTAGATACTTCTCGTACTTTCAAAGGGCCTTGGTCGAGCACCATGGCTACCAGCTGGAGATTTTCCCCGAGCTGCGCGGCGACCTCATCGATAGAATAGGTCGCCGGCCTACCGCTGATATTGGCGCTGGTAGCCGTTAACGGCTTACCGGTGATTTCCGCCAGGCGCTGAATTACACGGTTATCCGGGACACGGATACCTACAGTATCAAGTCCGGCCACCAGCGCGGCGGGAATAATATCTTTTTTCGGCAGGATGAGCGTCAAAGCGCCGGGCAGGTAATGGGCGGCGAGGTAGTGGGCGGCGTCGTTAAGATGGGCATATTTTTCCGCCTCATCGATAGAGTGGACAGCAACATGAACAGGATTGGAAGAAGCACGTCCCTTAAGGTAAAAGACCTTGGCGATAGCGCGGGTATCCAGGGCATTGGCGGAGAAAGCGTAGCCGGAGTCCGTGGGGCAAACGACGACCTCCCCCTTCATTATCAGTCCTGCGGCGCGTTCCAGTTTCTTTTCGTCGGGACTGGCGGCATTTACTTTTTCCATTTTCGTCTTCATATCATCCCCCAAGCGGAGCGTTGGGAAACACGTTGAGACGTAAATCCGACCTTTCCCCCAATACCATTCTAGCGTATCCGGCGGCCGCAATCATAGCGGCATTATCCGTGCAGAGGGATAAATCAGGGAAAAATACTTTTATCCCCTTCTTTTTACATGTTTCTTTAAAAACTTGACGCAGGCGACTGTTGGCAGAAACACCGCCGGTGACGCTGACTACCTTTAAGTCCTTCATTTCCACGGCGCGAAGGGTCTTGGCGACCAGCGTGTCCACGACGGCCTCCTGAAAAGAGGCGGCGATATCGGGGAGGGGTAGTTTTTCACCGCGGGAAATTTTGTCTTTAAACATATTGATGACCGCCGTCTTCAAGCCGCTGAAGCTGAAATCAAGTGATTTGCTCTTGAGCATGGGGCGGGGGAAATTAAAGGCACGGGGGTTGCCCTGCTTCGACAGCTTATCGATGACAGGACCGCCGGGGAAGTCCAGCCCCAGGAACTTGGCGATTTTGTCGAAAGCCTCACCGGCGGCATCATCCAGGGTGGTGCCTAAAACCTCATAGCGGCATTTGTCCTGAACGTACACCAGCATGTTATGCCCGCCGGAGACAGTCAGGCAGACATGGGGAAAAGGCATCTCGGGGTGGCTTAAGATATTGGCGAAAATATGGCCTTCTATATGGTGCAAGCCGATAAGAGGGATGTTTTTAGCGTAGCTGATAGACTTGGCCGCCGCCACGCCGACCATCAGGCAGCCGATAAGTCCCTGGCGCGAGGTAACGGCCACAGCCTCGACGTCATCGAGGGTCTTGCCGACTTTATCAAGGGCTTCCTTGATTACGTAGCCGATTAATTCGGTATGACGTCGCGCGGCCACCTCCGGCACCACCCCACCATACTTTTTAAGCAGGTCGAGCTGCGTGGCGATGGTGCTGGATAGTATCGACTTACCGTCGGCCACCAGCGCCGCCGAGGTCTCATCACAGGATGTTTCAATACCTAATACCAGCATAACTACTTCACTTTGTATTTATTAATAAAAACCTTAGCAGTTGATTCTTTCAGATAAAGGGGGGTAAGGGAGAGGGGGTCGTCCTGCTTGCCCTGCTTAAGTCGGACGGCGGCCAGGCAGGCAACCGCAGCGCCGGAGGGTCGGGCTTCTAAAGATTTAATTTTATTTTTTAGCGAAGGATTTTCTTTAATAACTATATCCCAATACTGTTTGATATCACTGCCGACCAGTAAAACAGGCTCTTTTATGAGGGGGGCTAAATCTTTTATGCTGCCCGTGAAATATTCTCCCTCTTGAGATACTCCACTTACGCTCGTACGATAACGGGCGGCATAGACCGTATCTTTTACACCCGCGCTGATAACGGTGTAAACCAGCAGCGACTTATCACGGGCGGCATACGCGAGGACTTCCAGCGTGGGTACGCCGGCCACTGGCTTATCGGCGCTGAATGCCAGCATCTTGCCCACAGTTACACCTACTTTTATGCCCGTCCAGGAGCCGGGGCCTAACCCCACCCCGATCCCCTGCACTTCTTTAAGGCTCAAGTTAACACTCTTAAGAACAGTGTCAATATTATCGACGATTTGCTCCATCGAATCCGTCCGTGCGCTGTAAGCAACGTCCGCCAGCACGCGGTCGCCGTCGGCGAGGCCTACCGCATTTATGTAGCCGGAGGTATCGATACCGAGGACTATCATTTACTCCTTAACTCCTTGAAGAGACCGGCAAACCTGCGGGAGGTTGTAGAAAATACGATTTGCCGTTTTTGTTTAGATATTATGTCAAATTCTATTTTCAAGAGGCCGGGGGGTAGCAGGTCGATTATTTTTTCCGCCCACTCTATAATCATGACACCCTCTCGCGCCCGCGATAAATAGTCCGTAATCCCGATTTCAAAGCCGTCGTCGATGCCGCTCAAGCGATACAGGTCGATATGGAAAACAGGCAGTCGGCCCCGGTATTCGTTCACCAGCACGAAGGTGGGGCTGTTGACCTGCCGCTCGGGCACGCCGAGTCCGTCACAGATACCGCGCGTAAGGAGGGTCTTACCGCAGCCTAGCTCCCCTATCAAAGCAATAACTCTGCCCGGCTTAAGATGCCGTCCGATTTTCTTACCGAGATTCATGGTGGCGGCTGGACTGACGCTGGTGATTTCATATTTCGGCATGTGACTGTAAAAGGAAAAAAAGGACTAAAATAATTCACGCCTGCGGGGCATTTCTGTGTTCAAATAAAACACCCTTTTCACTTGAAATTAGTATAACATAATGGTACATTGTGTTCTATAAGATGGTTAACAAAAAAACCAATCCATCCCCGGATGAAAGCCATCGGATAGCCACCACCGACGACATCGAGGTGTCCACCTATCTCGAAATCGCCAGAGAGATAGGCGGCGAACAGTCGGTAGCGGCACCGGAGACAGCCCCGGGCGCCGAACGAGAAGCTATCATCGTCCTGGACTTCGGGTCGCAGTACAACCTGCTGATTGCCCGCCGCGTGCGCGAAGCCCAGGTCTACTGCGAACTGATGCCCCACGACACGCCCTGGGAAAAGATAGCGCCGCTAAACCCCAAGGGATTTATCCTTTCCGGCGGACCGGCCAGCGTTTACGAGTCTAACGCGCCCCTCGCCCCCGCCTACGTTTACGAGAGCCACCTGCCGGTGCTGGGCATCTGCTACGGCATGCAGGTCATTACAAAGCAGCTTGGGGGAAAGGTAGCGCCGGGCGCCAAGCGCGAATACGGGCACGCCGTGATGCACATCAGCGAAGAGGAATCACCGCTGTTCTCCGAACTGCCCGAATCGACGACGGTATGGATGAGCCACGGCGACAAAATCGAGCAGATGCCGCCGGGCTTCGAAGCTATCGCCTATACAGAGAACTCGCCGTACGCCGTCATCGGCAACAAGAAAAAAATCTACGGACTCCAGTTCCACCCGGAGGTAGCCCACACGCCGGAGGGCAGGACCATCCTTAAAAACTTCATTTATAAAGTGTGCGGCTGCAAGGGCAACTGGACGATGGGCAACTTCGTCAGTGAAAGCATCGGGCGCATCAAGGAGCAGGTGGGCGACGGCAAGGTCATCAACGCCCTATCGGGAGGGGTGGACTCATCGGTGGTGGCGACGCTTATCCACCGTGCTATCGGCGACCAGCTAACCTGTATCTTCGTCAACAACGGGCTTTTACGCCGCGAGGAAGCCGACCGCACGCTCAAGGTCTTTAAGAACAACCTGGGCATGAACATTATCCATGTCGATGCCATCGACAGGTTTCTCAATCGACTCAAGGGCGTCACCGACCCCGAGGAAAAGCGCAAGATAATCGGCGAGGAGTTTATCAGGGTCTTCGAGGAGGAAGCCGACAAGATAGGCAAGGTGGACTTCCTGGCGCAGGGCACGCTTTACCCGGACGTCATCGAAAGCGTGTCCTCTTTCAGCAACGTTTCCGCCAAGATAAAAAGCCACCATAACGTCGGCGGCCTGCCCGCCCGAATGACGCTAAACCTGCTGGAGCCATTGCGCTATCTCTTTAAGGATGAAGTAAGGCTGGTGGGCAAGGAACTGGGACTGCCGGAGGAAATGGTCTGGCGGCAGCCCTTCCCCGGCCCAGGCCTGGCGATAAGGTGCATCGGGGAGGTGACGAAAGAGAAGCTGGAGATACTGCGCGGGGCCGACTTTATCCTGATGAACGAGATAAAGAAAGCCAACCTTTACCGCCAGCTGTGGCAGAGCTTCTGCGTGCTCACCGACGTGAGGAGCGTGGGGGTGATGGGGGACTTCAGGACTTACGGCTACCTGGCAGCCATCCGCGCCGTTACCAGCGACGACGCCATGACGGCGGACTGGGCGCGGCTGCCCTACGACCTGCTGGCGAGGATTTCCAACCGCATCGTCAACGAGGTCGACGGGATTAACCGGGTGGTCTATGATATAACATCCAAACCTCCTTCTACGATTGAGTGGGAGTAGTTTGAATGTCTCCTGCGTTTGGTTCGTTGTTTAAATCACTATTTAGTTCATGGGAACACATTGGCAGAATTTCATACGGTAATATTGAAGGGAATATACCTCATTGGGTACTCTCTTCAATCAATAGAATTGAACATAAATACGGAGGTGGTTCCAGCGGTTTAGTTGATAGGATTTTTTACTTAAAAGGAAAACATTTTAAGTATAGAATATTTTTTAGCGGTCAAGGTGGTCCCGTTGTTGATGTTGAAAGAAGAAAACGATAAATAAACGTAAAAAAGTCATTGTGAGAGCCATAGCGATACAACAATCTCAAATATTAGAGAAAGTCGATCAGAGAGATTGCCACGCTTCGCTCGCAATGACGGGGAGGCACAAAGAGTAGATAATGGAAGAATCCGTAAAAAGGCAAATCGACGAATTAAGTCGAGTTGTTCAAGAATTCTCAAGATGCATCGAGTTACTGCCAGACTCCATATTCCTGAAGAAAATGAACGGCTGGGCACCGCGAGACGTAATAGCGCATCTTATCGGCTGGAACCTGTATACAATAAAGGGGTGTCAGCAGCTAAAGAGAGGAGAGCTGCCCTTCTACTTTAACGACCCCGGGGATGACTTCTGTAAAGTCAATGCCGTATTTGTAGGAAAATATAATTCAAAGGATAAAAAGAAACTGCTGGTGCAGCTGGATGCTTCTGCCGAAAAACTAAAAAGCTACTTAGCTACTATTAAACCTTCCGTCTGGAAGCGCGATTTCGGCGTAAAGTATATGGGTGAAACAATTACGATAAAGAACAGCGTCGATGCCTTTATGCCCGATTTCATTAACCATAAAAAGGAAATTGAAGAGTGGGCCAAGTCGGCTACACTTAACTCGGAGTAAAGGGGAGGCGGGGGTTTGACATTTATTACATATTACACGATAATTGTGTGTCAATCATAAAAAGGATGCAAGATAGATGAAAATACTGGTTATAGGGAGTGGGGCGAGGGAACATACGCTGGTCTGGAAGCTGGCGCAAAGCCCTAAAGTAAAGGAAATATACGCCGCCCCGGGCAACGCCGGGATGACTAAAGAGGCGCAAATAGTTGATATAAAAGTCGATGACAACGAGGGACTGCTTAAGTTCGCGAGGGACAACCGCATCGACCTTACGGTGGTGGGACCGGAACAGCCTCTAGCCAACGGCATAGTCGACCTGTTTTCGAAAAACGGGCTGGCTATATTCGGGCCGGACCAGAAAGCCGCGGAAATAGAGTCGAGCAAGGTCTTTGCGGCGGAACTTATGGAGAAACACGGCATCCCCTGTCCCCATAGCGATGCCTTTACCAATTTTGAAAAAGCCCGCGAATATCTCAAGCTGCAAAAGTCTCCCTTCGTAATAAAAACGGACGGCCTGGCGGCTGGTAAGGGAGTGATTGTCGACCTTTCACAGGAAGAAGCGCTGAAATCGCTGACCAGCATGATGAAAAGCAAAACCTTCGGCAAGGCGGGTGATAGAGTAGTAATCCAGGAGCACCTCGAAGGACGTGAGATGAGTTTCTTCGTCTTTTCCGACGGCAAGACAGTGGCGCCTACCGTGCCCGCCTGCGACTACAAGCGGATATTCGACTGGAATAAAGGGCCGAATACCGGAGGGATGGGCAGCTACAGTCCCCCAGAGTTCTACAATAGAGTGCTGGGCGATATTATCATGAAGACCATCATGGAGCCGATAATCCTTGCCATGGCGGACGAGGGGCGACCATACAAGGGCGCGCTTTACGGCGGCCTGATGATTACCAACAGAGTGCCAAGGGTAATCGAGTTCAACGCCCGCCTCGGCGACCCGGAGGCGCAGGTAGTACTGCCGCGGCTTAAAACGGATTTAGTCGAGATAATGCTGGCCGTAGTGGAAAACCGGCTGGATAAGATAAAAATAG
The DNA here is from genome assembly GCA_964602315.1 of uncultured Dehalococcoidaceae bacterium. GTDB lineage: Bacteria > Chloroflexota > Dehalococcoidia > Dehalococcoidales > RBG-16-60-22 > RBG-13-51-18. The sequence goes on from CAZRQP010000004.1 coordinate 25,506, forward strand.
AATTCGATAATAACGCCTGCGTGGGAGTGGTTATAGCCTCCGGCGGTTATCCCGGCGCTTATACAACCGGATACACCGTGAACGGCCTGGACGATGTTGATAAAGACATCATGGTGTTTCACGCTGGTACCAGAATCAGTCCGGAGGGCCAGGTGCTGACCAGCGGCGGGCGGGTATTGACCGTAGCGGCAACGGGGAAAAACCTGTCGGAAGCCCGTAAAAAAGTTTACCAGAATATTACCAGAATCAAGTTTGAAGATTGCTATTACCGTAAAGATATAGCCTTAGTAAAATAATAATCAAGAGAGGTACTTATCATGCCTTTAGTCGGCGTGGTGATGGGGTCGAAATCTGACTCCGAAATAATGCAGTCGACGCTGGACGTGCTGGTCGCTCTCAGCATCGAGCACGAGGTGAATGTCATCTCGGCGCACCGCACCCCGGAAAAAGTCAAGCAATACGCGCAGTCGGCACAGGAGCGCGGCATCGAGGTAATAGTCGCCGCGGCTGGGATGGCGGCCCACCTGCCGGGGGTCCTGGCAAGCTGGACAACGCTGCCGGTTATCGGCGTGCCCATGGCCAACGGTGAGTTAAAAGGGGTGGACGCCTTATATTCCATCGTCCAGATGCCGGCCGGCATACCCGTGGCCTGCATGGCGATAGGCAGCACCGGCGCCAAGAATGCCGCCTACCTTGCCGCCGAGATTCTCGGTCTGAAACATGATACAATTAGGCAATCTTATGAGAAATACCGCAAAGGCTTACAGGCATAACCGAAGGCGAAGATGGTTGTTGAAGCAAGGAGATTACTATGATTGAGCGTTATTCACGTCCTGGCATGAAAAAGGTCTGGGCGGACGAGAACAAATATAATAAGTGGCTCGACGTAGAAATAGCCGTCTGTGATTCCTGGGCGGAGGTGGGTGTGATTCCGCGCAAGGCCATTTCCAAGATAAAGATGGCCAAGTGCAACATCAAGCGTATGGATGAAATTTTCAAGGAAACGCGCCACGACATGACTGCTTTCCTGGGTTCGGTGGCGGATAGCATCGGCGAGGAATCGCGGTATATCCATTTAGGCCTTACCTCCTCCGACGTCATGGACACAGCCACCAGCCTCCAGCTCGTCGAGGCATCCGATATACTGATTCAGGACGTCAAGGAGCTTACGGCGATTCTGGCGCAGCGGGCCATCGAGCATAAAAACACACTCATGATAGGCCGTACGCACGGCGTGCACGCCGAACCCGTTACCTTCGGTCTCAAGCTGGCGCTCTGGGTGGATGAAATGAGACGAAACCTGCACCGACTCAACGAAGCTAAAAAAGTCATCGCGGTAGGCAAGATATCGGGAGCCGTCGGCACTTACGCTACTGTTAGACCGGAAGTAGAACAAAAAGCCTGCCACAAGCTTGGACTGGAACCCGCGCCGATATCAAACCAGGTGTTACAGCGGGACCGACACGCCCAGTTCATTACCACGTTGGCTATCATGGCCGGTTCGCTGGAAAAATTCGCCACGGAAATCAGGGCTCTGCAAAGAACCGAGATCCATGAAGTCGAAGAACCTTTCGGGTCCAGCCAGACCGGCTCGTCAGCTATGCCGCACAAGCGCAATCCGGAACTCACAGAGAGGGTATGCGGACTGGCACGACTGATACGCGGGTATGCCGTGACCTCGCTGGAAAATATCGCTCTATGGCACGAGCGCGACATCAGCCATTCTTCAAACGAACGCATCACACTGCCGGATTCATGCTTTGCCATGGACTACATACTGGCGCTTTTCGCCTCGGTGATGAGGCGACTGCAAGTATTCCCACACCGCATGAAAAAGAACCTCGAAATGACGCGGGGGCTGGTCTTCTCCCAGCGGGTCATGCTGGCCCTTATCGATAAAGGGCTAAGCCGCCAGACCGCCTACGAAGCAGTGCAGAGAAACGCCATGAAAGCCTGGAAAGGGAATAAGGGCTTCCTGACTATGATAAAGGCCGATAAGGAAGTCAAAGGCGTCATGACCACCGCGGAACTGGAGAAACTTTTCGACTATAAACACTATCTCCAGCACGTGGACGATATTTTCTTAAAGCTGGGACTGACCAAGAGCCAGTGGCAGAGCAACATCCCGAACACCGTAGACCTGTAAATATATTTCAGGAAAGGTACACAGTCAATGGAAACAAACGAATTCCCGGTACTGATGGAAACAGACCTGCCGCTGCCGTTATTCATCCGCGGCAAGGTGCGCGATACCTACGACCTGGGCAGCCACCTGCTTATCGTTGCCACCGACCGCATTTCGGCTTTCGACGTGGTGCTACCCAGCGGTATCCCCCTCAAAGGGCATGTACTGAACCGTCTCTCTTCCTTCTGGTTCAGGCAACTTACCGACATCATGCCCAACCACATGACCGAAGCCATCGATAATGTCCACAGCATCGATTCCTATCTGCCCGAAGAAAAGCGCTTCAACTACCCATCCTACTTAAGAGGGCGTTCGATGGTGGTAAAGAAGGTTAAAAGGCTGCCGGTGGAATGCGTAGTGCGCGGCTATCTTGCCGGTTCGGCGTGGGCAGAATACAGTGAAAAAGGCACGATAGCAGGCATGACCATGCCGGCCGGACTGCAGGAGAGCGACAAACTGGAGCAGCCCCTGTTCACACCGACCACTAAAGCTGAAACCGGCCATGACCAACCTCTATCCAAAGAAAAAATTATCAAGGTATTCGGTCTCCCCATAAGCCGGGAGATAGAAGAGAAAAGCCTGGAGATATATGAATCGGCGCAGGAATACGCCCTGACTAAAGGGATTATCATCGCCGATACCAAGTTCGAGTTCGGCATCGATAACGGGCGACTGACACTGATTGACGAAGCCCTGACCCCGGATTCATCGCGCTTCTGGGACGCCGAAAAGTATAAACCGGGAGAACCGCAGAACTCGCTCGATAAACAGCCGTTGCGCGACTGGCTTACGGCCTCCGGATGGAATAAAGAACCCCCCGCCCCTTCATTATCACCTGATGTTATCAAGTCCACCTCCGAGAGATACATCATGGCTTATGAAAAGATGACCGGCCGTAAACTGGCTATCCTTGAATAAACCAGCTAGCTTTCCAGGTAATTTTTGGTGCTGGGTAAATCACCGGCAAGACGCTCGTCAATCCTAGTAGCGGCACCCAGCGCCCTTCCCAATGCCTTAAAAAGCGCTTCCGCTTTATGGTGGTCGTTGGTGCCATAGACAATAGAGGCGTGCAGGTTCATCCTGGCTTCAATGGCAAAAGACTCCAGGAAGTGACGGACCAAATCGGCTGGGAAACCCGCCATATCATTATTACTGAATTCCAGATTCAATACGGAATAGCCGCGACCGCCTATGTCCACAGCTACGTTCGCCAGCACGTCATCCATGGGCACCGTTACATCGGCCATACGCACGATACCGCGCTTTTCCCCCAGGGCCTCCCCGAAAGCCTGTCCAAGGCAAATAGCTATATCTTCTACGACATGGTGAATATCATCGCCGTTAGCGTATATTTTTATGTCAAATAACCCGTGTTTCGCCAGCTGGTCCAGCAGGTGGTCGAACATTTTAATCCCTGTCTTGATATCCCTGGAGCCGCTGCCGTCTAGTTTCAGCTCCAGGTCAACATTCGTCTCCGCTGTGTCTCTCTTTATAGAGGCAACCCGGCCTACTTTTTCTGTATCAGCCAGCAGTTCCAGCGCCCCCTTTATAAACGTTCCCCCCATGGGAATCTTGCCTGTACGGGTGCGCTGGTAAAGCGGCCGGCTGCAGCCTATTTTATCCGCCATCTGCTGGTCGGAGTAACCTTTATCTTTCTGTATCTGTATTATCTTCTGTAAGACCTTTTCCGTCGACTCCATTTTATCCCCCGTTAATCCCTGATTTATTATCAACTGTTATCTATTATAACATATAATTCGTATTTGTCAAGTTATTATTTGATTCAAGTGTTATTTATTTTAACATGTATGTTAACAAATGATGTTACATGCAGTCGCTGGGGAATTAAGGGGCTATTAAATAAACGCTAAAGCTCGCGAAGTGCTTTCATTACAACGTCAGTGTGCTCCGGTTTGCCGACGCTGATGCGGATGCTGTTCTTTAAAAGAGGATTATCGAAATAGCGCACCAGGACACCTTTTTTCTGGAGGTTAAGGTGCAGTTCGGCGGCGCTGCCCTTCAAGACAGCACAATATATGAAGTTAGCCTGTGAGGGATAAGGCTTAAGCCAGGAAATTTGTTGTAATTCATCAAACAGCCTGAACCTCTCTTTGATGAGAGCATCCACCCTACTCTGGAGGTAGTCGATATCGGCCAGAGACTCACGCACAGCAATCTCGGCGGCGACGCTTACGTTGTGGGGTATCTTGATAGCCATCAGGTAAGGGGCGATGCGGGGCGGGAAAACGCCATAGCCGATTCTCAAGCCCGCCAGGCCTGCCCACTTGCTGAAAGACCGCAGTACCATCAGGTTTTTGTACTTGGTCGTAAGCGGCATGACCGTCTCGCCGCTGAACTCGTAATAAGCTTCATCGACGACGACGGGCAGTCCGGTCTCGATGATTTCAACAATGTCCTTTTGCGGCATAATATTCCCGGTGGGGTTATTAGGGGTGGCTATAAAGATAAGCTTCGTCCTGGGGCTTATGGCCGACTTTATTCCCTTAATGTTCGCGGCAAAGCCGTCGTCACGGTTTACGTTTACCACTTTACCGCCGCATATCTCCGTACTGAAACGGTAGATATCGAAGGTGGGCACGCTGTTGATAACCTCGTCGCCGGGGCCGACAAACAGCCGCACAATGGAATCGATAAGCGTATTGCTGCCGTGCCCCGCCACAACATATTCGGCGGGCGCGCCGGCATAACCCGCCAGCATTTTACGCAG
>CAZRQP010000005.1:0-15434 GCA_964602315.1 uncultured Dehalococcoidaceae bacterium
CGGAGACCGCTTTTCGAGAGCGGCACCATCAACCACTCGGACACCTCTCCATGGCTATTGAATTGTAACGGAAAATATGTGATAAGGGCAAGGGCTAAAAATTCAAGCCAGCCATCTTCTTAAGACAGCCGGCCTGAATAAAACCACTAATTACTAACTACCAATTACTTCTTGTAATACCCGTATTCCCTGACTGCTTCCATCATTGCTTTCAGGTTTTCCAGCTTGGGTTTCTCCGCTATGGTGCCAGCGGAAAGAACAAACCCGCCACCTTTGCCCACTTCCTGGATAAGCTTACGGCAGTACTCTTTTACCTGTTCAGGTTGGCCGGTAACAATCATGGAAGAAGGCACGTTGCCCTGGAGGCAGCATTTCTTGCCCAGTATCTCCTTAGCTTTAAATATATCCGTACGGTCGAACCACCAGGTTACGCTACCTTTAGGAAAATCGCCGACGTATTCAAGTCGGGTATTATAACTGCCCTCGGCAAACAGGTTCTGAATCAAGCCTTCCTTGATAAAAGCATCCATCACCTTCTTCATGGACGGCCAGTAAAAAGTATCAAAGGCTTTCTGCGACATCCAGCCGTCGGCGCCCTTATGCAGGGGATACGTGACCATGTTCATATCAGCAATATTGGGCGAATTCAATATAGTGTTAATCGTCAAATCCGCTGTGACATCCAGCGCTTTTAGAAGCTTATCAGGGCAGCGGAACATATCCTTCATGATTCCCGCCGTGCCCCGCAGGGTATCACCGAGGGTATCAAAGGGCGCTTTAGCGAAACCACCCCCCAAGAACATGGACGGTCCGCTACTGCCGGCGCTCATCATAAGCTGGGTCATTTTCTGGTACTCTTTGCCGACATCCAGCATTTTCTGGAGCATTTCTTGCACCTGCGGCATAGCCAGGGGCATAAACTGCATGACGTGCACGTTTTCCGTGATGTTAGTGAAGGGCTGAAAAAACCTCATCGGCTCTAGGGTGCCGAAGGCACGCGGCAGATATTTCCTTATCCAGAAATCAGAAGGGTCGAGTAAGAAGTCATCATATTCATCGACAGTCATGTACTCACCTTCTTTAAACTGCCAGCTGGTGCCGTCTTCAGCGATGCCATGACCGGGCCATGCGTAAAGCTTATAATCCAGCAAATCCAGTACTTTTCCCGGAATCATGAAAAAGGGCATCGCCGTATATTCCAGCTCTTCGCTGTATTTTTCATTGAATTTCCTGGTTGCTTCCATAGCTTTTGAATAATCGTACATGGATTCACGTGTAGTCACACCGGCCATTTTCAAGGGGAGATTGCCCACCGGCAAGGTTATGGGCACCCTATCAGGCTCACGGATGTTATAGACGTCCACCATGCGCTGCGCCCGTGTTTTGTAGGCTTTTTCAGCTTCAGGATTGGGGAACTGCATACCTGAAGTATCAAGAGTTCTGTTGAGTCTGTATTCCCGTTTTTGCTCCGGCGTCATGTCCGCCCAGTTATCCGGCAATTTCGATGGCATCATTGTATAATCCTTCCTACTGATATTTATTTTTAGTACTATTTGTCAGCCGATAAATTCCTGAATTCCATCACTTCCTCGGGATTGAAACCCTTATCTTTTTCAAAAAACGGCTCCCTGGTCGGCGGCGAACCGTCCGGGGTGGCCAGCATTATTTCCATCTGGATAATCGGGCGGTCGACCCTGGTTATCTCCAGCGGGCAGTGGACCAGCCCCGGCGGCAGGGAGACGACCGTCGGGCGGGTGAAAACGTGCTTTACCAGGTCTTCACCGATGTAAAAAACCACTTCACCCCCGAAATCATCCGGGTCGTCCGGATTGCCTCCGTACCAGGCTAAAAACTCCTGGAAGTTGTGGGTATGGGCGGGGTTGTCCCCTTTAAAAGGTTTCCTGACAAACTGGTGGCCGATGGTAAAATCATAGTTCAACAGCTGCTTGCCCACCCACAGCCCATCGAAAATTACGCTCTTGTCCGCCTTCATGCTCATATGCATATGGGGCGGATTAAAAATATATTTATCGTACTTTCCTTCCATTTTAACCTCCGAAAAAATGTCTGTATTTTAATGACTTCCGGCAAAAATTCTAGTTTATTTTCATCAGCATTGTCAAAACCAGCGAAACCGACGAAGCAGGATAAATATTGTGACGTATTTGTGACGCTTGTAACGGTCTTTGTGATTTCAGCGTGAGTCCAGATAAATAAAATTAGTGCATTCAAAGTATTCGTAACATACGCAGTTTACGAAAGAAACAAACCAACTTAAGTAGTTTACGTTATAAAAAAGGCTTCATATCGCCGTAAAAGGGAAGGATAAATGGGGAATATCGTAAAAATAAAGGGATGCAAGCGCTGCGGCGGCGACCTGTTTCTGGAGCGCGACACCGACGAAATACGTATCTTCTGTCTCCAGTGCAGTGCAGCATACGTACAGCGTTTAACGCCTCTGGTAAAAAAGCCGGTTGCAAAAAGCTGCTATGCCCGCTAATCAGTCGGTCTTTTTTCCTCGGTTTTCCCGTCCTTTTTCTGTTCACGCGCTCTTAACCAGCGCTTGATATCGTCCAGGGCGGGCGGGGAAACATAAAATACCTGTATATCGGCAGGGAACTGCACCTGGTGGTTTTCCTGCATCATTATAATACCTATTTCGTCCTTCTTCAGCGTAGCGTCGATTTTCTTTGCCATTGCTTCGTTGCGCTTTTTGCCCACTTCCGCATAAGATTCGTATATCTTAGAGATGACTTTCGGGTTCTGCAGGCCTATCATCAAGCACCGACTCCAGTCCATAAACTCGGTTAGTAAATCAACGTCCTCCAGCCCTTCTATGCGGGCTTTTTTACCGGTATAGGCTTCAGCGATTTTATATCCTTGATTGTTTACATCCTTTAGTGATTTAGCGCCCTCGTCTCCGGAACCGGCTATTAATTCATGGAATATTGCATTCACCTGTCCCAGTTTAGAGGTTAATTCCGCGATGTGTTTTTCCACCTGCTCCCAGTATCGACTGCACTTTTGGGCGTAGTCTTCCGGCAGGCCCTCGCCCGGATAAATAATGGGCACAAAAATGAGCTTCCTGCCTTTTTTAAATTCCTCTGCGGCGGGTTTCTGGATTTTTCCCAGTTTTTCTGCCATAATAATGCCTCACGTCTTTAGCTGTAACGCGGCGGGTTTACTGTAGTCCCTTCTCGCAGTCCCGGCAGATAACGATTACCGGCCTGAACCTCGTGATAACCTTCATTTCGGATATCGGCTTTTGCTTTTCACACAAGCGACACTTAAAAGTTACGTTCTTAGGCGCCGACTTTTTTGATTTAGTTTCGCTTCTGGGTTTAGCTTCGGCCATAGGACTCCTTCTAACAAATTAGGTAAAACAATTTTGTTTCTATACGGACAGCGGCACCGTTTTCGACGGGGTAACCACGCTGTTTTCTATTTTACTATTATCCTTGATAATTGTATTACTGGCGATGATGCACTGTTCAAGTCGAGAATTTTGACCCATGTTGACCTTATCCCACAATATAACTTTTTCCAGTCTCGTGCTATCCCCGATAACACACCCTTTTCCGATTACCACCGGGCCTTTTATACTTACGTCCCGCCCGATTTTACATCCACTCTCAATCAGCGCCGGCCCGGTAATTTTCGCGGCAGGGTGGACCTCACTGTTCTCCCTACTATAATATACACCATCACCCGTCAAATTTTGAAATAACGGGCTTTTTGTCTTACTTAAGAGCAGGTCTATGTTGAAATTGAAGTATTTTTGCGGCGTACCCATGTCCAGCCAGTACCCGTTATACGTATAGCCGTAAAGAGGCTGTCCTTCTTCCAGCAGCTTGGGAAACAGCCCTTTTTCAAACATATAATGTTTGCCCTGGGGTATTTCATTAAGGACTTCAGGCTCCAGTATATAGCCTCCGGCATTAATCCGGTTGCTTGTTTCAGCGCCGGGGGGCGGCTTTTCTATAAAACGCTTCACCCGCTGGTCGGCATCGGTCTCTACCACGCCGTAAGCGCTGGGATTGTCCACTTGCGTCATGAATATGGTTGCCTTAGCCTTCTTGTCGCGGTGGAAGGAATACACCTCACTGAAATCCATCTCCAGAAAGACGTTATCACCGTTAAGCGTTATAAAAGGCCTGTCCAGATATGCGGCGGCGTTTTTTACAGCGCCGGCGGTGCCCAAGGGCTCTTCCTCGATGCAGTAAGTTAAGCGCACGCCGTAGCGTTCGCCGTCCCCGAAATATTCCCGGATTGCTTCCGGCAAATAGCTCATCGCCAGCACAATGTCCTCGATGCCGGATGACTTGAGATGAGTTAAGGTATGCTCTAAAAACGGCTTATTTACCACCGGCACCATCGGCTTAGGGCAGTTGTCCGTCAGCGGCCGGAGGCGCGTTCCGGGGCCGCCCACCAGTATGACCGCCTTTAGACCATGAGTATTCGCCGATTTTTTCATCAATAAGCTTTATATATGAAAAGTCCTGAATTACAAGCTGGTCATTATCCTCTGTAACTTTAATGGTCGCGGCTAAAAAAAGTCAATATCATTGCTACAACAAGTTGAATATTGATATAATAGACCGAATTTAATCTACATTCAAGGTACGGTTGGTTTTATAATGTCGGTCAGTCAGATTCTCGCCATTTTAATATTCGCCTTGATGTTCGCTGCCATTGCCAGCAACAAGATACACCGGCACACTGCGGCGTTGGGCGGGGCGGCGGTAATGATTATCGTGGTCTTCCTGGGAATCATGCAGGAACCGGGCGAATTATGGGAATTCCTTAATGTAAACCAGCTGTGGCAGTCGCATTTCTGGGTGCCGGGCTCCCAAGCCGTCGAAGCGCCGGGTTTCAACTGGCAGACGATGGTCTTTGTGGGCACGATGATGTTAACAGTTGGTTGGCTGGAATCCGTAGGGCTTTTCCGCTGGATGTGCCTCTACACCGTCAGAATCGTCGGCTGCCGGCCTGTGCCAATCCTGATTTCTTTTATGTTACTTTCAGCATTCCTTTCAATGTTCATCGGCAGCATCACCGTGATGCTTTTTCTAAGCATGGTAACAATCGAACTGGGCAGGCTTCTAAAGTTTAATCCGGTTCCTATCATAATTGCCGAGGTCTTTGCCGCTAACACCGGCGGCAGCGCCACCGTAAGCGGCGACCCGCCCAACATCATCGTCGGCACCGCTTTCGGCTATAGCTTTACCGATTTTCTCGCCAATACCGGACTCATCGCCTGGATAGCCATGGTATTAGCTGTTCTGTATTTCTATTTCATCTCCCGTGGTTCACTCCAGCAGGAAGAAGACCCGGAAGAACTGATGAAATCATGCCCCCTCCCCAGCAGCGCTATTAAAAATCCTCGACTTTTTCAGATGGCAGTAGCAGTCTTTCTCTTAATAGTAGTGCTCCTGGTCACCCACGGATACACTGGATTATCAGTCGCCTTCATCGGTGTTATCAGCGCCGTAATCTCGCTGGCTATTGCCGGCAAAGGAGCGTTAAAGATAATCAAGAATTTGGACTGGCGCACCCTGTTGTTTTTCGCCGGTTTGTTTATCTGCGTGGGCGGACTGGAAGTTTCCGGCGTACTGGTTAAAGTATCGGAGCTAATCGGCGATATTGCCAGCGGCAACGCCGGTATCGCTATCGCCCTGATACTGTGGATATCAGCCGTCATATCATCTTTCGTCGATAATATTCCTTTTGCGGCCGCGATGGTGCCCGTGATAAGCACACTGGCGAAAACCAGCGGCATCAACCTGCCGGCTATGGCATGGTCGCTGGCGCTGGGGGCGGATATCGGCGGCAATGCCACGCCCATCGGCGCTTCGGCCAATGTGGTAGCGGTCGCCATTTCAGAAAAAGAAGGCTACCCCATAACCTGGGGGACTTTTATCAAGTACGCGGCTATACCAACGATTTTAGTCATTGGATTATGCAACGGTCTACTTTTCTGGCGTTACGTTTAGTACGTTTTATACAGTTGCGATGAACCGACGATTTATAGTATTATTTTAATGATTAGCCCCTGTAGCTCAGTTGGATAGAGCACTAGCCTCCGGAGCTGGGTGCGAGCGTTCGAGTCGCTCCAGGGGCAGTTTTGGTTATACGGAGCAAATATGACTAAAGAAAAAAGTCTCATAGAAATCAGGTGGCACGGCCGAGGCGGGCAGGGCGCGGTTACTACCACCGAGATACTGGCGCAGGCGGCTATCAGCGAGGGTAAATTCGCCCAGGCCTTCCCGAGCTTCGGGCCAGAGAGACGCGGCGCGCCCGTGCAGGCATTCAACAGGATAGACAGTCGCGAACCGGTGAGAATACGGGCCGATATAACCGAACCCGACTACGTTGTCGTTCTCGACCCCGGTTTACTCGAAAAGGTAAATGTTACCTCCGGTCTGAAAAAAGGCGGCTGGGTAATCGTCAACACCCGGAAAACGGCCAAAGAAATACAGAAGGAATTCAAGATAAAATACCCCGTGGCCACGGTCAACGCCAGCAAAATCGCCCGCGAGGTACTGGGAGTGCCCATCGTTAATACATCAATGTTAGGGGCGGTGGTCAGGATTACAGGCGTTACCGATAAGAAATCGGTACACGCACCGCTGGAAAAACGTTTCGGCAGGCTGGGAGAACGTAATATCAAAGCCATGGAAACAGCCTTTAAACAAGTGGCATTCGAGGAGCAATAAATGGCAAAATCCGAAAATGAATTAACCTGGAAAGACCTGGAAATCGGCTGCATCATCGAAGCGCCCGGCAGCGCCCGGCGGTATGAAAGCGGCACCTGGCGCTCGCAGCGCCCCACCTACGACTTCACCAAATGCATCAAGTGCGGATTGTGCGCGCTGTACTGCCCGGAAGGCTGCATCGAGCAGAATAAGGACGGCTATTTTGAAGCCGACATGTACTACTGCAAGGGCTGCGGCATCTGTGCCAGAGAATGCTGGACCAGGGTTATCACAATGGTCGAGGAGGTGGAATAATGGTCACGCGAGTAGGTGTTGAGGTCTCCATTGCCTTAGCCGATGCCGTCAAGCTGGCGAACCCCGACGTTGTCGCTGCCTATCCTATTACACCCCAGACCCATATCGTGGAACACCTGGCCGAGCTGGTAGCCAACGGCGAACTGGATGCCGAATATATACCGGTTGAATCGGAACACTCCGCCATGAGCGCCTGTCTTGGCTCGGCGGCAGCCGGCGCACGCACATTCACGGCTACGGCCAGCCAGGGACTGGCCCTTATGAATGAGGTCGTTTACGTCGCCCCGCCGATGCGACTCCCCATTGTTATGGCAGTTGCCAACCGCTCCTTATCGGCGCCATTAAGCATCTGGCCCGACCACTCCGACATGATGTCGGTCAGGGATACGGGCTGGATACAAATTATCGTCGAAAACGGGCAGCAGGCCGTCGATAATACAATTATCGCCTTCCGCATCGCCGAGGACCAGAAGGTGCTGCTGCCGGTGATGGTCCACCTGGACGGCTTCACACTGACACACGTTATCGAGCCTATTATCTTCCCCACCCAGGAGACGGTGGATAAATACCTGCCTAAAATCAGGTTCCCGCTGCCCCTCAATCCGGACAGGCCGGTGGCCATGGGCGAATTCGCTCCGCCGTTTATCTTTACGGAAACAAAATGGGCGCAGGAAGTAGCCCTTAATAATTCTAAAAAGGTCATCCTGAAAGCCTGGGATGAGTTCGCAAAAGTTTTCGGCAGGAAATACCTGCCCGTTGAAAAATATCACAGCGAAGGCGCCAAGGTCCTTATATTGACCATGGGCAGTTCCGGCGAGACCGCTTCCGTTGCTATCGATGAACTGCGCAAAGAGGGAATGGACGTGGGACAGATAAGTCTGCGCCTGTGGCGGCCTTTCCCCTTCCAGGAGTTGCGGGAGGCGGTTAAAGACGCCGACGTGCTTATCGTGATGGACAGGGCCATTTCCTTCGGCGGGCCGGGCGGGCCGCTGGCTTCCGAGGTTAAAGCCGCCCTCTACAACCAGGCAAAGCGCCCCAAGGTAGTCAACTTTGTAATCAGCCTGGGCGGACGGGATACCACGGTTTCCGGCTTCAAGGACATTATAAACAAGGGCATCAACATAGCGGCCAAGGGAAGCAAAAACGAATATGAAATTTACGGGGTGAGGGAATAATGGAAAATTACGCAATATATGCCCCCCGGCTGATCAACAAAGAGGAGAAATTCACGCCGGGGCACCGCGCCTGCATCGGCTGCGGTGAAGCACTGTCAATCAGACAGGCTTTTAAAGCCCTGGATAGAAACGTCATCGTTGTTAATGCCACCGGTTGCGCGGAAATATTTGCCTCGCAGCTGCCATACTCCAACTGGGAACTGCCGTGGATACATACTCTCTTTGAGAATACGGCGGCAGTAGCCTCCGGCGTCGAGGCAGCCTATAAAGCCATGAGACGGAAGGGCGGCAATCTGCCGGAGAATACCAAGGTAGTCGCTATGGCCGGCGACGGCGGCACTTCTGATATCGGCCTCCAGGCGCTTTCCGGCGCTTTTGAAAGAGGTCATAACTTTACTTACATATGTTTCGATAATGAGGCCTATCAGAATACCGGCAACCAGAGGTCGTCAGCTACACCCTTAGGGTCGGCGACCACCACCTCTCCGCTGGGCAAGAAAAGTATCGGACAATTCAGCTGGAAGAAGAACATGCCGGAGATAGCCGTCGCCCATAATATACCTTACGTTGCCACAGCGACTCACGGCTATCCCTTCGACCTGATGGCAAAGGTACGCAAGGCGGTCGATACTCCCGGCCCGGCTTACGTTCACATACTCTCCGTTTGCCCCACCGGCTGGGGGAGCGCTACGGATACCATAAACCGCCAGTCGCGCCTGGCAGTACAGACAGGCGTATTCCCTCTCTATGAGGTGGAAAACGGCGTTTATACGATGAGCATCGACCTGCCCAAGCTGCGCCCCATAGCGGACTACCTGAAAATACAGCGCAGGTTCCGCCACTTGAGCGACGATGTCATTGCCCAGATACAAAAACGTGTGAAACTGGAATACCAAAAATTACTGGAGAAGGTAAATGTCACCAAAAGAACAAAAAGCAAAAGTAAAACAGGTTCTAGAAAAGCATCGGCACGATAAATCCCGGCTGGTAGATGTATTACAGGATATCCAGGCAGCCATCGGCTACCTGACTAAAGATGCTTTACAGCAGGCCAGCCAGGGTCTTGACGTCCCCTTAAGCCGCGTTTACAGCGTCGCCACTTTTTTCAAGGCTTTCAGCCTGACCCCCAGGGGGCGCCACGTTATCAACGTGTGCATGGGCACCGCCTGTCACGTAAGGGGCTCGGATAAAGTCCTTGAGAGAGTCGAGAAGAAACTCAAAATCAAGAGGGGCGAGACCACCAAAGACCTCAAGTTCACGCTGGAAACAGTCAACTGCGTTGGCGCCTGCGCGCTGGGGCCTATGGTTATCATCGGTGAAGACTACCACGGAGAAATGACGCCGGAAGGCATCGTCCCCGTGCTGGAGCAATATAAGTAACTAGCGGAGGAAGTCACCAGTGGCAAAATTAAAATCCGTGGGTGAGTTAGATGCCCTAAGAAAAACAATAACCGGCAAAAAAGACCCGAAGAAGACCGTCATTACGGTATGTAATGGCACGGGCTGTCAGGCATTCGGTTCTAAGAAGATCTTAGCTGCGTTCCAGGAAGCAATAAAAAAACAAAAACTGGAATCTAAAGTAGCTGTCAAACCTATCGGCTGTCCCGGCTTCTGCGAGCGGGGTACGCTGGTTACAATTAAACCGAAAGATATATTTTATCAGAGGGTGCGGCCTAAAGACGTACCGGAAATACTCGCCGAGACTATCGATAAGGGCAATATCGTCGACCGGCTGCTCTATACTGACCGCGCCACCAACCAGAAGGTTACCGATGAGAGCGATGTGCCTTTCTACAAACGGCAGATGCGCCTCATCATCGGCAATAACGGCTTAATCGACCCCACCGTTATAGAAGATTATCTAGCCGTCGGCGGCTATGCCGCCCTGGCTAAAGCCCTGAAAATGACGCCGGAAAAAATTATAGATGAGGTCAAGAAGTCCGGCTTGAGAGGCCGCGGCGGCGCCGGCTTCCCCACCGGGAACAAGTGGGAAAGCACTCGTAAAGCCAGCGGCAAAATCAAGTACGTTATCTGCAACGCCGATGAGGGCGACCCCGGTGCATTCATGGACCGCAGCCTCGTAGAAGGCAACCCGCACAGCGTGCTGGAGGGGATGATTATCGGCGCTTACGCCATCGGCAGTCACGAAGGCTACATTTACGTCCGCAATGAATACCCCCTGGCCGTCAGGAATATGACTATCGCCCTGGAGCAGGCCAAAGCCTACGGGCTGCTCGGCAGGAATATCCTGGGGTCGGGTTTCAACTTTAACGTCCAGATAAAGCGGGGCGGCGGGGCCTTCGTCTGCGGCGAGTCCACTGCTTTGATGGCCTCGCTGGAAGGCAGGGTAGGGGAGCCGCGCGCCAAGTACATCCATACCTCGGAGCAGGGACTCTGGGGTCGGCCGAGCAACCTGAACAACGTGGAAACGTGGGCCAACGTGCCCCTTATTATCAATAAAGGCTCTGCCTGGTACTCCAAAATCGGCACGAAAAACAGCAAGGGCACCAAGATATTTGCGCTGGTGGGCAACATCGTTAATACAGGACTGGTGGAAGTACCCATGGGCACTTCCCTTAGAGAAATCGTCTATGATATCGGCGGCGGCATTCCAAAGGGACGCAAGTTCAAAGCCGTGCAGACGGGCGGACCCAGCGGCGGCATGATTCCGGAAAGCCTGCTCGACCTGCCGGTTGACTTCGACGAGCTTACGAAAGCCGGCTCGATGATGGGCTCCGGCGGCATGATTGTCATGGATGAAAAGACCTGCATGGTGGACATGGCACGTTACTACACCACCTTCCTCGAAGGCGAGTCCTGCGGCAAGTGCCTGCCCTGCCGCGAAGGCCTGCGGCAGATGAGATATATCCTGGATGGCATCACGGAGGGGAGGGGCAAGAAGGGAGACATCGAGCTGCTTGAAGAGCTTTCCGCAATGATGGTCGATGCCTCGCTCTGCCAGCTGGGGCAGTCGGCACCCAATCCGGTGATGAGTTCCATCCGCCACTTTAGAGATGAGTATGAAGCCCATATTAAAGATAAAAAGTGCCCCGCCGGCGTCTGCAAGATGGGGCGGTCAAAGTAAAGTAAGGATAAGATAAGATGGTAAATATAACGATTAACGGACGTAAGATAAAAGCGGAAGAGGACAAAACGATACTGGAAGCCACCCGTAACAATAACATCTATATACCCACACTCTGCTCCAACGAAGAGTTAGCCCCTTACGGCGCCTGCCGACTCTGCCTGGTGGAAATCAAGACCGCCAGAGGCAGGGAGCGACTCGTCACCTCCTGCATCTACCTCGTGGAAGAGGGACTAACCGTTCAGACCGATACGGAAAGAATACAAAAAATCCGTAAGATGCTTATGGAACTGCTTATAGCCAGGTGCCCCGATTCCGAAGTAATCCAGGAACTTGCCGCTAAAATCGGTGTTAAAAAGACCCGATTCGTGGAGCAGAGCGATAATAATAAATGTATCCTTTGCGGCAACTGCGCCCGCACCTGCGAAGAGGTGATCGGCGTAGCCGCCATTAGCCTGGCCAAGCGCGGCGTGGACAGGGAAATTACCACGCCTTTCGGCGAGGACTTTTCGGAGGCATGCATCGGCTGCGGCTCCTGCGCCTACAGCTGTCCCACCGGCGCTATCACTATGATAGATAAAAAAGGCACGCGTACTATCAACTGGCCTCACAACACGATGGAGTTCAAGCTAAGGAAGTGCCCCGTTTGCGGTCAGTACTGGGCGCCGGAAAAACAAATCGAGTATATTGCTAAAATCTCCGGCACGCCATTAAGCGACTACGAGAAATGCCCCGATTGCCGGGACTAGCAAGTAGTTAGTATTTAGTAGTTAGAGGGGCGTAAAAGCCCCTCTTTTTTTACATATTGCGTATAAAGTCTCCCTGGACTATACTTTAGGCAGGGCATTTTGTAACTGGCCACTTAAAAATTCGGGGTGTAGCGCAGCTGGTTTAGCGCGCAGCGTTTGGGACGCTGAGGTCGGAGGTTCAAATCCTCTCACCCCGACCATAAAAAATGAAGAGGGTTGACATAAAATGAATGAAAAGAATAGCAGTCGTCCTATGGAACGCAATATCGCCATGGAGCTGGTGCGGGTCACCGAATCCGCGGCTATGTCCGCGGCGCGCTACCTGGGGAGGGGTGATAAAATCCTCGTTGACCAGTCGGCCGTAAACGCCATGCGCAACGTGCTCGGCTTTGTCCGCATGGACGGTATCGTGGTTATCGGGGAAGGGGAAAAGGACGAAGCGCCGATGCTCTTCATCGGAGAGAAAATCGGAGATGGCACGGAGCCAAAAGTCGATATCGCCGTCGACCCCATCGACGGGACCACCCTGACAGCTCGTGGGCTTCCCGGGGCTATCGCCGTAGTGGCCCTCTCCGCCAGGGGCACGATGCATTGTCCCAGAAATTTCGTTTATATGAATAAAATCGCCGTCGGGGCGGAGGCCAAGGACAGCATCGATATCAACGCATCGGTAGCTGATAATTTAATCAATATTGCCGCCGCCAAGAGAAAGAAGGTCTCTGAAATAACCGTGGTGGTACTGGACCGTCCCCGCCATGAAACGCTGCTAAGGGATATCAGGAACGCCGGCGCCAGGGTAAAACTCATCAGCGATGGTGATATTTCCGCCGCTATCGAAGCAGCCCTGCCGGAAACGGATGTCGATGTCCTGATGGGCGTCGGCGGCACGCCGGAGGGTGTCTTGTCCGCCGCGGCGATACTCTGCACCGGGGGCGCTATCCAGTGCAAGGCGTGGCCCCGCGACGAAAAGGAAAAAGCAGATGGCATTGCCCGGGGAGAGGATATAGAAAAGGTCTATAAAACAAATGACCTGATAAACAGCGATGATGTATTCTTTGCCGCTACCGGTGTCAGCAGCGGCGCTTTGTTAAGAGGGGTGCGGTATTTCAGCGGCGGGGCGCAAACACAGTCGATTGCCATGCGCGGCCGCTCCGGCACGATGCGCTGGGTCGATGCCCGCCACAACTTTGAAAAACTGGAAAAAATGGATATCGAGAAATACGTCAAAGAGCGAAAATGGGCCCACAGCTAGTCTTAAACGCTCCGCAGGAGCATGGCTAGCCCCTTAAAATTCATCTTGATTTCGCCCCAGGAAGTACAGCGCTTGAGTCGCTGCCACACGTAAGCAGGCCTCATATAAAATTCCCGGTAGGCTCTACGTATCCAGTCCTGAAGGTCTTCCCGACTTAATTCACTGCTCTCAAAAACGGGCGTGGCGGGGTTATCCGTGCCGGCATAAACAAATTGTTCCCAGGGGATATTTTCCTTTTTATCTCGCATATAAATTTCGTACAGATGGGTTCCGGGGAAAGGGGTGGTGATGGAAAACTGCGCAAAATCCACCTTCAGTTTTTTCGCGTAATCTATAGTCCGACGGATAGTCGCCGGGGTCTCGCCGGGCGAGCCGAGCATAAAATAACCCACCACCTGCAGACCCACTTCCCGACTGTCCCGGACTGCCGTTTCCACCTGCTCCAGGGTGGTATCTTTACGGAGGACTTCAATGATTTGCGGCGAAGCCGACTCTATGCCGTAAGACACGGAATAACAGCCGGCCTGTTTCATACGGGCAAGTAAATCTTTATCAACAAGGTTTACCCGCGTTTCGCACGTCCATGCTACTTTAAGTCCTTTTTCTATTATTTTATCGGCGATGGCACGGGCTCGTTCTTTATCCAGCGTAAACGAATCGTCATAAAATGCAATTTCTTTAACACCGTACTTTTCATGCAGATAAACCATTTCTTCGACAACACGCTCGGGGCTCTGCGCCCGGAATTTAGAGCCGAAAACAGGCTTGGAGCAGTAGGCACAGCGGTAGGGGCACCCGCGGCTGGTCACTATCACGCCGAAAGGCATCGACATGCCGTGAGGGGGGTGGGGCCGGTATTTCTCCCACGGCAGCAGGTGATAGGCAGGGTAGGGAAGCGTGTCCATATCCACATTAGATGTCCTGTCGGGGGTATGCACTATCTTGCCGTCAGTCTTATAGCTTATGCCGGCTATATTATCCAGCGGTTTGCCGTTTTCTATCGCCCTCATCAACTCAATAATAGTATCGTCGCCTTCACCACGGACAGCTATATCGATATCGTTCGACGAGGTCAGCGTTTCTTCTGGCATCAACGTCACGTGGGGTCCGCCAAGTACTATCTTGATGTCGGGTCTATCCCTCTTGAGATAACGGGCGGTACTCAAGGCATTACCGATTGTCGGTGTCATGGACGTAATACCGGCGATATCTGCATCCGATATAGCTTTATTCACGTCTTCCGGCTCTAGCTGAAGGGCGTTGGCGTCCAGCAGACTGACAGAGTATCTCTCTTTTTCCAGAATAGCAGCGATTAAAGCCAGGCCCATTGGGGGCTGGGGATAGCGGGTGTACTGGGGAGGATTAATAAGTAATACTCTAAGCATATTAACGGCTTTATCAAACGGTGAGTTATTTCCTCCATCTCGCAAAACCACGGAGTATTAAACCGGCAAAAATGCTAAACATTCCTATGATTAGAAAAGCAACAGAAAGCAGTGCCGTTCCCGTAGGTAAAACTCCATTTGCCGCGTAGAGGCTAAGCACCCTGACGCTGAAGACTAACCCAGCGATTACCAGCACCAGTCCGAGAATTCCCAAATATAGCAGGGGATTGTGTTCCGACATTTTTGTTACAATCCTGGAAAATAAACCACGGTTATGCGTACCCGGTTGCAGTACCGAGAGCACAAAACCGGTGATAATAAACATCAATCCGAGGCCACCAAGTAGTGCCGTGACAAGTGTATTACCTGTGGGCAGGACGCGAGAATCTGTAAATAGCGCTATTACCCTTATGCCGAATACTAATCCAACTATAATGAAAATCAGACCAGTAAGTCCGAAGAAGAACAAAGGGCGATGGTCGGATATCATGATACCTATCCTGGTAAAGACGCTTAAACCATGCCTTACCGGGTGTAATGTCGAGGTGTCTTTACCGTAGGTAACGGAAACCGGTACCTGTACCACTTTCAGGTTCTTCTGCGATGCTTCCGCCACGGTCTCCGCCGATACCGCCATACCGTTTTCTCTTAACTCCAGCGTCTGCACCGCTTTCCTGGAAAAAGCCCGGAAGCCGCATTCGGAGTCCGTTAGCTTATCCGCGGAAAGCGTCTTTACCGAGCGTAAAATCAGGTTTTGCCCGACGCGGCGGTAGAAGGG
>CAZRQP010000005.1:15534-25244 GCA_964602315.1 uncultured Dehalococcoidaceae bacterium
TGCTGCCGTCGTCAACCACGATGACCTCGTCCACGTGCTGGCGGGTCTGGAGAACCAGCGTGCCGATGTACTTCTCCTCGTTATACGCCGGCATTCCGGCAACTATCTTTGGCATTGTCTAATTATAACCTTGAGACAATGGGGTAAGCAAGGAAGGGAAAAGGTGATGACACACGTTGAGGATAAATGAAAGCTGTACTATAATCCAGTTAAAAGTTCGGACGGGGGGTATAAGATGTTAAAGAAAAATATAGTTGAACCCATTATAGGTATGCTGGCAATCGCCTCTATCATTTTGGTAGCTGTCGAGTCGTTAATGACGCTGTCAGATAGCGCTTTGTGGGGGATATACATCGCCGACCTGATAATCTGCCTGGTATTCGCCGCCGACTTTATCCAGAGGCTCGTGGCAAGCGAAAGAAAGCTGCACTTCATGAAAACCAACGGCTACGAGATACTGGCGATGGTCCCGGCAATAGCATTGTACGGGCTGGGGGCAATACCGGGGATATCAGCAGCAATGCGTTCCCTGCGACTTATCAGGGTAATCAGGGTAATACTGCTGCTTTTCAGAATGAGGAGGGCAGTTTCAAGGTCCGGCGGGTTTTTCAGGCGGAGCCATCTGCTTACCATGTTCATCATTACATTTGTCATCATATTTATAGGCGCAATGACGGTATTGATACTGGAAACAGAATCAGGAGAAACCCAAATAACAAACTTTTCGGACGCAGTATGGTGGAGCATATCAACGGTGACAACGGTGGGCTATGGGGATATAGTGCCCCAGAGCATCGCCGGCAGGGTGATGGGCATGATTTTGATGGTGATAGGTATAGGGGTTATGACGCTTTTTATATCACAGGTAAGCGCGACACTGGTTGAATCCAGAATGAAGAAGAGAGCAGAGAAGGAAGACCTGAAATCGTCTATAAAAGCAGAAATAAAAAGTCGGATTGATAATATAGATAAATTAAACGATAGTGATGTATCTTTACTCATGGATATGATAAGGACGCTTAAGGTAAAGGAAGGGGATAACGGGCAGGCGGGGGCTGACCAATGAACATAAGAATCTAAATTATTGATAATGCGTTTGTACCTGTTATGCTATAATGTAGCGAAATCATTACCGGAAGGGGAGAGGACCGATGCCCGACCAGGAGAAAGCAACTCAAGATAATGTAGCCGAACTGAAAGCCAAAGAGAGCGGCGAACCTGTTGCCGACTTTTTAAAGATGAAATTGACCGAACTAACCCCCGGCTATTCAAAAGTGGTCATGAAGCTCAAGCCGGAGCACCTTAATTTCAACGGTATGGTATTCGGGGGGATTGTCATGGCTATCGCCGACCAGGCCTTCGCCTACGCCACGAACTCCCTGGTGACCCCCAGTATCGCCACGCAGTTCAATATCCACCTGATATCCGGCGCCGGTGTCGGTGACGAACTCACCGCCGAGTGCCGCGTGGTCAAGAGCGGACGGCGTATCGGCGTCTCCGAGATGACGGTTACCAACCAGAACGGCAAGCTCATCGCCAAAGCCACCGGTACGACGGTGGTGACGGCGTAAACGGGCTTACTTCCTGTTCCAGCTTCATTTGTATTGACAGTCTCATTCGAATTACAAACCAACAACAATTTGTCATTCTGACGAAGGTCAGAATCTAGTATGAAATACTATTATGTTTATATATTAGCCAGCAAACGCAGGGGCACATTATATATTGGCGTTACGAATGACTTGATAAGGCGAATGTACGAACATAAAAACGGATTGGTTAAAGGCTTTGCGAAAAGGTATAAAGTATATAATCTGGTTTATTATCAGCAATGTGAAGATATAGAATCAGTGATTCAAAGAGAAAAACATTTAAAGGCATGGCATAGAGAGTGGAAAATCAGATTGATTGAAGAAACAAATCCGATGTGGAAAGACCTTTCTTCTAATCTATTCGAGCATGGATTCCAGCCTTCGCTGGAATGACAATTCTATTTAGTGCAAAAACACTTTCATTCTCCCAGCTTCATTTATATTGACAGTCTCGTTTTATATATGCTAATCTAGACCATCGTTAATTGTCTGTGAAAAGTATGCTAACATCATCCGTCTGCAATAAACTGGAGAAACAGAAGTTCGTCTTTACCGGGCGCACTGGGGGTGCGCGAGGGAGGTTCAATAGTAAATAGGTCAATTTCACATATTATTATAAGGTTTCATTGACTATAAGATTGCCTCCCAAAAGCGGGAGGTAATTTAGTTTAAGTATATCTTTAAGTTATGACAGCACCCATGGAAAAAATAGAAACGATTCCGCAGCTTATCAATGCCAACTGCGCTAAGTGGGGCGCCAGGACCGCCATGTCGATGAAGATGTTCGGCATCTGGCACAGGTACAGCTGGCAAGACTACTACAACAATATTAAATATTTCTCCCTGGGCATGATAAGCCTGGGGTTAAAGCGCGGCGATGTCGCCTGTATTATCGGGGACAATGAGCCGCAGTGGTTCTGGGCGGAATTCGCCGTGCAGGCGGCGGGGGGCATCGCCACAGGGATTTACGTTGACTCTGTGCCGTCGGAGGTGAAATACATCGCCGAGCACTCGGACGCTAAATTCGCCGTCGTCAACGACCAGGAGCAGACGGACAAGTTCCTGGAAATTAAGGCGGAACTGCCGCTACTGCAAAAAATTATCTACTGGGACCCCAAGGGACTGCGTAACTATGAAGACCCATCGCTCATCAGCTTCAATGAAGTGCTGGATTTGGGCAAAGAATACGAAAAAAAGC
Organism: uncultured Dehalococcoidaceae bacterium; assembly: GCA_964602315.1. Classification (GTDB taxonomy): domain Bacteria; phylum Chloroflexota; class Dehalococcoidia; order Dehalococcoidales; family RBG-16-60-22; genus RBG-13-51-18. The sequence continues at coordinate 18,325 of CAZRQP010000005.1, forward strand.
ACCCGGGCCTGTTTGAAGAAAATGTGGATTCAGGCAAAGGCGATGACGTGGCTTTTATCTACTATACATCCGGCACTACCGGCCTGCCCAAGGGGGCCATTCTTACCCATCGCGCCCTGATAACCACCGCCCGGGGCTTCGCCGACCGCTATCCCCTCGATGAAAAAGACAATCTTATTTCTAACTTCCCGGCGGCCTGGGTAGGGGACAGCTTTTTCGCTACCATTCCCCATTTGCTGACGGGCGCCATGCTGAACTTCCCCGAGGAGCCGGAAACAATCGCCGAAGACACGCGGGAGGTGGGGCCGAACTTCGTTATTTACGGTCCCCGCCAGTGGGAGGGCCTGGTCAGCGAAATTCAGGTGAAAATGCTGGACGCCCACCCGCTGAAACGGTTTGTTTATAGATTATTCCTGCCGGTGGGACATAAAATCGCCGACCTCAAGTTCGAGGGGAAAATCCCCAACCTGTTCTGGCGAGTCCTTCACTTCTTCGCCTATATAGCGCTCTTCCGCCCCCTCAAGGACAGGCTGGGCTTGAGCAAGGTCAGGTTCGGAGTGACGGGCAGCTCTGTATTAAGTCTGGATACCTTCAGGCTAATCCACGCCATCGGCATCGAGCTAAGGCAGTGCTACGCCAGCACCGAAGCCGGGCTGATATCTTCCCACGGCAAAGGCGAAATCAAGTTCGAGAGCGTGGGGCAGCCGTCGCTGGGAATTTCGGTCAGAATCACGAATGAAGGCGAGCTTCTAGTCAACTCCGACTGCATGTTCACCGGCTATCACAAGGACAAAGAAAAGACCGCTACAACTCTTATCGACGGCTGGTGCTATACAGGTGACGCCGTTAATCTTAACGAGCAGGGGCACCTGATTTTCATGGACAGGCTGGAGCACATGGGCGTGCTGAAATCCGGCGCCAAATACGCCCCCCAGTACATCGAGGGGAGGTTGAGATTTAGTCCCTATATCAAGGACGCCATGGTTATCGGAGGCAAGGATAAAGACTACGTCTCCGCCATGGTCAACATCGATTTCACGATGGTCGGCAAGTGGGCAGAACGTCACCGCATCCCTTACACCACCTTCGTCGACCTTTCGCAAAAGAACGAGGTGGCCGAACTGGTTATGCAGGACATGGAAAGGGTCAATAGCTATCTACCGGAGCAGTCGCGGGTGCAGAAATTCGTGCTGCTCCACAAGGAATTCGACCCCGATGAAGCGGAGCTGACGCGCACCAGGAAATTAAGAAGGGAATTCATGGAACAGCGCTACAAAGACCTCATCGATGCTTTGTATAATAAAAGCGATAAGGTAGATGTCCAGGCGCCGGTTACTTACCGCGACGGCCGTAAAGGCGTGGTAAAGACAAGCATCAAGGTCAGGAGCCTGTAAAGAGAGATGATGGAAGGTATGACAACAAAAGCGCGACTTAAAAAGATACTCAAATACACTCTCTGGACGCTGCTCGGTGTCGTTATCGCGTTTTCCGTGTTCTTATGCGTTGTAAACGCTAACTTCCTCCAATTCACCATCACCGGCCTTTCGGTAGGTATGGTGTACGCGCTTATCGCTCTCGGCTTTGTACTCGTCTGGAAAGCCAGCAGCGTGGCTAACCTGGCACTCGGTCAGATTGTCCTCATTTCTTCATGGTTCTCTTATACAATGCTGGCGCAGGCAGGACTGCCGGCCTATATCGGGCTTCCCATTGTTGTTCTTTTCGCGCTCTTCCTCGGCTGGGTCATAGAACGCTTCGCTTTACGCCCCCTTATCGCCCAGCCTATCCTTTCGCTGATTGCAGTAACCCTTGGCATCGGGTACTTTCTTGAAGGCCTGATTACCTTTATCTGGCCTTTAAGCACTGCGGCACTGCCTGAACTTTTTCCAAAGGAAGTTATCCATATCGGTTCGGCGGTAATATCCCAGGAATATATCTGGGTAATCGGTATCTGTTTGCTGGTCTTCGTAGCCCTGACAGTGTTTTTCCGTTATCACCGTATGGGTATCGCCATGCGCGCCACGGCCGACGACCAGACAGCCGTCCAGGCCTGCGGCATACCTGTAACAAGAGTATTTTCGACTTCGTGGATGTTTGCCTGTGTAGTCGCCGCTATCGGCGGAGTTTTGATATCCAGTATCGGCGGTATAACCCACGGGCTTGTCGAGACCGGCCTTAAGGCATTTTCCGTGGTGATTCTCGGCGGCCTGGACTCATTTATCGGCGCTATCGTCGCCGGGCCGATAATCGGGCTGGCGGAGACATACGGAGGGGGATATTTAACCACCTACCTCTGGGCAGGCGTTCGGGACATAATTCCCTTTGTAATTATCATTATAGTCATGGTAATAAAACCTTTCGGACTTTTCGGAGAGGAACGAATTGAGAGGATATAGCAGATGAGTCTGCCGTGCGGCATCCGCAACTTAACCTACGCGCAGGACATGGCCATTGTGCGCACCAAGACACAATGGGGCATGCTGCTCGGATTGCTGGTGGTGGTGTTTACCGCGCCGTTGTATCTTAGCAACTACTGGCTTGGCGTGTTCAACTTAATCGGCATCACGATTATCGCCGCAACCGGTCTAAACATCCTAACTGGTTATTGCGGGCAGCTTTCCATCGGGCATGCTGGTTTTATCGCCGTTGGGGCATACACATCCGCAATCCTTACTACACGATTCGAGATGCCCTTCCTGGTCGGACTTATCTGTGCGGGTCTGATGGCTGGCGTTATAGGAATTATCTTCGGTCTGCCTTCTATCAGGGTTAAGGGATTCTATCTTGCCATTACAACCATAGCAGCGCAATTCATCATAATGTGGATAATCAACCAGTGGGGATGGACCGGCGGCCAGCTTGGCATGACTGTCCCGTTCGCCTCGATAGGGGGGTACGTTTTCAAGAGCGGGATGAGTCAGTTTTACCTGATTATCGGCATAACGGTGTTATGCGTATTTATTGCCAAGAACCTGGTACGTACCAGGGTAGGCAGGGCGTTCATCGCCATCCGTGATAATGACCTCGCCGCGGAAGTGATGGGTGTCAACCTGACCTATTACAAACTAATGGCTTTCTTCATCGGATGTTTCTTCGCGGGGATTGCCGGAAGCCTGTTTGCCCACTGGAATATTACACTGACACCGGAACAATTCAGTTTTAAAAATTCGATATTATACGTAGGGATTATCATTATCGGCGGACTGGGAAAAAGCGTAGGGCCGATACTGGGCGTCCTGCTTATCAATCTGTTAAAAGAGGTCTTAACCATAAACGTGGTACCGTTCCTTGAGGACAAACTCACGATGTTCCCGTCAGGGTTCGCCAGCGGTGTTACGCCCATGTTGTTTGGTCTGGTAATTGTCCTGTTCCTGATACTTGAGCCGAGAGGAATAGCACACCGCTGGAACTTGATTAAAGCATCGTATCGTTTATGGCCATTTTCATATTAATAAGTAAAGGGGGTACAGGTTGATGTAGGTTTTCCGGCTATGAGTACCAAATTACATCTAAAGAAGGAGGAGGAAAAGCATGAAAACTAAAAAACTTATTATCAGCGCTATCGTTTGCTTAATACTTATCATAGCAAGTCTGCCTTATATGACCGCATGCGGCGGCGCCGATAAAGAAGGCAAAACAATCAAATTGGGGATCTCAACACCTTCAACCGGAGTAGCGGCCGAAAAAGGAAGACCGCTTGAGCACGGACAGAAAGACGCCATCGCCTATGTCAATGCCGAACTCGGGGGAGTTGAAGGCTACCAGATTGAGATAGTCTGGCGTGACAACGGCTATGATGCCGCCCAGATGTCAAACATCGTCAGAAATTTCATGGACGAGGGTTGTGTCATGTTCTCGACATCATCCTCCGCCATGATGACGGCCTCGATGGGGTTGGCAAATGAATACGGGTTCGCCGGTCTGGCGGCGTTCTCATCGCCCAACCTGTATCGACCCCCGCAGCATATCTACGGTCAGCTGCCGGACTATGGCGATGATTTCCTGGCCTTTATGGATTACTACCTCGACGAGATGTGGGAAGGCAGCGGCCAGCCTAAAGTGGCTATTCATGCGTTGAACAACTCCACAGGTAAAGGCGCCATCAACGCCGCCCGGGCCTATGCCGAAGAAATGGGAATTACCGTTCTCTGGGACGGTGCCGAAGGCAAAGCCTTCGAACATAAGGCCGACAGCATATCTGAAATGGAATCCTTAACGCGTATCAAGGCAATGAATCCTGACGTCCTCTACATATCCAGCACTCCGGCGCCAACGGCGCTCATCGTCAAGAACGCCAGGGAACTCGGGATGGACGTCGTTATTGCTTCCGGGCATGCCGGTCTCACCTCCGCACTGGTTGACCTGGCCGGTGAGGACGCCGAGGGTGTTTACGGTGTGTTCCCGACCGTCAGCTGGGGTGACGATGTGCCCGGTATGGATAAGATGATGGAGTACTGTGAAGCCAACCACCCCGAAGATGCCGGCAACGGTGATTACATCACCGGGTGGACGCAGAGTCTCATCATGATGGAGATTGTAAGGACCGCCCTCCAGAACGCCGACTATGATGCGCTGGCTTCCGGTGATGCCGATGCCTGGGCCATCACTGAAAATGAGGGTATTAAGAAACTCGTCAACTACGATGTCGAGGGACTGCACGGACCTGTGAGCTATACCATAGATGATAATCGACTCTCCAAATCGGTTCTTATCTTCAAGATCCAAAACGGTATAATTAAAGCTATAACAGACTGGATTGAGGCCCCTGTGGTAAGATATGAAGACCTTGACTGGTTTGGTCAATAGTCGCCATTAAGCGGGGCTCTGTAAACCGGGGCCCCGCTTTGAAAGCAGAATAAATGCTTAAACTTAATAACATCGAGGTTACGTACCTCAACGTTATCAGGGTACTCCACGGTGTGTCTCTGACCGTGGAAAACGGTGCTATTATTGCGCTGCTCGGCGCTAACGGCGCGGGTAAAAGCACAACCCTGAAGTCTATCTCCGGCCTGCTTCATGTGGAGGAAGGCGAGGTAACCGACGGCAGTATCGAGTGGGACGGTGACAGAATCGATAATAAAAACGCCGAGCAGATAGGCAAGCTGGGCATTATCCAGGCGCTGGAAGGGCGGCACGTCTTTGAGCACCTCACCGCCGAGGAAAATCTGATGGTCGGCGCCCACAACCGCCGTGACCGGCATGCCATCAGGTCCGACCTGGAGATGGTCTATGATTACTTCCCGCGCCTCAAGGAGCTCCGCCGCAACACGGCCGGCTATCTTTCCGGCGGAGAGCAGCAGATGCTTGTTATCGGCCGCGCCATGATGGCCACGCCCAAGCTGATGATGCTCGACGAACCCTCGCTGGGACTGGCCCCATTGCTTGTCGAGGAGATATATGACATCATCAAGCGCTTTAATACCGAGCAAAAGACCTCCGTCCTGCTGGTGGAACAGAACGTGCGCATCGCTCTGAATATCGCCCATTACGGCTATGTCATGGAAAACGGCAGGGTAGTGCTTGACGGCACCGCTGATTTTCTTAAAAATAACGAGGATGTTAAAGAATTTTACATGGGGCTTTCCACCTTGGGCACCAAGAAAAGCTACCGCGATGTGAAGCATTACAAGAGGAGAAAACGATGGCTCTAAAGTCAAACGGGGGCGAATATTTCGACGAACTGGAAACCATGCTGCCGACCTCCCGGCAGGAATACCTGAATATGAAGCTTAACGCCCATGTTACATATTGTTACAGCCACTCTCCCGCCGTAAAAGCCTCGTTGGATAAAGTCAGCGTCAGGCCGGAAGATATAAAAACGACCAGGGACTTAGAAAAACTACCCGTTATCCGCAAGACCGACCTCCTGGAGATGCAGAAGGCCGGCCTGCCTTACGGCGGTATCATCAGCATGCCTGCGGAAGAAGTCGAAAGGGTATTCATATCCCCCGGCCCCATCTATGAAATCCAGCCCTCCAGCTATAAATGGTTCGCCAAGGCGTTCTGGGCGGCGGGGTTCAGGAAGGGCGATGTCGTCACCAACACCTTTACTTATCACATGTCCCCGGCGGGCATCCTATTCCATGAGGCCATCAGCGACTGCGGAGCCACCGTGGTCGTCGCCGGCACCGGCAATACCGACCTGCAGATACAGATAATGAAGGAGCTTAAGGTCACCGGCTTCGTGGGGACGCCCAGCTTTTTAAATACGGTTATCAAGCGCGCCGAGGAAATGGGGAATAATATCAAAAAAGACCTTTATCTCAAGCGCGCCTGGTTTACCGGCGAGATGCTGCCTCCATCGCTGCGTACGATATTCGAGGGCGATTACGATATCGACACCTTCCAGACCTACGCCGTCACCGAGCCGGGCGGCGCTATTGCCTACGAGTGCAGAGAGAAGTCCGGCATGCACCTCATGGACGAATATGTCACGGAAATCGTCGACCCCGAAACGGGGAAACAGCTCGGCCCCGGCGAGGTGGGTGAAATCGTTACCACGCAGCTTCACAACAAAAACTGGGGGCTTATCCGCTTCGGGACGGGGGACTTGTCCTCTTATGTTGCCGAGCCTTGCCCCTGCGGTCGCACGGCTTATCGTATCACCGGCATCGTCGGCAGGGCAGGGGACGCGGTCAAGGTGCGGGGCATGTTCATCGTCGCCAGGCAGGCGGAGCAGGCGATTTTAGGTTTTAATCAAGTAGCTAAATACCAGCTTGTCGTGGGCCGCCGCCAGCACCGCGACGAGATGACACTTAAGGCGGAGTTGAAGGAAACCAACGTCGATAAAGACAGGTTAGCACTTGACATAAATAGTAAGTTCCAGGACATCTGCCGCATTAAGCTAGACAGGATTGAGTTCGTTGCCCCCGGCATGATTGCCGATAAAGAGCAGGGGATTAAAGACGAGCGTAAGTGGGAGT
>CAZRQP010000005.1:25344-28549 GCA_964602315.1 uncultured Dehalococcoidaceae bacterium
CCCGGCATGATTGCCGATAAAGAGCAGGGGATTAAAGACGAGCGTAAGTGGGAGTGATACTACTTTTCTTGTGTCCTCTCCCCTTGTGGGAGAGGATTAAGGTGAGGGGTATCGTGAAAGAGCAGGGCATCAAAGACGAGCGCAAGTGGGAATGAGATAGCCCTGTCATGCTGGAGCGAAGCGAAGCATCCCAGGGCGGGGAGTGTAACTCATATCTATGTCCTCTCCCCTTGTGGGAGAGGATTAAGGTGAGGGGTAATACACAAAGCGCAAGTGGGAGTAAGTCAATCTTGTCATGCTGGAGTCCCGACTTATCGGGACGAAGCATCTCAGGGTAGGGGGCAAGAACCAAACAGGGCGAGCGTAAGTGGGAATGGCAGATAGTGGATAAATATTTTTCCTTTATTCCTTATACCATTGAGGCTTTCTCAGTAATACATCTATTATCGACCATAACCATATAGCGATAGTTATCGGCGCGGTATATAATAAACCCAAACCAGCCCCTAAATTATCTCTTCCATTACTAAAAAAATAATTAAAACACCCTCCTAAAAAAAGCAAAATACCGGGACTCGCAAAAGCTAAACCGAATATAAATTTCCACATATCTTTTCGGAAAGTGTAAAGCCACGTCCACGGACCTAAAAAAACAGCTAAAAGTGCCGCTATTACTCTGTTCCGCTTCCAGGGTTTAGTAACGTTGGCCTGTGCCATAGCCATTTAAACCTCGTGTAATTTACTTCTCTTCGCCCAGGTAGGCGGCAATCACTTCCGGGTTGTTCTTGATTTCCTCCGGCGTTCCCTCGGCGATTTTCCTGCCGAAGTCCAGCACCACGATGCGGTCGGCGATATCCATGACCACCCCCATGTCATGCTCCACCAGCACTATGCAGCTTACGCCGTCCCTCAACACGGGCGTATCCGGGTAGGTGACACCCTGACCCTCGAAAATATCGATGATGAATCGGGCGATGTCTTCTTTTTCCTCTAAATTCATGCCTGCCATCGGCTCATCTAGCAGCAGCACCCTGGGCTCCAGCGCCAGAGCCCTCCCCAGCTCCACCCGCTTGCGCATACCGTAGGGGAGCATGCCGACCGTCTGCTTGCGTATCGACTCGATTTCCAGGAAGTCGATGATGTCCTCCACGGTCTTGCGGTGCTCGATTTCCTCTTTATGCGCCCAGAAATAGTAGATAGCGCTGGCGATAAGGTTCTGCTTCATCGTGACGTGTCGGGCGGCCATGATATTATCCAGCGTGCTCAAGCCGGTATAAAGCTCGATGTTCTGGAATGTCCTGGCGAGTCCCATCCTGGCGGCTTTGTCTGGCCGTATGCGCGTGATTTTCTTATCGTCGAAGTATATCTCGCCGGACTGCGGCTTGTAGAAGCCGTTGATGCAGTTGAGCAGGCAGGTCTTGCCGGCCCCGTTGGGCCCGATGACGGCCAGGATTTCTTTATCCCGGATGTCCACACTGACGTCGGTCAGCGACTTTACCCCTCCGAAGGATAAAGACAGGTTTTGTATCTTGATTCTGACGTTATCGGATGTTGTCATTTCTTGTTCAGCAGTTCCTCGCGGTACTTTGCCACGGTAGGGCAGCCGGGGTCCTTGCAGTCCAGCTTCCTGCCGAGCTTTTTGCCCCTGTCTTTCAGCTCCCTGACCGCCGCTTTGTTCGATTTTGCATACTTCTGGCTGCCCGTGCACCTGGCCGTGCCGTCTCCGTTAACGATGATGGTCACTTCATCATCGACGTCCTCACATAATATCGTTGTGGCAGTCAGTTCCCAGTCGGGCGACATAGCAAATCCAATCGGTTTAAAAGTCACCTCTATCTTACAATTATTCGTGGGGTAATTCAATCGCCGATGCTTGATATTGGCGTTCTATAAAGGTAAAATAGTGGGGACGCTAGGGGGGCGGAGGCTACTTAAGAGGGCTCGTAGCTCAGCGGTCAGAGCGGCCGGCTCATAACCGGTTGGTCGTAGGTTCGATCCCTACCGAGCCCACCAGATAAACCACATCCTTCCGCATTGATAAGAGAGAAAAAGAAAAAAGAGATGGAAGGAGGGGACAATGGAACATAGTGAAACTGAAATAGTATTACTTAGTGACAAGGATTGGAGCAGGATTGACGGAGAACTTTGTATAGTCAATTATTTCAGCCCGCTAGGGTCGTTGGTAGATGCAGATGGTAAAGTGAAATCTATGGATAAAACCACACCATACGCAAGTGTCAATATAGAATGTAATAAGCTTGGGGATAATATAACAGGATATATAACTCATAAGGATGACTTCAAGCATTTATGGTCGGCCTTAAAAGATAGAAAGTTGAAAGAAGACGAAGAAGTAACAATAATATGGACCAAGAGACATTATAAACAAGGAGCAGGGTTATTTTCTGGCTTTTTGCCGAAGTTGTGGGTAATGGTTTCCCGCAAAGGTTATTATAAGTCGATGACCGACCCAAACTATAAGCTTAAGTCTAAAAAATTTGACACATTGGAATCAATGCTACCAATCATCCAATGGAAACCGGATGTGATGGAGTAGTATCTCTAATATTATGAACGTTTTAGGCATTGTAGGCAGTCCACGCAAGAACGGCAACACGCAAATCATTATTGAGGAGGTCCTCTCCGCTACCCGGGAAGCCGGCGCGGAAACGGATTTCTTGCTCATTTAAAGGGCGCTCATGTTTCAGCTCTATTTGACAGATGTACCTGTGCTACGGTAGTATGTACAAAACCATACCAGTACTATTACGAGTGTTTTTGTAAAAATCCAGCAAAATGGGGTGATAACGGAATTAAACAATTGAATTACGGCATTTTGGGCTTTCTCCACAAATTTATGTCATGGTTTCAGCATACCCTCTTCTTATCGTCTTCTGTCCCTGTTAACAACCAGGATCCAATTTTCATTCACATATTAGCCTCTCCTCCGGGCCTTTAGCCCGCTGCTCTGTTAAAATTAACAGCCTATTTTGAAGACGGTTCTTTTATGAAGGGTTAATAATAGTTCACGAATTAGTACTATATTAGGAGGTCGAACTTATGAAGAAATATACTGCCTGGAGAATAGCACTCATCCCGATTGTACTTATCTTGCTTGCTGTGCAGGTAGTCGGGTGTACGGCTGAAACGGAACAGGAAAAGGAACCCATTACTTTTGCCGACCTTGGCTGGGACAGTGCATTGG
>CAZRQP010000006.1:0-12419 GCA_964602315.1 uncultured Dehalococcoidaceae bacterium
TGCCATGCCGTCGTATGCATATTTTAATAAGAAAATCATGCCTCTGGAGGAAGCAAAGCTCGGGATTATGACCCACTTCCTGCACTACGGCACGGCAGTCTTCGAGGGTATCCGCGGCAACTGGAACGATAAGCAGAAGCAGTCCTATATCTTCCGCCTCAAGGAGCACTACGAGCGACTGGCACAGGGCTGCCGCGTGCTGAATATCAAGCTGCCCCTTGACATCGATAAGCTATGCGATATAACCGTGGAACTGACGGCCAAGTGCGGCTTTCAGGAAGACGTTTACATCAGGCCCTTAGCCTACACTAGCTCGCAAGCGCTGGGGGTGCGCCTGCACGACCTCGAGCATGATTTCTTTATACTCGTGATTCCCTGGGGCCCTTACCTCGATGTGGACAAGGCGCGCTGCTGTGTTTCTTCCTGGCACCGGCCGGAGGACAACGTAATCCCGCCCCAGATTAAGGCTTGCGGTATCTACATCAATAACGCCCTGGCTAAAACCGAGGCTGTCCAGAACGGCTGCGACGAGGCTATTATGCTGGCCCCGGACGGGCATGTTTCCGAGGGCAGCGGCGAGAACATCTTCCTGGTGAGAGACGGCGAACTGATTACACCCGCCACCACCAACAACATTCTCATGGGCATAACCAGGAACACGGTAATCGAACTGGCCGAGAAGGAACTGGGAATACCGACGGTTCACAGGGCCATCGACCGCAGTGAATTATATATCGCCGACGAGTGCTTCCTGACCGGGACCGCCGCCCACGTGACGCCGGTGGCGGAAATAGACCGCCGCAAGGTCGGCAACGGCGAGATAGGCCCGATTACGGCCAAGTTACAGGAAATTTACGCTAAAGTGATAAGAGGCGAATACCCCAAGTACATACACTGGTGCACCCCGGTCTATAAAAAATAGTCGGGGATTCAGCTGACCTGCCTGACAACGCCGATAACCTTGCCCTGGATTTCCACGTTATCCGACCCGGTATAGAATTCATGCATCTGGCTGTTGGCCGGCTGAAGTCGGACCCTGTCTTTCTCCAGGTACACCTTTTTCAGGGTCGCTTCTTTCTCCGATTTCAGCCACACGGCGGCCATCTGGCCGTTTTCCACGGTGCTGACGTGCTGCATGAGGACGATATCGCCGTCGTTGATGAGGGCGTCCACCATGGACGTGCCTTTTACGCGCAGGGCATAAACGTCCTCTCTGCCCCTGATAAGGTCTGTAGGTATATCCATCGTTTCCGATACCGCCGCGACATCCCAGGTATCGGGGGTGGGGACGGGGATAGGCTCGCCGGCGGCAATCATGCCGATGACCGGCACGGTAGATATATTCTCGGCCGGGGACTTTGAGAGCAGCCTGATGCCACGGGAAATTTCCGCGTGGCGGCTGATAATACCGCGGCTTTCAAGGATATTCAGATTATAGTCCACTACCGATGTAGAGCTTATGTTACAGCCCTTCTGAATATCTCGGATAGACGGGGGATATCCTTTCCTGGAAAGGAAGCTATTAATATACTTGACGATGTGCCTTTGTTTTTCCGATAGCCTTTTCATTGCTTTAGCCTGAACGGGCAGGTGTGATAAAGAACACCTGTTCTAACTATAATATAAAAAAAAGTGTATGTCAATACTTGATAATATATCGGAACGTTAATGTTTAAAAATTAGATAACAATCCTGGTGAAATCAAACTAATTCTGCTTGAGCCGGCAGGTCGCAATCGATGCAGAGAGTCTCGAGAGGTAGTCCAATCGCCTCGGCCAGCTCTTTAACAGTTGTATGTTCCAGGCTATCGATGCCTAAGAATTTAACCCTTTTTTTGATAGAGGGAATCCGAGCAGCTAAGAGCTCCCCTTTTTGGATTGTTTTTCCCCAGCGGCAGTAAGAAAAGGAATCCGGATTAGAAATCCTGAAATGAATCTCGCTGACACCTAAATCTCTAAGCTTGGGCACCAGATTTCTTTCTATCTGGGTGCCCCTTCGTACAGAATCGTCACAAACTACTACTTTCTTACCGGAATAACTCTCGCCGCTTCTCAATTGTTTGATCTGGGCTTCCCGGTTTCTTTTTACCTGACTCGACCGAGGATAACTCCTGCCGGAGTAAGGATATTTCACTAATATTTCGTCGTATTCAGGAATTCTATCTATTTGTTTCTCGTTCATCTGCCGGCAGAACTCTTGATGGTACCCTATTGCACAAAACCTGCCGGAATCAGGAACAGGAGCAACAACATCCGGAATGAACCCTCGCTTTATATCCCTTTTAGCCAAAATAGCTCCCAGTCTTTTTCTCACGGCTGAAACGGGGACGTTTTTGAATATTGAGTTGGGGAAATTAGTATAAACCCAAACAAACGTACAAATCTGGATTTTGCTGCCTGGTATTTTACTCACGACTTCTGCGTTATCATTCTTCAGCAACACGATTTCACCGGGATCCACATCTCGCTTGTAGCTAAATCCCCAATTGGTAAAACCACATGGATCGGTGGTGGCTACTACTGCCCCTTTTTTTTCACCAATAACAATTGGCCAGCGACCACTGGGGTCAGAGGCTATATATATTCCATCAGGAGTAAGTATTGCCACAGAATAGGCTCCATCGATTTCGTCGTTCATTTTTTTGATGCCATCAGCGTATCCTTTTCCCTGGGCTATTAATTGGGCAATTATTTCAATATCTACTCCGCCCCAGGCAAAAGAGTGGCCATGTGTCTTAAGTTTTGTAATTAGATCATTTCGGTTGGTAATATTGCCGGAAAAACAAATGGCAAAATCACCTAAATTTGAATCTACTAGAATAGGCTCTCTATTATCACCGCAATACCCAATCCCCATACTTCCTTCGAGCCCCGCCATGTCATTACTAAATGTTGGTCTAAATAGTCCCCGGTGGGTGCGAATATTGATTTTCCCATCTTTACATGTTGCTATTCCGGCGTAATCTTCGCCCAAATGCTGTTGATAGAATGTCTGCCCGGATAGGTCGTCTAAAAAATCATCTTGATACTTTTTTGAATCAATACTTAAAACAAAAAACCCGGGCATTCTAGGACCTTTCTACCACGAGGGATAAAAAGTCAAACATTTTCTCAAGGATAACCACCCGATATGGTTTGCCCCGCATAATGATACCACTTTTTTCCTGGTCCATATCACGCTTCTTCAACGGCATCGCAGGCATCGACGGGCTGTGCGTCCCCGATAGTCTCCAGCGCCATTTTATCCATCTCAAGCTGTACCGGAATGGGGTATTCACCGGTAAAGCAGGCCAGACAGAACATATCTTTAGGCAGGCCGACCGCTTTCAGCAGCTTATCGATGCTAAGATAGCCCAGCGAGTCGGCGCCGATAAAATCGCGGATTTCGGGGATGCTTTTCTGCGCCGCAATTAACTCCGCTCTTGTTGCCATATCGACGCCGAAAAAGCAGGGGTACTTAATCGGGGGAGCACAGATGCGCATATGGACTTCTTTAGCTCCGGCCTTGCGCAGCAGTTTGACCACGTTGGGAGTCGTCGTGCCGCGCACGATACTGTCGTCAACTACCACCAGGCGTTCGCCGTCCAGCACCTGGGGCAGGGGATTGAACTTCAGTTTTACGCCGAGGTCTCTCATGCGCTGGTCGGGCTCGATAAAGGTGCGTCCCACGTAGCGGTTTTTAATCAATCCCTCAACAACCGGGATTCCGGATTCGCGGGCGTATCCTGTGCCGCCGGCGGTGGCCGAATCGGGTATGCCCATGACGATATCTGCATCGACGGGATACTCACGGGCCAGACCGGCACCCATCGCCTGACGGGCCTGGTAAATCAGCTTGCCGTTAATCATGCTGTCGGGACGGGCGAAGTAGATATATTCGAATATGCAGGTCGCTCTTTTCCCGGGTTCGCCCGGATAACTCTGGACGCCGTTTTTATCTATTTTCAATATCTCATCGGGCTCAATTTCCCGCACGAATTCGGCGCCGGTATGGTCCAGGGCGCAGGTCTCCGAGGCTATCGCCCAGCCGCTGTCCACTTTACCCAGGGAGAGCGGCCGCACCCCCAGGGGGTCGCGTACGGCGTACAATTCCTCTGGTGTTAAAATTACCAGTGAATAGGCCCCTTTAAGCCGGCGCATGGCATACCTGATTTTCTCTGCCAGGTCTTTGCCTGTGGATGACAGAATGAGATTGGCGATTACCTCGCTATCCGTAGAGCCGCGAAAGTGGTATCCCTGACCAACCAACTCCTGATAGAGATAGGTGGCATTGACGATATTGCCGTTGTGGGCAATAGCGATTATATTGCTATCGTTATTAACCAGAATGGGTTGTGCATTGGCGACCCGGCTGGAACCGGCGGTGGAATAGCGGTTGTGGCCGATTGCGCAGTAGCCGGTAAGATTTTTCAGGTTCTCTTCATTGAAGACAGCGGATACGCGGCCCATACCGGTATAAATTCGGATTTTTTTGCCGTTGGCGGTGGCGATACCGGCGCTTTCCTGGCCGCGGTGCTGGAGGGCGAAGAGACCGAAAAAGGTAAGGCGGGCTACATCCTCTTTATGGGAATAGACGCCAAAAATGCCGCAAGACTCGTGCAAGCTTTACCTCTGCTTTTAATATGGTCTTGACTTTGCCTTCTATTTAAATTATAGCTCAAAGCTCGGCGTACGGTCAATGTGAATACAGGGTAGAAGAGTATTAACCATACGGATAAGGTAAATGGTATAATCGGTTAACTATGTTGGAAAAGTTACGCAGTAAGCTTGACATAAAAAAGATAATAGCATTTTTTAAAAAAAGGATTTTATATGTAGTCGGTCTGCTGCTGGTAATCGCCATTATCGCTGCCGTAGGCACTATGTACGTAAAAAATCCCGAAATATTTGAAGAACTCGAGGGGTATGGCTACGCCGGGATTTTTGTACTCAGCATTATCCTGAATGCGACGATTATAATCCCCATAAGCGTCATGGCGATAGTGTCTTCCATGGGGGCGGTGCTGCCTTCGCCGCTGCTGGTGGGTATCATTGCGGGGGTGGGGGCAGGCATGGGGGAGATGACAGCTTACCTGGCCGGGAGGGCAGGACGCGGCCTGCTTGCTAAAAGTAACGTTTATACCAGGATTGAAAAGTGGGTGAAGCGGTGGGGGTGGATAGCCGTCTTTTTCCTTTCCGTCTTCCCCTTCGTTTTCGATGTCGTCGGGATAATTGCCGGCGCGATGCGGATGCCGTGGTGGAAGTTCTGGCTCGCCTGCTGGGGGGGCAGGACGGTATCATACGTCACGGTGGCTTATCTCGGCTCGGTTATATTAACATTAATTCCCTGGTTCAACTAGGAACGCCGCTTGATGCCGATGACGGCCAGCGAACCGGCGATGAAGTACGCGATGCAGACCACCAGCATAAAATTATAGCCGCTTAAAGGGCTGCGGTTATTAAAAATGTCGATAACTGGCCCGATGACGCGAGCCAGTACGGCGCCTCCCGCTGTGGCCATATTGGCGATACCCAGGTAGCGCGCCTCCTCGTTTTTCGGGGTGAAATCAGTAGCCAGCGCCCAGTTGGTGCTGTTGAAAATTCCCATTGCCACGCCGATGATGCCAGCCGCCCAGAGAATCGTGCCGTATTCCTGCGTCAGGGCAATGATAGCGATACCCAGGGCGCCCAGCAGGCCGGAGATAGCGGTAAGCATTTTCCTGCCTATCCTATCGGAGAGGTAGCCGGCCGGCCAGACCACGACCACCATACATACGACGGCGACGATGGTAAAGCGTGCCGTGGCCTCGGCGGGGTCGGTGACGCCGACGACGTCCCGCAGGTAATAGAGGGCGAACTGCTGAATCGTCGTAAAGGCCATATAGACAAAAAGTCGCGAGAAGAGGAACCAGACGAAACTGCTGTTTTTCCAGACGTCTTTGCTGAAGACATGAGTTATGGCCGCCAGCAGGGGCTTCTTCCTGCCGACTGAATTCACGGGCGGCTCGCGGACCAGAAATACCGTGGCAAGCATCGTCCCGAGCAGGACGACCTGCAGAATCGCCAGGACCACCCACAGGCCGCCGGTGCCGTTAGCAGTGGAGTAAAAAATGCCGGCAATATAGACAAGCGCTACGCCGCCGATGATTTCAAGCAGTCCCTTGACGCCGGAAGCCGTGCCGTGCTTATCCGGGGGGACCATCTCCGGGATAAATGCCTGGTAGGGCCCCTGCGCGGTGTTGGCGGCTACCTGCAGCAGACAATAGATGACGAAAATAGCGGCGAAGCTGCCGGCAAGACCGATGCCGGGCAGCAGCAGAGTAGTAGCTATAATGCCAATGAAGATATAGGGAAAGCGCCGGCCCCAGCGGAACCAGGAGCGGTCGCTGGCGGCGCCGGCAACAGGCTGGACGAACATCGCCAGGAGCAGGCCGCAGAGCGTGAGAATACCGAGATAGGTATTTTTCTGCGAATCCGGGATGAAGTCCAGCAGCCGCAGTGGCAGGATAATGGAATGGAGGCTCTGCCAGAGAGCGGTGATGGCAAAGCCAAGGACGGTTATTTTCAGGTAGTCCCAGCGCTGGAAAGGTTTAGAGATATTATTCGACATGGTGATTTGCTTTACACAGCATAGCAGAGAGGATTGGGGGGAGGCAACTCCATTGAGAAAGTATAGAAGCTGGTTTATATGTTGCTGTAATTCAGTATATAATCATTGTTGGTATGAAACCCCGATACCCCCTGATAGAAGAAATCCACATGGCGCCGGAGGCCACCTGGTGCTTCGAGGCTTTTGCCGGGCGGCCGTTCAGTTTTTTCCTTGACAGCGGCATGGACCCGCCGAAGCTGGGGCGGTATTCCTTCATGGGCAGCGACCCCTTCCTGGTGATGAGGAACAAAGGGGAGGAGATTACGCTTATAAAGGACGGGGCGGAGGAAAAAAGGCGGGGCAATCCCTTCGACGTGCTGGGCGAACTACTGAAAGCTTACACTATTAAAGACAGCAGTTCAGAGATACCTTTCCTGGGTGGGGCGGCGGGGTATTTCAGCTACGACCTGTGCCATTTCATCGAACGGTTGCCTAAGACAGCTATAGATGATTTAGACCTGCCCGAATGCTACCTGGGCTTTTATGACGCTATCGTGGCTTACGACCATCTGAAAGGCAAGACCTATATTATCTCCACCGGCTTCCCGGAAACGGAAAAGGGGAAAAGACAGCAGAGGGCTAATGCAAGGCTCAACGAGCTTAGGAACCTGATAATGCTGGCCCCTCCGCCGTCTAGTGTTAAAGTCAGTGAGGAAAAAGGTAAAAAACTCAAAAGCA
Source organism: uncultured Dehalococcoidaceae bacterium (assembly GCA_964602315.1). Lineage (GTDB taxonomy): Bacteria > Chloroflexota > Dehalococcoidia > Dehalococcoidales > RBG-16-60-22 > RBG-13-51-18. The sequence goes on from CAZRQP010000006.1 coordinate 7,306, forward strand.
ATTTCTCCCACGAGGAGTACCTGAAAGCCGTGGAAAGAGCGCGGGAGTACATCTGCGCGGGGGACATTTTCCAGGTTAACCTTTCGCAGCGGCTGGAAGTGGAAATAAATACAAAGCCTTATGAGCTTTTTAAGCGACTGCGTAAAATCAATCCGGCGCCTTTCGCCAACTATTTCAGCTTCGACGGCGTAAGTATCGTCGGGGCTTCGCCGGAGAGGTTTTTAAAGGTACGGGGCGATTGGGTGGAAACACGCCCGATAAAGGGCACCAGGCCGCGCGGCGCGAGGCCGGAGGAGGACACAGCGCTGGCGGAGAGCCTGCTGGCCAGCAGGAAAGACCGCGCCGAGAATATCATGATTGTGGACCTCGAGCGCAACGATATCGGACGGGTGTGCCGCTACGGGACCGTTAAGGTAACGGAGCTGGCGATACTGGAGACCTATCCGACGGTCTTTCACCTGACCTCGACGGTGGTGGGGCAATTAAGGGAGGGGAAAGACCTCATCGACCTGCTTAAAGCCACTTTTCCGGGCGGGTCGATTACCGGCGCGCCCAAGGTGAGAGCGATGGAAATCATCGACGAGCTGGAGCCGACCCGCCGCAGCGTTTATACGGGGTCGCTGGGCTACTTGAGCTTCAGTGGGGACATGGACATCGACATCGTCATCCGCACATTTATCGTTAAGGACGGTAAAGCCTATTTTCAGGTAGGCGGGGCAATCGTTTACGACTCCGAGCCGGAGTCGGAGTACATCGAGACACTGGATAAGGGCAAAGCGCTGATTCAGGCGCTCGGCCTGTCGGTCGGAGAAATAGAGAAAAAGACATGATTCTGGTGATAGATAATTACGATTCCTTCACTTATAATCTGGTGCAGTACCTTGGTGAACTGGGCGAGGAGCCGGTCGCTTATCGCAACGACGCGATAACACCGGAGAGGATAGACAAATTGGGGCCGAGCCATATTATAATATCGCCGGGGCCGTGCACGCCGCTGGAAGCAGGGATTTCCAATGATGTGATAAGATATTTTAGAGGGAGGATACCGGTGCTGGGGGTATGCCTGGGGCACCAGTGCATCGGGTACGTGTACGGTGGGAGGATTAAGCGGGCGGCGCTGCCGATGCATGGAAAAGAATCGATGGTGCATCATGACGGGGAGACGGTTTTCCAGGGCATACCTTCGCCAGTTAAGGCAGGGAGGTATCATTCGTTGATTATAGAGGCGGAGACCATGCCGGCAACGTTGGAGGTAACAGCGAGGACGGAGGACGGGGTGGTGATGGGCGTAAGAAACCGGCGGGATATGGTAGAAGGGGTACAGTTTCACCCGGAAAGCATTATGACGCCGGAAGGGCATAACATAATATCTAATTTTTTAGAAATGGGGGTGCCTAAGGGGCAGCGATAATGGAAGAGATGGTTTATTTGAACGACTCGCTGGTGGAGCGGGAAAAGGCGCATATATCCATCAGCGACCATGGATTTTTATACGGCTACGGGGTTTTCCAGACGATACGGGCCTATAACGGCAAGATGTTTATGCTGGGTAAGCATATCGAGCGACTGCGTGAAGCGGCATATGAAATAGGGATGGGCGAAGAGGTGGCGGGGCTTGACCTGGCGAGGGCGTGCCAGGAAACACTGGAGGCCAACGAGCTCCAGGACGCCAGGGTGCGCCTGACGGTGACCAATGGGGACGGCGCGGAATTGCCATGGGTGGAGGCGGGGGGAATGCCTACGTTACTGGTGACCGCCCAGCCTTATACGCCGTTTTCCGAAGAGAAATATAACGAAGGGTTCAAGGTCTGTATAGCGTCGGTAAAGCGCTGCAAGAACTCGGTGTTTTCCAAGATAAAGTCGATTAACTACATGACGAGCGTCATGGCAAGGATGGAAGCTACGGAGAACGGACTGGACGAGGCTATTCTGTTGAATGAAGACGGATATGTGGCAGAGGGAGGGTCGAGCAACATCTTCTTCGTGGAGGGCAAGAAACTGATAACGCCTGCAGAGGAGAACGGCATTATCCCCGGCGTGACGCGCAAGGTGGTAATGTCCCTGGCGAAGAAAATGGGCATGAGCATAAAAGAGGGTGATATAACGCCGGATGCCATCGAAGTGTTCGACGAGATATTTATGACGAATTGTTTGATTGAGATAATGCCGGTGGTGAGGGTAAGCGATGAGGAGGGGCGCATGGATATCATCGGCGGAGGTAAGCCGGGTAAGATGACTAAAAGGCTGCTGGCGGCCTACCGGGATAAGGTAAAGAAAGAGACAAGGTAGGGGGCATAAAAAATCCGCCGAATAAAACTCTCATGCGCCGTAGATATATTTAATTGCAGGACCTGCTAGAGTAACTGAAGATTCTTAATAACGAAGTCTGGATTACCGAATAGAGTGAATCTCGCCTTATTTGATTTCGGCATGAATTCATAGTCGAACTTTGCAGGAGCATCATCTTTTTTTGTATTTATTACCTTAACAAGTTTCTTATATATTTCTTGCCCTGCTTCTTGACTTTCACAGTCGCAATCGATGATAGTGCAGACCTGAATATTGTCTTGAAGAATAGTATCTGCGCCACTTAAGAAATTCAAGACCCGCTGTCTATTTTGTCTTGAAGTATCACCTAAAAAGACGCTATTGCTGAATAACTGCTTGATATTTTCCATCGTAAACCTCCATTGTCCTCCTATTTTGCGACCCTGTAAGATTCCATCTTTCAAGTAATTCCTGATAGTGCGGGATGTAAAATAGGTCATCCTGGCGATGTCCTCAACCGTATAGAGCTTTTCAAATTCTTCCATAGAAGTACTCCTATAATGTTTATTTAATAAGCATCAGGTACTTTCATTATATTTCATATATTTTCATATGTCAATACATATTTTCATAAATTTTCATATTTTAGAAAATATAGTTTATTTTAGTTGAAGGGCATCAGAAAACAAAAAGAAAGACGGTTATGAGAAATAGACGATTACCAGAACTCCGTTTGTGAAACGTTATCCGTGGACTTGATTATTTCACGGATAGCCTCGCGGGCGGATGCGTCAGTAACGGGTTCCACTAGAGACACCGGCAGTCCGTCTTTACTTTTCTCCGCATGCCATTTGATAATATAGCCGGGCACCTGGGCGCTTGAGAAATCACCGTCGCCGCAGCAGGAGGACTCGATAACCGCCTGGCTGACCGTATAGAGGACTTCCCGCCCGTTATATTTGAGCCTGACCTCTTTGCAGGGGGTGTAGTAGCCGGAAGGGGCGGCGACTTCCTTATTCAATTCCAGGTGAGTGTATTTAGTCATCAGTTTTTTCATAAGTATATTTAGACCTTATCAAGTCCGGTAGCCTCATCAAGTCCCAGTATTATATTCATGTCCTGGACAGCAGTGCCGGAAGCCCCTTTGCCGAGGTTATCATAGCGGGCGGAGAGCAAAATTCTATCTTCGTTACCGAAAACGAATATTTCCAGGTTGTTCGTGCCGTTGCAGTCGGTAAGCGTTAAGAATCCGTTTTTCAGAAAGTCGTTCGCTGGATAGGGCATCACTTTGACAAAGTGTTCCCCATCGTAATATTCAGCCAGCAGCCTCCAGATTTCTTTAGCGGAAAGCCGCTTTTCTAGTCGGTCCGGCACCAGCGGTACGGATACGATTTCGCCGGCATAAACATCGACCACGGTGGGGGAAAAAACGGGGGGACGAGAGAGCCCAACGATTTTAGTCATCTCCGGCAGGTGCTTGTGGTCCAGGGCCAGGGAATAGGGGCGGGGATTTTTTATAGCGTCGGGCACATTCTCGCCGGTGTAGTCGGCAATCAGGGCTTTTCCACCGCCGCTGTAGCCGGCCACCGCGTGGCAGGTAACCGGGTAGTCCGGGGCGACGATGCCCTGTGCCACCAGCGGATAAAGCATGAGGACGAAGCCGGCGGCATGGCAGCCGGGCACGGTAATTCTCTTCGACTGTTTAATAAGGTCCCGCTGTTCTTTTTTAAGCTCGGGCAGGCCGTAAATCCAGCCATCGGCGGTGCGATGGGCAGTAGAGCCATCGATAACGCAGACCGAGCTGTTGTTTATAAGGCTTACGGACTCGCGGGCGGCATCGTCCGGCAGGCAGAGAAAAACGATATCTGCTCCATTCAGGTACTCTTTTCGGGCAGCGGGGTCCTTGCGCTTAGCGTCGGGTATCCGGAGAACCTCGATATCGTCTCTGCCGTTAAGTCGCTCGTGTATTTTGAGGCCGGTAGTGCCGTGCTGGCCGTCAACAAACACCTTTTTCTTCATTTTTTAGTCATGTCCTTTTAGAATCCCTACCTACGTAAAGTATAGCATAAGAGTAATGTGATTGGTACGGGATATAGGAGGGGTGAAGGGGTGGGATATTGCCACGAGGAGGTGAAATGGGCGTAAAATATTAAAACTGTGAGTAAATTGACAGCGTTTGAACGTGGACGGCACTTGACACGAGCGTAAACAATAGTATATTGTGTTAGACAAATAGCTTCATGGAAGGAGGAACGATGCAAGCATATTGTGTGAAGTGCCGAGCCAAGAAAGAAATGAGCAACGCTAAATCCATCACTATGAAGAACGGCAAGCCGGCCACACAGGGCGTATGCCCCACCTGCGGCACAAAAATGTTCAGAATCGGCAAGAAATAAGGCCGATATCAATCAGGATTTATAGATATAGAATAGGCTGGATATTCATTTTGAGAGTATCCAGCCTTTCACTTTATGCGGGAGGAACAGGCGTAATTATTTACTATAGTATTTTTGCACCAGTTTAACGGTATTTATAACATTAAGTTTATTAAACATCAGCGTAAAGCGTTCTTCCAGTTCAGCCATGATTGCCTGAAGGTCGGCTTCCGGCAGGTTCCACATTTCCTTTTTAAAGGGCCCCAGAGCCTTTTTACGAGTGCTGTAAAGGAATTGCTCTTCGGTCTGTCCCTCTTTTTTCTCTTTGATATTGTGCTCGTTAAGGTGCCGATAAATCCGCTGCAGCAAGTCCTTCGGAAATCGAGGGCTGTCGTAAACGATATTCTGAAAGCCGGTAGCCAGGTGGACTTCAAGAGCATTCATCTTGGGGAACATGTCGAAGGCTTCATC
>CAZRQP010000006.1:12519-15907 GCA_964602315.1 uncultured Dehalococcoidaceae bacterium
CCGCCCACAGATACGGTAACGCCCTTGGGCTCGATACTGCGGATAAAACGGGTCATTTCCGCGGTTACTTGCGTGTTTTTCTCCTGCTGTTCAATGAGGTCGGTCTTAGAAATATCGACCACGGTGGAAGCGTCAATATCGATGTTGTAAAAGCCAGCGGCAATGGATTCTCTAATGAGTTCCCTGATGGCATTCAACTCGACTTCAGGATTGTCCTGATATTTTGCGCGGTTGACCTGAAAATGGTCGCCCTGGATGAAGACCGGCCCGCGGAAGCCTTCTTTTACCGCGGCGGCCATAACGCAAGCAACATATTCCGCAGGGCGCTGGTCTGTATAACCGATTTCGGAGCGAGCGATTTCAAAGATTAGCGCTCCCACATCATCCTTCAAGGCCGCGCGAAAGACTGCCCTGGCGGCATCATAGGCTATCATCCTGATGTTAATAGCCGGCACGGTTATGCCGCTAAAGTGCCCCTTGCCGGCGGCTTCATAAAGACTCTGGATGCTGGCAGGGTAGACACCATTATTGAGAGCTGTCTGGCGTATGGTTTGAAGGAGTTTCGTTTTTTGCGACGCGTCAGTCTCGAAGACTGCCTGCCGCACGATGGCATCGATATTATTTGTGCCAGGCATATTATCCTCCGTAAGGTTTATTTGCCGCTTCTTAAAATGGTGCGGCGCCCGTTGTATCTATCGACGTCATACTGCGTATCGGGGTCGACCCGACTTAGCTTGCCGTAAATATCCGCCAGAGGCACGGAGTCTATCTTGCCGTTTTTATGGGACACCATCCTGCCGAAGCGCCGGCTAACGATAAGGTCGATGGCGGCGATGCCGAAGTAGCGTCCCATACGCCTGTCGTAAGCGCAGGGGGCGCCGCCGCGCTGGAGGTGGCTAAGCACGACGCTGCGTGTCTCGATTTCGGTGCCTTTTTCAATTTCACGAGCGACGAGCTCGCCCACGCCGCCGAGTTCCTTTCGCCCAAAGCTATCGGTGCCTTTCTTTTTAACGATTTCCTGGCGCCCGACGGGCTTAGCCCCCTCGGCAACGATGATGATTTCATAGCGGGTGCCGGAGCGGCGGCCTTCCATGACCAGCTCATTCACGCGCTTGATAGAGAAATCGTGCTCCGGTATGAGAATGATGTAAGCTCCACAGGCCTCACCGCCCTCAAGGGCAAGCCAGCCGGCGGTACGGCCCATCGTCTCGATGACGAATATCCTCTTATGAGAGCCGGCGGTAGTGCGCAGGCGGTCAACTTCCTCGACGATAACGTTAAGAGCGGTCTCGAACCCGAGGGTGTAGTCCGTTTCCGGCAGGTCTTTATCGATGGTCTTGGGGATGCCGATAACGTTGATGCCCTCCTTAGCCATACGGGTGGCTATAGCCAGGGTGCCGTCCCCGCCGAGGACGACAATAGCTTCGAATCCCATTTTACGGATATTATCGGCGACCAGTTTGGAGCATTCGTTCCTGGGGTCGTAAGGGCTGAAGCGGGATGTACCTATCATGGTGCCTCCATACCTGTCCCACGTACGAACGATATCGGGGTTGAGGGGAGTAATATAGCCGGTGCCGTCCCAGTTGGCGGGGTCGACCTCGGCCAGGCCTTTCCAACCATCGTGAATGCCCAGTACCTCGTGGCGGACGCCTCTTTCCGACTCCAGGCGCTCGTCCATGGCGGTCTTGACCACCCACTTAAGGGCGGGGTTCAATCCGGCGCAGTCGCCGCCGCCGGTAAGTACGCCGATGCGGCTTTTTTTCATATAACTCTAAAAGAAATTATAGAATCAGCGGAGACCGATGTCAAAGCGTCAGTCGTTACCGTGGAAAGGCTGGAAAGAAATTGCATGGGCATGATAATGATAAAAATCTGGAAAAAATTAATGAAATTTTACTGGACTTATGATAAAAAAAGGAGTAAAATTTTAGGGCAAATGAAGGAACAGGTATGAGCCAAATCCACAGAATAAAAAGCGGTTTATACACGGCATATTTAAGCGCTGGGAACTAGAAAAGACCAGTGTTTTTTAATTTAAGGAGGTAACGCTATGCAGTCGAGTCTAATCGGTAAAATAGAAAAAGCCAAGCGCTATGCGCAGGAAACAGACCGGGTTACCTTCCAGGAATTCACGGTAAAATTCCACGGTGAGAACAGCGACTACGAAGTCGGTATAAAAGACGGCAAGTGGCGCTGCACCTGCAGTTTTTTCTCCAAGTGGGGGCTGTGCAGTCACACGATGGCCCTGGAGAAAATCCTGGCTGATATGCTGCCTCCGGAAACCCGCACAGCCCAGCTGGACGCCGCGGGTATTCAGGGCGATTAATACCAGGAGCTATTATTTGATAAGGGGTTAGTGCGCCTAAAAATAACGGCAACTAGAGTGGTGAAATGGACTTTATCAGCAAACTGACAAACGCCAGCCGGAAGAACCAGAGCCTGTTGTGCGTAGGGCTGGACCCGGACCCGGCGATGATGCCGGAGGGAATCGGGGTTTTTGAGTTTAATAAAGCGATTATAGATGCCACCGCCGACCTGGTGTGCGCCTACAAGCCTAATATCGCTTTTTACGAGGCGATGGGTAATGAAGGCCTGGAGGCTTTAAAAAAGACCAGAGACTATATCCCGGACGAAATCCCGGTAATCATCGATGCCAAGCGGGGGGACATAGGCAATACGGTCAGAGCTTACGCCAGAAGCCTTTTCGATTACTATGATTTCGACGCCATGACGGCCAGCCCTTACCTCGGCTACGATTCGCTGGAGCCTTTTATAGAATATCGTGACAGGGGAGTTTTTATACTGTGCCGCACTTCCAATAAAGGCGCCGCAGATTTTCAGTCGCTTTCAGTAGCTGAAGAAGGCGGACAGAAGCTGCTTTATGAGGTCGTCGCCGAGAAAGTGAACGAGTGGAATAAGCACGGCAACCTGGGCCTGGTGGTGGGGGCGACTTATCCGGAGGAACTCAAGCTGATAAGGGAGAGGTACCCGGAAATGCCGCTGCTGATACCGGGTGTGGGGGCGCAGGGTGGAGAGCTCGGGCTGACGGTGAAATACGGCGTAGACAATGGAAAAAACAGGACGATTATCAATTCGTCGCGGCAGATTTTATACGCGTCAAAAGGCGAGGACTTCGCCGCGGCGGCGGGCAAAGCCGCCGGGGAACTGCGCGGCCGTATCAATGAGCACCTTGAAGAGTTTAAGTAGCTGTAAGAAGACTTAAAATGGTCCTAGAGATAAATCTCGGCGATATTGTAACCCTCAAGAAAAAGCATCCCTGCGGTAGCTATGAGTGGGAGGTGGTGAGGCTGGGGGCGGATATAGGGCTAAAGTGCACCGGCTGCCAGCGGCGCATTATGCTGTCCAGAAGCGTTTTAGAACGCAG
>CAZRQP010000006.1:16007-25410 GCA_964602315.1 uncultured Dehalococcoidaceae bacterium
TTGTTATGAAGGAGTTTGACTTATTTTCAAAATAATGCTAAACTCTGCGAAAATCATGTTTTTTATTGTCCGAGGTATAGCAACGAAATTGATTCATAATACCCGTTTTACAGAAGTGTTGAATACGAGCCTATATTACTGATTTTACCCCTGAAATATATGCTCGTTTTTTTATTTAGGAAGACTTAGGGAATAACAAGCGAATATTTACTAAACATTACTTTGTCCTTGAGGTGGCGCATATAACCCGGTTTTAGGGAGAGTAAATATGACAGCATATATCATTCGCAGGATTGTTATCGGTATGTTTATACTCATCCTGGTAACTATGCTGGTATTCCTGCTCGTGCGCTTGCTACCGGGGGACCCTGTAATGAGATATATGGCCAATTTCACCGGCACCGGCCAACAGAATGTCATGACCCCCGAACAGCATGATGCCATGATGATAAAATTAGGTTTGGACAGGCCAATACCCGTACAGTACTGGGACTGGATATCCAATATTTTCAGGGGCGACCTGGGTGAATCATTGGGAGTACAACAGCCGATAAGTAAACTGATTGCCGATGTATTACCGAGAACGGCATACATCGGCTTTTGGATGTTTGTCATCGGTACGTTCGGAGGACTATTAGTTGGGATTTACTGTGCCTTGAGGCGCGGTACGTGGTTGGATAACACCCTTACCACTATCGCAAATATAGGTATGACAGTGCCGGTATTCTGGCTGGGAATCTTGTTGATTTACTTTTTCTCTTTCAAGCTGGGCTGGTTCCCCATGTACGGATGGGTTAATCCATGGGATGATTTCTGGAAAAGCTGCACTTATATAGTATTGCCGGTTGCATCCGTGGCTTTGGGGGGTGTTGCCGGTATGGCCCGTCTTACCCGGTCCTGCATGCTCGAGGTCATGAGGACGGACTATGTCCGCACCGCCTGGGCCAAAGGCTTGCGAGAGAGGGTAATTGTAATCAGGCACCAGCTTAAAAACGCGATGATTCCCGTGGTCACCTCGCTTGGCGGCACTCTGGCCATGATTTTAGGCGGTTCGGTGTTTATCGAGACGGTATTCAGTATCCCTGGAATGGGCAGATTGATGACCACAGCTATTTTCGATTATGACTACCAGGTGGTTCAGGCAAGCGCTCTGATTTTCGGAGGTATCGTTATCTTTTCCAACTTAGCAGTGGATATTGCCTGGGGTTGGCTTGACCCCAGGATAAGATATGGATGAGGAGGATAAAATGCCGGAGAATCCAGTAGAATCAAAACCAGATGATGCCATGGGCGCGATTCCCGCACCACCGCGTCGCAGCGAGTGGCGGAGGTTTGCCAGGGTATTCTTCGGGCGCAAGCTGTATCTTATAGGGTTCATCATCGTGGCGATTATCATTCTCACGGCCATTTTCGCACCGGTATTAACCTCTTACGACCCTGAAAAAAATGACTTACCCGCCAGGCTGGAGACTCCTAGTGGTGAACACTGGCTCGGCACCGACCAGCTTGGTAGAGATATCCTTTGCCGCATTATATATGGGACACAGGTATCTTTAATTATCGGTTTTTCTGCAGTTATTGCTTCAACCTTAGTTGGCACTATCATGGGCCTGACGGCAGCGCACTACGGCGGTTGGGTATTTGCCGTTATAATGAGGGTAGCCGATGTGTTAATGGCCTTACCGGCTATAATCCTGATGATGCTTATCGCCGGCATGTTGAAGGGAGGGGGTATCTGGATTGTAGTGTTCGCCCTCGGTTTTGGCGGCATAGCTCCCATGTGCCGCATGATGTGCGGGCAGGCATTAAGCGTTAAACAAAATGACTATGTGATGGCCGCGCGCGCCGTAGGTATGAGCAACTGGCGTATTATGTGGACGCAAATATTCCCTAACGCTTACCCGCCCTTAATAGTGGGGCTGACGATGGGTATAGGCGGCATTGTTCTGGGTGAAGCCGGTTTAAGCTTCCTTGGAATCGGCGTCCAGGCTCCCACCCCTTCCTGGGGAGGCATGGTTATGGACGGCCAGCGTTTCTTATTAACCAATCCGCTGCTCTCCTTGATGCCCGGTCTTGCTATCATGTTACTTGTATTCGGTTTTAACATGGTAGGTGATGGTGTCAGGGATGCTATCGACCCAAGATTACGCGGGGTAATCTAGAGACAGAGTATAAATTGGCAGGTAAATAATATGGCTTTGTTAGACGTACAAGAATTACAGACTTATTTCCACACGGAATATGGCTTGGTGAAAGCCGCTGATAAAGTTACTTTTCATGTTAATGAGGGTGAAATTATAGGTTTGGTGGGGGAAAGCGGCTGTGGTAAATCGGTAAGTATACTTTCGGTCATGCGGCTGATAACATCACCTCCGGGAGAAACGGTGGGCGGAAAGGTAATTTTTGATGGGAAAGACCTTTTAAAATACGAGCCTAACGGGCGTGAAATGAGAGCTATCCGGGGCAGCAAACTCACGATGATATTCCAGGAGCCGATGACTTCACTTAACCCGGTATTGACTATATCCCGGCAGCTGACGGAGACGCTGGAATTACATCTGGATATGGATAAACATGCCGCCAGGGAGAGAGCGATAGAGTTGCTTAGAATGGTGGGCGTACCGGATGCCGCAAGACGGTTAGATGATTATCCCCATCAATTCAGCGGCGGGATGCGGCAGAGGGTGATGATAGCGATGGCGTTATCCTGCAATCCATCCATTATTTTTGCCGATGAACCGACCACTGCCGTAGATGTGACGACACAGGCACAGTTGCTGGAACTCATGAAGGACCTGGTAACCCGGCTGAATACTTCTCTGGTTATCGTGACGCATAATCTGGGGGTGGTTGCCCGCTACGCGGAGAGAATTTATGTTATGTATGCCGGGCGTATCATAGAGTCTGGTCGTTCTGAGGACATATTCGGTCATCCCCGGCATCCTTATACCGTGGGGCTGTTGAACAGCGTGCCCAGGCTGGGTGAAAGGCATGGGACCAGGAAACTAATACCGATATACGGGTTACCTCCGGACCTGATTAATATGCCTCCTACCTGCGCTTTTCTGCCCAGATGCACCGAGAAAATCGGGAAATGCGAGAAAGAGCCCTGGCCGGAATTAAGGGCTGTTGGGGACGACCATTATATTTCATGTTACGTTGACATAAAGGGGAAGTAATGGAAGCATCACAGAATGATACAATAGTACAGGTTAAAGACCTCAAGATGTATTTCCCCATTACCAGAGGGCTGTTGCGGCGCAAGGTCGCTGATATCAAAGCCGTAGATGGTATAAGCTTTGAAATCAAGAGGAATGAGACCATGGGGCTGGTTGGTGAAAGCGGCTGTGGCAAGACCACCACCGGGCGGTGTGTTCTACGACTGTATGAGCCGACTTCCGGGAGCATCATTTTTTCAGGACATGACATCTCCAAAATGCCGGAGAGAAAAATCCAGCCTTTCCGCAAGGACATGGGAGTGATCTGGCAGGACCCGTTCGGTTCGCTTAATCCCCGTCAATCTGCCGGAGGTATCGTCGGGGACCCACTGAAGGTTCACCACATGGCGGATAAAAGCGAACTTAAGGATAAAGTAGCGGAGTTGTTCAGGATTGTGGGGTTGGACCCGGACATGATGGACCGGGTTCCGCATGAATTCAGCGGGGGTCAGCGGCAGCGTATCGGCGTGGCGCGTGCTTTAGCCTGCAGCCCGTCACTAATAATTTGTGATGAGCCTATTTCCGCTCTCGATGTCTCGATTCAGGCCCAGATAATTAACCTGCTTGAAGAATTGCAGGAAAAACTCGGGTTGACGTATCTTTTTATCGCCCATGACCTGGCGGTGGTGCAGCATATCAGCGACCGTGTGGCGGTGATGTACCTGGGCCGAATCATGGAGATTACAGATTCAGGGGAGCTTTATGAAAATCCGCTGCATCCCTACACCAAGGCTTTGCTCTCGGCGATACCGATACCCGACCCGATAGCGGAAAAGACCCGCACGCGCATTATATTGAAGGGTGAGGTCCCCAGCCCCGTTGCTCCTCCGCCGGGGTGTCATTTCCATCCCCGCTGCCAGCTGGCGATACCGGAATGCAGCCAGGCAAGGCCTCCTTTGCGTGATGTGGGGAACGGGCATTACGTCGCCTGCATCAGGGTTTAGTTGTTACTGCTTTTCTTTTTACTAAAATAACACGGGCCGCGAATATCGCGACCCGTGCTTCTTTTCCAGCCGTTTAAGCTGTACGGCTCTTTTTCTTTATCTCCTATTCATCAAGCCAGGCGAAAGTATAGGCGTAGAATTCAGTATACTCTCCTACCGTGTGGCCTTTAACTATCGGAGATATGGAGCTAAGAGTGGGTACATAGTACATGTAGGTCCACTGGCAGTATTTATCAGTTGTTAGACGGGAGATTTCCTGGTATATCGGGATTCTCTCATTGTTGTCAACTGTTTGAGATCCCAGCAGGGCCAGGTCGCAGAGCTCTTTGGGCTGTTCACAGCTTATCCAGGTGGTGACAACCCATTCTCCGGCGTTCTCCGTGTCAGGAAGGGCATTCAGCGGACCGTTTTTCAGCGTGCTGGCAGGGTCGGTCGTGGTGCCTGGGAAGCCGTAGCTATACACGTAGCCGTCCCAGCCGGTGCCGCCGCCGCCGATCATTTCAACAAATTGCAGGTAGCCGACTGCCACAACATCCAGCGTGATGTTGGCTTCCTCGAGCATACCCTTAATCGCCATCGGCACGTCATCGACCATACCCTGGACTATATACAGGTTGGTTGAGAAACCTTCAGAGTAGCCGGCTAAATCCAGATAACTCTGAGCTGCTGCAAGGTCATAAGGATAACCGATTGTTGTGTCATCCCTGAACGGTTCAAGGCAGAACCCCTGGTTGGTAGGAATGCCAAAGCCGTAAGTGAATGCATCGACGAGTGCCTGCTTATCGATAGCGGACTCTACAGCGCGGCGGAGATTGATATCTTGAAGGAGGGAGTCGGGGTTGGCGCTGGAGGCAAGCATGCACATGTTAAAGACCATATCGGTGCTTTCTATTAGTCCAAAGCCATCGTCGATAATCCCCTGGGCATCCTGCGCCTGAACGCCTATAGTATGAATCTGACCGGATTTGAATGCCATGAGGGCAACGTTCGTGTCGGTAATAACAGCGATGTCGATGCCTTCTAAGTAAGGCTTGCCTCTCCAGTAGTTGTCATTGCGGTCGAATGTCACTGTCAGGTTAGCCTCGTAGCCGGTCTGGATGAAGGGGCCGGTGCCTACTACGTTAGTCATGTTGTATTCGGGGGGATTGGCCTCCAGGGCCGTGGGGCAGAACATCAGGGCGCTCCACCAACCCCCGAGACTCTTTACCGCCACCCAGTCCCACTGGCCGTTTACGAAGTCTATTCTGATAGTGTAATCATCGATTTTTACACACTGGCTGAATCCTTTCAGGTTGGGCCACATGAGGCTATTGATTTCCCTATCGATGTTGTACTTGGCGGCGTCGGCATTGAAGTCGCTGCCGTCATGGTATTTAATTCCCTGGCGAAGGTACAGGGTGATTGAGGACTTGTCATCAGCTATTTCAAAACTTTCCGCCAGCCAGGGTTGAAGTTCGTTATTTTTATCGATTCTAAGAAGGGGTTCTACAGCCAGCCAGGAAATCGCGGCATCGCCTGGTCCGGCGGAGCCGCTAGGTTCACCGATATCAGCGATATTCATTCCTGTAGATAACTGGAGGCGCCCGCCTTCTTTACCGCCTTCCGGCTTGGCAATGTCGCCAAGATTGGGAAGTCGGGCATCCGTGATTGCCGGGGTTGTATCTGTCGGCGTGGTGCTTGTCGGCGTGGTGCTTGCCGGTGTGGTGCTTGCCGGTGTGGTCTCTTCATCGCCGCCACAACCCACGAGCGCAATACTGAATACGAATATTGCTGCCAGAAGTAAAAATATGAATTTTTTCATTCCTTTTCTCCTTATAAAAATTTGAACATATTGCTCTCTTTCCTTATCCGGACATGCATCACCTCCTCTAATTTTAACGCTATTTAATATTATCTGCAGTCATCACAACTCCCGATTGCGCTAAAACACGTACCAATAGCGTAAAGTCGTGATGATTGTAAAAAGGTGATTTTGGCAGAATGATACAACTATGCTGGAGACTTGTCAAGTTTGTTAACAATTTATATTTTGCAGAGTTTAGCACGGGTATCCGGTGCATAACCAGCTGTCTTTACAATGTACGTATATAACCATATAATTGTAGGGATGCTGCGGGCGTGGTGGAGTAGTGGTGGGGACGAAAAAGAAATAAATAATGTTTTAGGTGCCAGCGTAGCTCAGTGTGGTAGAGCAGCGGTTTCGTAAACCGCGGGTCGTAGGTTCGAATCCTATCGCTGGCTCCAGTTATTTTTCCAGGATATCTTCAATATCGCTGCAGGCGTGAGAGACAACCTCTTTGATTTTAGCCCAATTTTCCGCGCCAAGTTGGCGTGTCTGTTGGCTTACCATGCGGCCGATTTTTTTTAAATCATGGATAGTGTCATGGAAGTCATCGATATTACGCGGCTCCCACCACTCTTTCATCTGTCCTTCAATTTTATCGATGACGTCCTGCTGTTCTTCGAGGAACTTTTTACCTTCTTTAGTGATGGTATAGGTCTTTTTGCCGTCCTGTTCGGAGGAGCTGACGTAACCCATGTCGTTAAGCATCTGCAGGGTGGGGTAAACGCTGCCGGCGCTGGGAGTATAAAAGCCATGGAAGTGGTCTTCCAGCGCGCGGATGATTTCATAGCCGTGGCTGGGTTTTTCTTTGAGAAGATTGAGGATGACGTACTTCAGGTCGCCTTTTTCAAAGAGGCGGGGATGGCGCTCGAAAGGGAAAAAGGGCCGGTGAAACATAATATGCCACCTCCAGATTTATTGCGATATATCGTAACATATCAATATTTTTTTGTCAACAGCATTAAATATCATTTGTTTTTTATACAGTAGGATTATATAATTATTTAAACGGTATTGCGTCATGTCCCGATATACCGTTTCATTCCAATTATCAATGTTTTTTTAATGCCGGTTAAGCGTAGCCGGCGGACTTGAAAGGATACTTCAATTACGCAAAAGGAACGTAAACCGCGCTCTTTCATGTGGACCTCGCTGCCGTGGTTCATCATGGCGCATTTCGGGCATCACCTCCTGACGGCGCTGCCCGGCCCTCTATTGCCCTCGATACGTACCGAGTTTGGTCTTAATTACACCCAGTCTTCGATAGTAACAACATCATTTGCTTTGTCCGGAGGGGCTTCGCAACTGCCCTCCGGCTGGCTGGCCGACCGCATTAACCCCGTGATTTTATTAGCTATAGGTACTTTAGGCGTAGCCGTGGGTGGCATTTTAGTTGGGGTTTCCAGTACCTATATGATGCTGATTATTTTCATGATTGTTATGGGGCTGATGACCGGAGGATATCATCCCGCCTCGACGCCGATGATTCTTTCATCGGTGGAGCCTAAAATGCGCGGCCGGGCGCTGGGGTTGCATCTTCTGGGCGGGAACTCGAGCTTTTTTGTCGCGCCTCTTATCGCCGGCGGCATCATGGCCATCTGGCCGGCCTGGGGCTGGCACGGGCCTTTCATCATACTGGCGATTCCCACGGCGATTTTCGGGCTGATATTTTATATTTACCTGACGCGGCGAGGCGGCAGGGGACATGTGGAAACGGCCAGAAAGCGGGCCGCCGCTGAAAAACCGCCGCAGCAGGGGTATAAGCGGCGGCTGATAGCCTACCTGGTGCAGATGGTACTTGGCGGCGGCGCGGGTATGTCGGTTAATGCCTTCCTGGCTCTCTATATGACAGACGTACTAAATACCTCCGATTCGGAAGCGGCGATGCTGATGTCCATCATGTTTATACCGGGGATTATCGGCGGCACGGTAATCGGCGGGTGGATATCCGACCGCATTGGAACGATAAGGGTAATCATCGTCACCAGCATTTTTAGCGGCCTGATAATTTTCGGCTTGAAATCGGCCACGCTGGGTTTCGGGTTTTACGCGGTGCTTTTCACCATGGGACTCATTATGGCCGTCCGCATGCCGGTAACCGAGGTCTTTATCATGAGCCAGACGCCGTCCAGGCACCGCTCGACGATATACGGGGTGTATTATTTTACGATGCAGTACACCGGCGCCATTTTTGCGCCTGTTATGGGATGGGCTATCGAGAAATACACCTTCGATACGATGTTCACGTTTTCCGCTATCGCTGTTACCGCCGTATCTGTGGTGACCTCTTTCTTCATCTGGGACGCCAAGGACTAGGACTCTTTTCCCTCAATCAGCTTCTCGCCGTATTCCAGCAGCACTTTTTGCCTTTCCGGCGATACCTGATGCGCTTCCAGGTATTTTTTCAGGGCGTCCAGGGGGGTTATTTCTTCAACGGAGCGGCTGCCCAGGCGCAGGCGCGCCTCGCGCTGGATTTCCCGGGCGATGGAAAAGTAATAGGCGCCTTTCAGGGCGTCCTTGATATCATTGTTGCGCAGCTGGCTTTCCAGGGACGCAGGCAGCCGGATGATAAGCCTCACGACGGCATCCTTCAGCTTTTCCTGATTGATACTGATAGCGGCCAGGGCGGCGGTGGTGGGGTCTGTTTCCTCCGCCCCGATATCCACATTAATGGTGAGAAAACGGCGGGCCCTAACGGCGTGGAATTCGTAAGAGACGTGCCTGGTCTTATCTCCGGACGCAATATCTACCATATAAAAGCCTTTTTCGTCGTTTTCCTCGCCGAAGTCGATGCGCTCCAGGCTGCCGGAATAAATGACCGGCGGATTTTCCGATAGAACCTGCTGCTTGTGGATATGCCCCAGGGCGACGTAGTCGAAGGCGGGCAGAGCGACCGTGCTTTGCAAGATAACAGGCTCCTGACCGATTGCCATCATCGTCTCCGAGCCGGCTTTAGCCGAGCTAACCGATACATGGGCGACCAGGACGGCGGGTAGGGAGGAGTCGAGGTCGGCGGCACGGCTGCTGATTGATTGCTCGATAGCCTCCTGCATTTTTTGCGTGACCTGTTCCAGAGACAGGTTCTTGGTCTCTTCACGACTAAGCAAGGAGCTGCGCCGCAGCCAGGGTATAGCGATGATTTGTATGGGGCCGCCGGGAGTGGTTATTTTAAGTGTTTCCGGCTTGTTGGCGACATAGACGTTTTTCACCGCCAGGGTATCGAAAATCTCGGTGGAGGTGGCGCGGCCGATAGCGTTGGGGAGGTCGTGGTTGCCGGTGAGGAGGAAGACAGGTATGCCTGCGGTAGCCAGGCGGTTGATACGGCGGGCGAACTCACGCTGCTGGGTCTGGGTAGGCTCGCGGGACTTGTAGGCGTCCCCGCAGAAAATAACGAGGTC
>CAZRQP010000006.1:25510-28462 GCA_964602315.1 uncultured Dehalococcoidaceae bacterium
CCCTTTTTATCATTTTACCAGATTGAGGACTTCCTTGAGCGAGGAAATACACGGGCAGGGAAAATCGTCAATCTTTTTACTCGTGCGCATGGGAACGGCGTTGCCTTCCGGGGGCACTTTAATCAGAACGGGGTGCAGGCCCACGCCAGCAGCCCCCGTTAGCTCGTTACCATCGCCATCCCCGATAAAGAGGCAGTCCTCCGGCTTAACTCCCAGGGCGTCGGTTGCCATGCGGTAAATGCGGGGGTCCGGTTTCTGGACGCCGGCCGTGCTGGAGAAAACGGTGATATCGAAAAGGTTGGCGAAAGGGGTATCGGGCCAGATGACCGGGGGCTCGGACGAGCAGTTACTGACAAGCCCGATTTTGTAGCCGCCCGATTTCAAATGCGCCAGCACTTCGATAGTGCCTTCCCGGGGTATCAGGGTCTTTGCTACGTAATCTCGTCTGATACGACTCGCCTCGGTGATTTGTTTTTCGGTGACGTTACTAATGTTAAGCTCACGGCAGATATAGCGCAGGTTTTCTTCCAGCGTGCGGAAAATACCGGTGACACGACGCTCGGCAGTGTCGAACCAGAGTTTCATAAATTCATCATAAGGGACTTTCAAAACGGATGTCATCGTTTCCAGGATGCCGTAGTAGTCATCGTGAGTATATATGTCCACCAGCGTCCCGAAGAGGTCGAAGATAACGGCCTGATATTTTAGAGCATTTTTACTACCGGATTCGGATTTTCGTTCCATCCGGTACATTATTTCATCCTCGCCGGTGACCTCATAGCCGTGCCGTTGGTAAAGTGATATAGCGGGATTGATTTTAAGAACGTGTAACCTCGCGGTTAGGCCTTCTTTATCGGCTTTATCCAGAATATTCTTTATCAGGTGCGACCCGATGCCTTTGTTCTGGTATTCCGGAAGGATATAAAAACGCTCGATATGGAGGCTCTCATCATCGTTCCAGACGCAGATTGAACCGATAGGCTTTTTGTTATATAAGATGACACCGGGTTTTAGTTTCTGCCATTCTTGAGCGTAAAACTCCCTTTGTTCGTCCTCGTCCCAGCGCCAGATACGTTTTATATAGTCCAGATAGACCTGTTTTTTCAGGCGGTAGATAAATTCGTAGTGGGACTTATCGGCGGGGATGGTTTTTATTAGAGAAAAATCAATCATTTAGTCAAATTTACTAATATTAAATACTCTTCTATTCCTTCCAGATTTGACCGCCTTCCGGCAGGACGAAGAGGTCTTCGCCGGCGAGCTTGGCGAGCAGGGTGTCCTTGAGCGCGGCGACGGGCACGCGTATCTGTTTCATGCTGTCGCGCTCCCTAATCGTCGCCATGTTGTCCTCCAGCGACTGGAAGTCGATAGTGACGCAGTAGGGCGTACCCAGCTCGTCCTGGCGGCGGTAGCGCCGTCCGATACTTTGCGTGTCGTCGTACTGGGTGGTGAAGCAGGGGCGCAGGGTCTTGTAAACGTCCTTGGCAAAGGCGGCCAGGTTTTCCTTGCGGCTCAAGGGCAGCACGGCTACCTTAATCGGGGCGATGTCGGGGTGGAAATGAAATACCACACGTATCTCGTCCTTATCAGGCTCTTCCTCGTAGGCGTCGCAGAGGAAAGCCAGTATCGCTCGGTCAACGCCCAGTGAAGGCTCGACGATATAGGGTATATAGTGCTCTTTGTTCTCGTCGTCGAAGTACTCCATGGACTTCCCGCTGGCGGCGGCGTGCTGCTTGAGGTCGAAATCCGTCCGGTTAGCGATGCCCTCGAGTTCCGACCAGCCGTGGGGGTAATTATAGGTAATATCGGTGCAGGAGCGGGCGTAGTGCGCCAGCTTTTCTTCAGGGTGCTCATACGGCTTGAGGTTCTCTTTCTTGATACCGAGCTTGAGATACCAGTTCAAACGCTCCTCTACCCAGTAGTCGAACCACTTGGCGTCCGTGTCCGGCTTGACGAAGTACTCGAACTCCATGATTTCGAACTCGCGACTGCGGAAGATAAAGTTGCCGGTGGTAATTTCATTGCGGAAGGAGCGGCCCTGCTGTGCGATACCGAATGGAATACGCTTGCGGCTGGTGCTGACAATGTTCTGAAAGTTGACGAACATGCCCTGCGCTGTTTCAGGACGCAGGTAAACGACAGCGGCGTCTTCCTCTACCGGCCCGATGAAGGTCTTGAACATGGTATTGAACATGCGCTCCTCGGTAAGGGCGCCGCCGCAGGAAGGGCACTTATTTTCCTTAAGGTCGTCGGCTTTCCATCTCAAGTGGCATTCCTTGCACTCCACCAGGGGGTCGGAGAAATTGGTAACGTGCCCACTGGCCTCCCAGACTTTGGAGTTCATGAGGATGCTGGTATCCATACCCACCATGTCGTCGCGCTCCTGTACAATCGAGCGCCACCAGGCCTCCTTGACGTTCCTCTTTAGCTCAATACCAACAGGACCGTAGTCCCAGCAGCCGGAAAGGCCGCCGTAGATATCGCTGCTGGGGAAGATAAAGCCGCGGCGCTGGCAGAGCGAGACGAGTTTCTCCATATTTAGTTTGCCCGGTTTCTTTTCTGGCATCGGCATCACTCCTGACGAATTTCAGCTTTTAGACGGCGGGACTGCCGGATGGCGCGGATAAGGAACACGCTTAAAATGATAAGACCCGCTATCATAACAATAAGTGTAAATATCCATATGGAAATCAGCTTGATTTGATACGCATTGTAAAGGAAAAAGCTTATCATAGCAAAAACAAGGACGACCTGCGGCAGGGCGACAATATTGCCCATCAATGACAGGAGATCGGGCAGCGGTGATTTGCGCTGCGGCAGGTAGCGCCCGGTAAGCATTACCAGCCTGACGAAAACGATAGAAAGGATGGTGAAGAAGACCTGCGGCAGGACCATCCAGCCGATGAAGGCGCCCCGGGACATCGTCCTGTCCGGGATATCGTTCTGGAAGTG
>CAZRQP010000007.1:0-17794 GCA_964602315.1 uncultured Dehalococcoidaceae bacterium
TCTTTATGTTAGTTTAGGCGTTTCTACATAACAAAAAGGTAGACTGGAAATAGGTAAAAACCACCAATTCAGGTAAGGGTTAACCCTTACTTTCCTGAAAACGCAAGCTGAGGAAAAATGCGAATATTAACCGCGCATTTGAATAGGCGTTTCCTTAAGCTGCTGCCCGCGGCTTTGATAATTTCTCTAATATTAAGTATTATCGGGCCGAACAGCGCTTCAGCCAATCCCGGCTGGTACAACACGAGCTGGCAGCACCGCAAGAAAATCACCATCCACGCCGCAGGGGTCCCGGCCGATTTAACCGATTTCCCTGTACTTATCAGTTTAGCTTCTGACGCCGACCTTGCCGCCGACGCGCAAACTGATGCTGATGATATCATTTTTACCGCCTCCGATGAAGTCACCAGGCTTTCCCACGAGATAGAGAAATATTCCAGTAATGGAGTCACCGCTAATCTGACCGCCTGGGTGAAGATTCCCAGCCTGTCTTCGGTAAGCGACACCGAAATATATATGTATTACGGCAATGCCGCCGCTGTCAACTCGGAAAATGTCACCGATGTCTGGGACAACGACTATAAAATGGTGCAACATATGGAAGAGACCGGCGGCACTAATAATGATTCAACACAATACAACAATGACGGAACGCCTAATATTACGCCTCCCGGGACACAAAATGTGACAGGGAAAATAGACGGCGCGGACGACCTGGACGGGAATGATTTTATTTCTCTTACAGCTTCTAATTCTATTTTGTCTTCAAATTTAAATTTTACTATTTCTGCCTGGGCAAAACTGGATACCGTTAGAGCCGGGACTTATACCCCTAACAGAATATTCACGATTCTGGAAAATGCTACCAATTCAAATTTTGCGCTGGGCGTCTCCAGCGATAGTAAGATAGCCGGCTTTACCAGAAACGGAGTTACGGCTGTTGAATTCAAGGGTGGCGCCATAAATACAGGGCAATGGTATTATTTTACCCTCATCAAGCAAGGAACGACACACCAGTTATATTTAAGCGGCTCTGCTTCTGGCGGCGCGGTTAACTATACGCCAACAAACCAGCCGAGCGGTGATAACGCCGCAATCGGACAGGACACCTTCAGCGGAAATAGATTTTGGGATGGCATTATTGATGAAGTGCAGATATCTGACATCGCCCGAACACCTGACTGGATTACAACATGCTACAACAATCAGGTAAATCCGGCGGGATTCTTTACGCTGGGGCCGGAGGAAGACGCGACCGTACTGCCCACGGTAACTACCAATGACGCCACGGCGGTGCAGGAAACAACCGCCACTCTCAACGGCTTCCTAAATAACGACGGCGGCGGGGCCTGCCAGTATGCCTTCGAATGGGGCACTGCTCCCGGCGTTTATACCGCCAATATTTCCTGGATAGGCAGTATCAATACCGGGGCGAATTTCAACCATAATCTCGTTGCCCTTACCAAGGGACAGCCATACTACTACCGCGCCATGGTCAAAAATGCCTCCGGCGTCGATTACGGGGGAGAAATACACTTCCTGACCAAGCCGGACGGCCCCCCTGTTCTTACGGCTACCGCCAACAGCAGCTCGCGGATCGACCTGACCTGGACAAAAGGCACCGGCGCTCAGAAAACGATGATACGGCGCAGCACGGGAACTTATCCTGCAAACTATACGGACGGCTTTCAGGTCTATTTCGATACCGGGACGAACTTTTCCGATACCGGGCTTTCCGATAACACGACCTTTTACTACCGCGCCTGGTCGGAGGTAACCGGAAGCCAGCAGTTTTCCAATACTTTCGCCTCCGCCAATGCTAAAACATTCGTGGCGCCGTTCGTATCCCCCTCAACAATAGGCGGCAAGGTCTATTCCGTAAATAAAGCCGCTATCCTGCTGCCGTGGATAATCGGCGGGCTGGTATTAGTCATAATACTGGTCAATGTTCTGCTCTACGTAAGGAAAAGGGTAAAATCGCGGCCGTCTGCGGGTAGAACTGCCTCTCTCAAACCAGGGCCCCCTCCTTAAGTCGGCACTCCGTTAATCAAGAGACCAGATTAATAAGTTCGTAAACCAGCAGCGCTATCAGTCCGGATGCCGGAATCGTAAATATCCACGCCCAGACGATACGCAGCGTCATGCCCCATCGCACCGCCGAAAGCCTATTGACAGCCCCCACCCCGGAAATAGCCCCGGTGATTACATGAGTGGTGCTGACCGGGATGCCGAGATTCGTGGACAGGAAGATGCTGGAGGCGGCGGCTGTTTCTGCGCAAAAACCATCAATCGGTCTTAGTCGGGTAATTTTCTGCCCCATCGTTTTTACGATACGCCATCCCCCGGTAAGCGTACCCATGGCGATGGCGGTATGAGCACTAAGAACGACCCATAAAGGCACCTCGAACTGCTGAGTCAGGCCCCCGGCAAAAAGGAGACTGGCAATGATGCCCATGGTCTTCTGGGCGTCGTTACCGCCGTGGCCCAGGCTGAACGCCGCCGCTGAAAACAGCTGCAAAATACGCGACCATTTGTCTATTGCCGCCGGACTCTGCTTATAAACAACCCACATGGCAACAACTTTTAATACCAAACCCAGGAACATACCCAGTAAAGGCGCCAAGATAATGAAAACAAGGGTTCTTACCAAGCTATTATTCCAGTCAGGGGTAATAATAATCGCATCGAACCCGCCTTTAGCTATCGCCGCGCCGATGTAACCTCCGATTAAAGCGTGAGATGAACTGCTCGGCAGACCGAAATACCATGTAATCAGGTTCCAGGCAATCGCCCCGATGAGTCCCGCCAGGATTACGGAAGCGGTCACAATCTCAATATCCACTAACCCGCTGCCGATAGTCTCGGCAACTCCTGTGTGGAAGATGAGAAAGGCTATAAAGTTAAAAAAAGCCGCCCAGACGACTGCCTGGCGGGGCGATAATACCCTGGTGGAGACGACGGTGGAAATGGAATTGGCAGCATCATGCATGCCGTTGGTAAAATCAAATATCAGGGCGATTACGATGATAGGTACGATAAAATACAGGCTTGTTTCCAATAGTCAATCCCTGCTCTTAATGAGGAAACCAGTCCGATTATACAGTATGAAAAGGAACTTTGCGAATTACGTATGCCGTAATTGAAAGCATACTTTTCAAATTTAACGCTGGTCTGATATACTGGACGTATCCTGAATACTTGAGGTTTGAGTAGACCGATGGACTTGAAGTCGATACTGGAAAACGCCGCCGGACGCCTGGGTGATAAGGCAGCTCTTATCTTCGGCGAACGCCGCGTTTCATTTACAGAGTTGGAGGAAGACTCCAACCGGTTCGCCCATGCCCTGATAAAGCTGGGAGTGAAAAAGGGCGACCGCGTGGCGATGCTGCTGACCAACAGACCGGAATTCGTGGTCGCTTTCTTCGGCATTATGAAAGCGGGTGCCATCGCCGTACCGCTGGATACGCGCTACGTAGTCGACGAACTGAAAAGCCTCTGCGACGACTGCACCCCCAAGGTATTGGTCATCGAGGAGCCCCCGCTGGCGTCGCTGGTTTCCACGATTCCCGAATTCAAGTCAGTCCGGCATGTCATTTCCCTGAACTACCCGGAAGATGAAGGATTCATCAGCTACCGGAAAATCATGGCGGAAAATCCCGCTTCAAGCGTAAAAACAGACATCAACCCCGACGACATAGCGATTATTTCCTACACGGGAGGCCCCACCTATAAACCCCACGGTGTAGCCATATCTCACCGAAGCGCCTATACCGAAGCTATTAATTCCGCCGCCACGTTCGAGCAAACCGCGGACGACGTGTTCATGCTTTTCGCCCTGCCGATGTACCACCAGTTCGGGCTGACGGCCGTGCTGCTGGCATCCATCTACACGGGCAACACTATCGTGGTAGTGCCAGGCACCGGGCGCTCAATCGAGAGCTTCATGGAAGCCGTGGAGCGCGAAAAGGGCACGATGTACTGCGGCGTCCCCTATATTTATTCCCTGATGGTGAACGTCGCCAGACGGGTGGGGGTCAAAAACGACCTTAGCTCGCTGCGACTGCTGGCCAGCGGCGGGGCTCCCATGGAGCCGGTGGTGATTAATCAGTTCAAGAAGTATTACGGACTTGATATCCGCGATATTTACGGCCAGACGGAATCAATCTGCCACGTTTGTGTAATGCCCATACACGGCACGGGGAAAATAGGCTCGTCGGGCAAGACCCTGGCCTGCTGGGAGATGAAGATATTCGATGATGACGATAACGAGATGCCGCCGGGCCAGGTGGGAGAGATAATGCTGCGGGGTCCGCTAATGAGCGGCTTTTACGGTAAGCCGGAGGCCACCGCCAGGACGATTAGAAACGGCTGGCTGCACACCGGCGACATGGGCTGGATGGATGAAGAAGGCTATCTTTTTATCACGGAGCGCAAGAGGAGAATGCTGATTCTAAAGGGACAGAACATTTTCCCCGCCGATATCGAGGCGGTGCTGGAGACCCATCCCAAGATAGCCGAAGCCAGAGTAATGGGGTCGATTGACCTGATACGCGGCGAGACTGTCAAAGCAATCGTGCGCCTGAAACCCGGTGAAACAGCCACGGAGCAGGAAATCAGGCAGTATTGCCAGGGACGGCTGGCCGACTACAAGCTGCCCAGAGAAGTAACATTCGTGGATGTGATGCCGGAGATGATACCGCTGTGGCGCCGGATGCAGTTCAAGGAAGAGGACGTTAAGCTAGAAATATCAGACTAGTGTTCCAGACGACGATGGCGAAATACCCCCCCACGGCAATCCAGGTTGTAACCATGGCGGTCTTGGGGAAGCGGCGGTGGATATCAAACAATACCAGGGCGCAGAACAGCGCGCCGGCCACTTTCAGAATCATAAAGGTAGGCTCGCCCACGAGCTCTTCCAGGAATGGGTTGGCCTCCGAGGCGTTGCCTCCGTCGATTAGGTACTCCGTTAGCACCCCGTCGAGGACAACCAGGCACACAAGGATGAGGAGAAGGTATATTATCTTTTTACGGTTGCCCTGCGTTAATAGCTGTCTTATTGCCAAAATATCTCCGCCGAATACGTAAAAAAGAGAAGTAAAATCTATTCTATCTGCCTTGAGTATAGCATAGAAAATCAGGGCGGGGTATTAAATATTCATTAAAAATTATAAGCTTTTTATAAAAACCAGTCAGCTCCACTCGCCGGCGTTCGTCCAGACGCGCGCCATCTCCTGCGCCAGCGGTTTGTGCTCCGCCCTTTCCATGCCGGGGTCGAGGCGGAACAGCTTTATCGCCTCGTTACGTGCCAGTTCCAGCAGGGCCACGTCGGACATCTTTGCCATACGCAGGTCGGGAAGGCCGCTCTGACGCGTGCCGAAGAACTCGCCGGGGCCCCTTAATTTCAGGTCCTCTTCCGCCAGCTTGAAGCCGTCGTGGGTATTCTCTATTATGTCAAGTCGCTGCCGCGCCACCTCGGAGGGGTTTTCCGAAAGCAGCATACAGTAGCTCTGCTCCTGACCGCGCCCTACCCGTCCCCGGAACTGGTGGAGCTGTGAAAGCCCGAAGCGGTCGGCGCTTTCTATGAGCATGACCGCGGCGTTGGGGATATCGATGCCGACCTCGATGACCGGCGTGGAAACAAGGATATCAAGTCTGCCGGCGCGGAACTCATCCATGACCGCGTCCTTGTCCGCCGAGGCCAGCCTGCCGTGCAGCAGGCCGACTTTCAAATCAGTGAAGACCTCCTGGGAGAGTCGCTCGTATTCCACCACGGCCGCCTGGGCGGCAACGGCTTCCGACTCCTCAATCAGCGGACAGAGAATGAAAGCCTGGCGCCCTTCGGACACCTGTTTCCGTACGAAGGCGTAAGCGCTTTCTCTTTGTTCGGGCTTGAGCCACTTTGTTTTCACGGTCTGGCGTCCCGGCGGTAATTCGTCGATAACCGAAAGGTCGAGGTCGCCGTAGAGCGTAAGGGCAAGGGTACGGGGTATCGGGGTGGCGGTCATCACCAGCATATGCGGGTTGAAGCCCTTTTCACGCAGCGCCGAACGCTGTTCCACGCCGAAGCGGTGCTGCTCATCGACGACGGCCAGTCCCAGTTTGGAGAACTCCAGCCCTTTCTGCACCAGCGCGTGCGTACCGATAACGATATCTACCTCGCCGGCCTGCACCTGCTTCTGGATTTGCTTTTTACCTTTTTGCCTGATATCTCCGATAAGCAGAGCTACGTTAACAGGATTGTCTAAAACGCCTTTATAGCTGCGGAAATAGTCTTCTCCCTCTTCATTGCCCAGCTTTGAAAGCATCTGGCAAATGGTAGCGAAGTGCTGCTCGGCGAGGATTTCAGTGGGCGCCATGAAAGCCCCCTGATGCCCGTTAGCCGCCGCCGTCAGCAAAGCGGCGGTAGCCACTACCGTTTTGCCGCTGCCAACCTCTCCCTGCAGGAGACGGCTCATGGGGACCTTTTTATTCAGGTCCGCGAGTATTTCCTTAAGCACCTTGTCCTGGGCCGACGTAAGGGTAAAAGGCAGGGAATTAATAAATTGCTCTATAAGCCCTGTTTGAATATCGAAAGCCGTGCCCGGCCGGCCCTCCTGCCAGCTGCGCTTCTTGTTCATCACGCCCAGCTGCAAAAGGAAAAGCTCATCGAAAGCGAGGCGCACGCGCGCTTTATTTTTGGTCTCTTCGCTGTCCGGGTAATGCGCCTGGCCGATAGCTTCCGGCAGTTTCAGCAGCTTAAGTCGTGTTCTCAATTCATCCGGCAGGAAATCGGTTACGCGCCCGGCCCACAGGTCGATGAACTCCTTCATCAGCCTCCTGACCTGACGGGGCCGCAGTCCCTGGGTCAGCGGATAGACCGGCACCAGTCGCCCCGTGTGTACCGTATCCTGCCCTTCCATCAGCTCCCAGTCCGGCGACAGGAACACGTGGCGTCCCTTGAAAAGACTTACCCGTCCGCTTAATATTATCCGGGCATTGGTGGTCAATGTCCTGGCTAAATACGGCTGGTTGAACCAGACGACGCGGATATTGCCCGTCTCGTCGCCGACGATTGCCTCGGCGCTGCGCCGGCCGCCGGGCCGGGTCTCCTGCGCCTGCCAGACATTAGCCACAATGGTCTGCTCTTCCCCCTCGACAAGCTGCGAGATATGCTTAAGCTTGCTGTAATCGAGGTGGCGGTGGGGGAAGTAGTAAAGCAGGTCTCGCACCGTTTTCACGCCCAGCTTACCGAACTTGGTAGCCATCGTCGGCCCCATACCCTTAACGATGGTTATAGGGGCATCCAGGGCCGCCGCCTGCCTTTCTGCGGCAGGAGCGACTTTTTTCACCGCCTTAACAGGCGTCTTTTTCTTAGGTGATGGAGGGGTCGAGGTTTTAGGAGAGACGGCAACGGTACCAGCTTTGCCTGCCATGTCATCCAGGAACTTCAGTACGTCTTGAGTCCACACTGCGCGCTGCTCTTTAGTCATCGCGGCATAATCGGCTTTAAAAAGCTTCTGAAACTTCGCCAGCAGGCGCGGACTTTTTACCGACTCCACAGCGCCGGACGACCAGTTGCGCAGGAACCCATCCAGCCCCCCGAAGACAGCCGTATTGGTGTATTCGCGCTGTTCTTCAAGCTGGAGGACTTTACGCAAAGATTCGGCGTTCATAAAACAATACCCGCCCTATTATAGTAAAAAAGCGGGTGAAAAAGCACGGAGAAAGATAATACGTTCAGGGTTATATATAGCTTATTTATCGCCTAGCACCGATACCACTAAAAGCCCGGGGCCGGTGTGCGCGCCGATGACCGGCGTAGTACGGGTACGATAGATACGCTCCTCCGGGAATATCTCGCCGAGACGTTTAACCAGCAGGGCGGCATCATCGGGGCAGGCGGCTTCTTCCACCGCCATCTCCTCGATATTTGAATAACTCGCCGCGAACTCACAGAGATGGTCTATCGCCTTCGCCCTGGAACGTGTCCTGCCGGACGGTTTTACCAGACCGTCTTTAAGAGTTATGATAGGATTTATTTTCAGTATCGACCCCATTAGTGCTTGCGCCAGACCGATACGCCCTCCCCGCTTGAGAAACTCCAGAGTAGTAAAAGCTGCCTGTATATCTACCCGCGGGAGGTTTCGGCGCACTATTTCCAGTATTTCATCGAGTTTCGCCCCTTCTTTGGCCGCCTGCGCCGCCTTTATCACGACAAACCCCTCCGCCATGACGGCACTTAAGGAATCGACTACCTCGATACGGCACTCGCTCTCCATCAGGTTGGCGCTCTGCAAAGCCGCATTATAAACACCGGTCAGCTTGGAACTTAGCATGATAACCAGGATTTCATCGGTCTCCTCGGCCAGCAGAGCGTAGGTCCGCGCGAACATGTCCAGTGAAGGCACAGCAGTGGTCGGCATGATTTTAGTGGTTGACAGTCTCTCATAAAATTGGTCGTTGTTAATATCAATGCCGTCCCGAAAGGTCTCTTCGCCGAATCGTAAAATCACCGGAATCACGGAAATATCGAGTTCATCAATTACCTCTCGGGGGATATCAGCGACGCTATCGGTGACAATCCTGACGGTCATTATTTGTTTTCAGCTTCCAGAATCGTTACCGCCATAGCATTGGGGCCGGAATACGTGCCGACTACAGGACTGATTACCGAGCGCAGGATGCGCTCCTTGGGATAAATATCGCTAATCCGTTCCACCAGTATATCGGCATCTCCAGGGTTGGTGGTGTGCTCTACCGCCAGCCCCTCGATTCTTCCCTTATAGCTGGCGACAACGCCGGTAAGATAATCCAGCCCGGCCCGCATAGAGCGCACTCTTGTCAGCGGCGCCATTTCTCCATCTCTGACGGTGAGTATCTGCTTGACGGATAACATCGCACCCAGGAATTCCTTGGCTCTGCCGATACGCCCGCCCTTAGCCAGATATTTAAGGGTATCAAAATAAGCGATAAGGTGTGAGCGGTTAGACGCCTTACGCGCCATATCGGCAACTTTTTCCAGGCTGGCACCTTTTTTTACAGCATTAACAGCGGCAGCAACAATCAGACCCTGCCCCATAGCTACAGACATAGAATCAACTATTACAATATGGCATTTTCCCTCGACATATTCCCTAGCCTGCATCGCCGACTGGTAGGTGCCGCTTAGCTTACTGGAGACGACGATTACCAGTATTTCGTCGGTTTCCTTCGCCAGCTTATTAAAGACCTCGGAAAAGTCGTTGGGGGTCGGCTGCGTTGTCGAAGGCAGTTTAGGCTCGTTTACCAGCCTGCGGTAGAAATCCTCACTGCTTATATCAACCCGGTCGCGATAGACTTCCTCACCGAAGCGTACGTATAACGGTACCACGGTCACACCAAGCTGCGCCACCAAGTCACCGGTAATATCAGATAGAGTATCCGTTACAATTTTCACCGTCATCCCGGTTACCGCCTTTCTATTCTATCGATAGAATATAACTATAATGTGGCTGGTTGCCTTTTATCAGTTCAACTTGTAGATTGGGATACTGCTCGATGATGCTGGCATTTATATTTTCAGCTTCTTCAGCTGTGACATCTACTCCATAATAAATGGTAACTACCTCCGCCTGTTTCACGTTCAGCTTATTCAGAATTTTACTAATAACATCAAGGTCGGTGTCACCGGCAGCGATGAGTTCATCATCAAGCAGGCCGATGGGCTGTCTCCTTTTTATATGGAGTCCGTTTATCCTGGTGGCACGCACGGATTTCGTGACTTCGATAGTCTTAACGGAGGAAAGAGCTTTTTCCATGATTTCAGCGTTGGTTTTGAAATCCGCCTCGTAGTCGAAAGCCAGCAGAGCCACCACGCCCTGCGGAATCGTCTTGGTGGGCACTACCTTGATTTTCTTTTCCGTTAGTTCTTGTACCTGTTCGGCGGTGAGAATGATATTTTTATTGTTCGGCAGGATAATGACGTTTTCCGAAGGCACGGACTGCACTACCTGCAATATATCCTTGGTACTGGGATTCATCGTCTGGCCGCCCGGGACTACTGCGGCCGCACCCAGGCTGCCGAAAACATCAACCAGGCCATCCCCGGAGGCTATAGCTACAACGGCCGTATCCGTGGCGGGCATTCTCTCTTTCTGCATCTCCAGAAAGTCATGGTGCTGCTCATCCATATTCCTGATACTCACCTGGTGCAGCGTGCCCAGCTTGCTACCGAACTGAATTATATTGCCGGGATCAAGCGTATGAATATGGACACGTACCGCCGAATCATCGCCGACGACAATCAAGGATTCGCCTTTCTTCTCCAGCCTCCTCTTGATTTCATCCGGCTCCATTTTTTCACCCTTTATCAGGAATTCGGTGCAGTATCCGAAAGGTACTTCATCAACGCCGGCAACTTGAGGCAGGGGTACGGTTAGCGGTACATCACTGACGATAATCTGCGGCTTGCGCAGGCGCATCAGCTCTGTTTCTCCCTTGAGAAAACGCAGGGCTCCCTCCATAATCGTGTAAATCCCCTGACCGCCGGCATCGACAACCCCGGCGTCTTTCAGCACTTTAAGCAGTCGGGGAGTCTTAGCTACGGAGTCCCCTGCGGCGGTTACTATGGCATCCAGCATGACGATGATATCCTCTTCACCCTGTTCAACCTGCGTTTGCGCTTCTTTGGCAACATCTTTCATCACCGTCAGCATTGTGCCTTCAACCGGATTGCTGACGCCGTTATAAGCCACTTCCGCCGATTTCTGGAACGCTTCAGCCATATCCCTGGTATTGAAGGACTCTTTGCCATCCAGTCCCTGCGCCAGGCCTCGCCATACTTGAGAGAGAATAACACCGCTATTACCGCGGGCCCCCATGAGAGCACCCTTAGCCATAGCATGGGCAACCCCGGAAGCGCTATTATCGGGGGCGCGGTAGGCTTCCTCCATCGTTGACCGCATGGTAAGCATCATATTGGTCCCGGTATCGCCATCGGGAACAGGGAATACATTTAGGGCATCTATATCCGCGGAGCTTTTTTCAAGCCATGTGGTAGCGGCGGAAAACATGTCCCGCAGCACCTGTCCCGCTATATCATTAACTTTGCTCATTTCTATACCACCCTTGCCAGTTTATAAGTATTATCGTCACTGCCACCAAGGACACTCTGTTTGCTAATCCAGACGCATTATGTTACTATTAATTGGCAGAATTTGCAATACCTGAGCATGATTTCAAAGGAGAAAAAGAAGTTTGAAGTGCGATTTATGCGGTAAAACGCCGCAATATGGACATAACGTCAGCCATTCCAAGAGACACACCAAGCGCGACTGGACGGTTAATATTCATCCCGCTACCATCATGATTAACGGTAAGATGAAGCGAGTGAACATCTGCACCCGGTGCCTGCGTACCCAGAATAAGACGGTTAATGCCTAGACCTCCTGTTATTCTGTTTTACATTATTAAAACCGACCTGACTAAATTAGTCAGGTCTTATTATTTGAATTTAGTTAAGCCAGCTGGCGGCGATTGCTGATCCAGATACTGGCAACAAAACCCACCACCAGATAAATACACATCCCCAGCGCCGCCATGCCTATACTCAATGGTTCAAAGTTCCCCATTATATCGCCCAGATGTCCTCCCCCCATACCGAATCCTGCCATAAACTGCTCCATACTCCCGT
Organism: uncultured Dehalococcoidaceae bacterium; assembly: GCA_964602315.1. Classification (GTDB taxonomy): domain Bacteria; phylum Chloroflexota; class Dehalococcoidia; order Dehalococcoidales; family RBG-16-60-22; genus RBG-13-51-18. Next base: position 11,651 of record CAZRQP010000007.1, read on the forward strand.
AAGGTAACGCGATGCTGTCTCCCCCTGCGGAAATAAGGAACCAGTAGGGATTGCCGGTAAAAGCCAGTATACTTTCTACAATACCAGAGACTACCCAGACGAACAGCAGCGTCATCACTGTAGCTCCCATGGAGCCCTTGGAAACAGCGCTGAAGAAAAAGGTTATGGATAACGTCGCCGAGGCATAGAGAACACATAGCCCGAACGAGCCTAATGTTGCGAGAGGTACCTCGCCATAAATTACCAGAAGTGCAATGGATATTATGATATAAGTAAAGATAATCATCGCCGCTACGGCAAGAAAACCTGCTATGTATTTACCCGTCCATAAAATTATACGTTTAACGGGATTGGTAAAAAGAAGGAAGCCGGTCTTGCCTTCATATTCCCCGGCGATGGCATCCCCGGCAAAAAAGATGGCGCCGATAGCCGCCAGGCTGGGACCTACCGTTAACATACCCGCCATCATCATGACGCTATCTGGATACCCGTCGCGGAGGACCGGTATCAGGACTAACGCCAGGACTTCCACCAGAAGCGCTATCCCTAAAATTATATATAGACGCCTGCGGCGAAGGTGCTTTAAAAATTCGTACCTTATTACTATCCCCAGTTTTTCAAAGTCACTCAATGTTTCCTCCTGTAAGCTGCAGATAAGCCTGCTCCAGCGATTGGTAATTCTTTTTCATGTCGGCAATGCTTTCATAAGCCAGCAGCTTGCCGTTGTTGATAATGGCGACTTTATCGCATATCAAAGCTACCTCATTTAACTGGTGGGAAGCGAAGAAGACCGTCTTTTTCTTACCGGCGGCCGAAATGATTTCCCGGAACTCCACCAGCCCCCGAGGGTCGAGTCCAAGTCCGGGTTCGTCCAGGATTAATATCGACGGGTCGTGGAGCAGCGATTGCGCCAGGGCGAGGCGCTGCTTCATACCCCGGGAGAACTTCTCTATTTTTACTTTATTCCATTTTTCCAGCTTGACGAGTTCTATAACTTCCTGAATGCGCTTCTTGAGCGTTTCGCCCTTCATCCCGCGGAGCTTGCCGAAGTAGTTTAAGGTATCTTCCGGCGTGAGATAGGAATAAAACTCCGGCGTTTCAATAATAGCGCCGATGCGGGATAAAGCTTTTTCCGGCTCCTCTAACACATCGATGCCGTCGAGGTAGACCTTGCCGGTGTTGGGGCGGAGTAAAGCACACAATATCTTCAGTGTGGTGCTCTTGCCGGCGCCGTTGGGCCCCAGCAACCCGATATTTTCCCCTTCCGGCACCCTTAGCGACAGGTCATCCAGAGCCATAAAATCATTATAATACTTGGTCAGGTTTTCGATGATAATAGAATCACCCATGTTTTTACTCCAATACTTATGCGTTTCTCTATATTAAATTTGATTACTTTCCGGTTATAATACGGCGCGCCCCGGCCAGCTCTTTCTTGACCTGCGCGGGCGCCGTGCCGCCAGCCACATTTCTGGCCGCCAGCGATGTTTCAATGGTAATGGAACGAACATCCCCGCCGAACAGCGGCGAGAATTTTTTATATTCTTTCATATCAAGGTCGGCGAGCGTCTTGCCCTTTCCGACCGCATAGTTGACCAGCTTGCCGACTATCTCATGGGCGGTGCGGAAGGCCGCGCCCTTTTTCACCAGGTAGTCCGCCAGGTCGGTAGCAAGGACATAGCCCCGCTCCAGAGCACCGCGGGTATTCTCGTCATCGACCTTGATAGTCTTGACCATGCCGGCAAAGACTTCCAGCGTGGACTGCAGAGTATCCGCGGTATCGAATAGCCCTTCTTTGTCCTCCTGCATATCGCGGTTGTAAGCGAGGGGCAGTCCTTTCATCGTGGTCAGGAGGGCCATAAGATTACCGTACACGCGCCCGGTCTTGCCGCGGGCAAGCTCGGCAACATCAGGGTTCTTTTTCTGGGGCATGATGCTGCTGCCGGTGGCATAGGCGTCATCCAGCTCGATGAAGCCGAATTCCGCCGACGACCAGAGCACGATTTCCTCCGCCAGTCGCGAGAGGTGCATCATGCAGATAGCGGCAATCGATTCATATTCCAGTATAAAATCGCGGTCGCTTACGGCATCCATGCTGTTCCGGCTGATTTTGCCGAATCCCAGCTCTTTAGCCAGGAACTCTCTATCAATTTTATATGCGACGCCCGCCAGCGCCCCGCTGCCCAGCGGCATTACGTCCACTCTCTTCAGGCAGTCGGTGAAACGCTCATAATCACGCTGTAGCATCTCGAAGTAAGCTAAGAGATGGTGCGCCAGCAAAACCGGCTGGGCCACCTGCAAATGGGTATAGCCCGGCATGACGACGCTTTTATTGTCTTCCGCAAGGCCGAGCAGGGCCTGCTGAAGGCCTCGTATGCTTTTTTGAGTATCGGCAATTGCCTCTTTAGTGAAAAGACGCATGTCCAGCGCCACCTGGTCGTTGCGGGAACGGGCGGTGTGCAGCTTGCGCCCCGCCTCCCCCACCTTCTCAATCAGGCGCGCTTCGATGGCCATGTGGATATCTTCCAGTTCCGGGGCGAATTTGAATTTGCCCTTTTCAATCTCTTTACGGACGTCTTCCAGTCCGGCGATGATGGTTTTAGCTTCATCATCGCTGATAATGGACTGTTTAGCCAGCATCTTAACGTGGGCAATGCTGCCGGCAATATCCTGCTTGTATAGTCGCTGGTCGAAGGCAAGCGAAGCTGTATATTGCTCCGCCAGCTTGTCCGCCGACTTACTGAAACGACCTCTCGTGTTACTCATTTTTTCTTTTTCTCTTCATCGGGCCCCATGATGCTTAAAGGCCCCTCCTTGTCCCCCAGCAGTTGTATCTGCGCCTGTGTCTTGACCGGCAGGCCCCAGAGGTGAATAAAACCCTCCGCCGCCTTCTGGTCAAATTTATCCCCTTTATCATATGTTGCCAGACTTAAATTGTAAAGTGACCAGGGTGATTTGCGCCCGACCACCGTGGCCTGCCCCTTGAAGAGCTTGACCCTTACCGCGCCGGTGACATAGCGCTGCGAGCTCAAGATATAAGCCGAAAGGTCGCGGTTAAGCTGGCTGAACCATAAGCCGTTATAAATAAGGTCGGCGCACTCTACGGCCACCTTCTGTTTGAAGCGCAGCTGGTCCTTGGACATCGTCATGGCTTCCAGCGCCTGGTGCGCCTGTATCAGGACGACCGCCGCCGGGGCTTCGTAAATCTCGCGCGACTTTATACCCACTACGCGGTTCTCAATATGGTCGATTCTGCCGATGCCGTGCTTACCGGCTGTTTCATTCATCTTTTGAATCAGGTCTATACCTTCCATCTTTTTGCCGTCGAGGGAGACGGGAATACCCTTCTCAAAACCGATTTCGATATACTGCGGCTTTGCCGGTGCTTCATCCGGACTTTTTGTCCAGGTATAGGCATCGGCGGGGGGCTCGGCCCAGGGGTCTTCCAGCGCGCCGCACTCGATGCTCTTGCCCCACAGGTTCTCGTCGATGGAGTAAGGGCTCTTTTTGGTGACGGGTATCGGTATCCCGTTGTCCTGGGCATACTTGATGGTCTCCTCGCGGGTCATGCCCCACTCGCGGGCGGGGGCGAGTATCTTCATGTCCGGCGCCAGGGCATTGATGCCTACCTCCAGGCGTACCTGGTCGTTGCCCTTGCCGGTGCAGCCGTGGGCGATGGCCGTGGCGCCTTCCGCCGCAGCCGTGTCAACCAGCAGTTTAGCCATTAGCGGACGCGACAGCGCGGTGGCCAGCGGGTACTGGCCTTCATAAAGCGCATTGGCCTGCAAAGCCGGGAAGATAAAATACTTGACGAAGAGTTCTTTGCCGTCGATGACCAGCGCCTTCTTGGCGCCGACCTTCAGGGCTTTCTGCCGCACCACCTTGAAGTCCTTTTCATTGCCGACATCGATGGTCACGGCAATGACATCGACCTTGTACTTTTCCTGCAGCCACTTGATTGCGACCGAGGTATCAACCCCTCCGCTGTATGCCAGTATTATTTTTTTCTTCACGCCAGTCCTCCCTCCCTTGGCCAAAGGTTAATTATTCTGCCCGAAATTATCCTCCAGAAAACCGGATATTTCCGAACTGATGCCGGTGTAGTTCCAGGAATAATGGTGCCCCGGCGCCTTCAGCCATTTTAATATGTCTCCGGGATTATCCTCCGCAGATGACAATCCTATCCAGTGCTTGAAAGTGGCCCACACCATGCCGGGCACGTTACCGTAACTGAAGGCATCGTCGCAGGTGCCGTTGGTATTAATTCTTAGCGTTCTTTCCTGCACTCTGACTCTGTACCAGAACGGGTTTCCCGTCTGGATGCTGTAAACATTGGGCCTGTCCCTGAAAAATGTCATCGTCTCTTCCGTGAGAACCGTGCCGGTGCTTTCGCCGGCGATAATGACCTCGATATCGGGCAGGTGGTCGACGATGAATTCTATCCGTTTTACTTCATCATTTACTTTTTTAGTATAGCGCGTGGAGGCTTCCATCATTTCCTTAACGCTTCCCCATAAGCCGCGGTTGGTGCGGCAGTAGTTTATTACCAGCGGGCGTTGTCCCAGCTCCTGGAGTTTACTTGTAATACCGTTGAGAATAGTCTCCCATCCTGGCGTATCCTTGACATAGTTCCACCCCATTCCCCCCGAATTAAAGAAAACTACGATATCCGCATCGCCGGCGGCTATATACGAGCCGACCAGCTGCTCCATCACGACCTGTTGTCTTGCCTCATCACCGCCGGCCAGTTCGTCGGCAATTTTTTCAGCATCGTCTAATACCGACTGCGGCACCGAGGAGAAATCCACATCTTCAAAAACAGGTTCACGTATTCCTATATCGTTAGCCAATCCTACCTCTGAATTATAAAGAATAATTACCAGAATAATAACCACAAGCATCGCGGCGGCTACGATTATACCCGGTCCGCCCAGCTTGTTGAGTTTCTTTATTTCAATATCCACGAGATAATTCTAACAATATTTATCCCGTAATTCCAGAAAGCACGTTGTCCAGTATACCCACAGCCTCGTCAACATGTTTATTAAGGATAACCAGCGGCGGGATAAATCGGATGGCATTGGGCTTGAGTCTATTGATTATCAAACCTTTTTCAATACAGGCCGCCACCACCGATTTGGCGATTTCGCTGTTGAAATACACCGCCACCAGCAGTCCCCGCCCCCTCACCTCGGTGATAAATGAGTATTTATTCTTAAGTCCCTCCAGCTTGCCCATGAGGTACTTGCCGACCTCTCTGGCGTTGCCGGCAACATCTTTATCGATAACGTATTTTAGGGTGGCGCATGCCGCCGCGCAGGTAACCGGATTGCCCCCGAACGTAGCATTATGGTCGCCCAGTGTGAGCACCGAGTATTTTTCCTTGGCTAAAAACGCCCCGATGGGCATACCCCCTCCCAACCCCTTTGCCAGCGTCAGCACGTCCGGCTCAATGCCATAAAGCATATATCCGAATAACGCTCCGAGACGCCCCATCCCCGTCTGCACTTCATCGAGGATAAGGAGAATGCCTTTCTGGTCGCACCATTCTCTGACCTTTTTCAGGTAATCGTCGTCGGGCACATTGACGCCGCCCTCCGCCTGTATCGGCTCCACCATGACGGCGCAGGTCTTTTTCCTGGTCGCCGACTTTATCGCTTCGATATCGTTGTTTTTTACATTTATAAAACCGGCGGGCAGCGGTTGAAAAGGCTCCTGCATCTTCGCCTGCCCGGTAGCGGCCGTCATCGCCAAGGAACGCCCGTGAAACGAATCGAAGGTAGTTATAACCTCATACGCCCCGTTCAGCTTCAAAGCGCCGTAGCGGCGCGCCAGCTTTACCGCGCCTTCATTGGCTTCAAGGCCGCTGTTGCAGATGAAGACTCTATCCATGCAGCTGTTTTTCACCAGCAGCTCCGCCAGCAGCAGCATCGGCGTGTTGTAATACCAGAGAGAAGTCTGTATTAACGTGCCGACCTGTTTTTTCACGGCCTTCACCACCGCAGGGTGGCAGTGCCCCAGGCAGTTGACCGCCAGCCCGCAGACGAAGTCCAGGTACTTTTTGCCCTTATCGTCCCACGCGCGCGCGCCTTTACCCCTGACTATCGTCACCGGGTCGCGCACGATGGTCTGCATATAATATTT
>CAZRQP010000007.1:17894-21498 GCA_964602315.1 uncultured Dehalococcoidaceae bacterium
CTTTACCCCTGACTATCGTCACCGGGTCGCGCACGATGGTCTGCATATAATATTTGTTGTCTATTTCCGGCCAGTTAACCATATCAATCCTTTACAATCGTCGTCCCGCCGTCCCCGCTCTCGACTTCCTTGAGCAGGGCGTGGGACTTTCTACCATCTATTATACGTGTAACCGCGCCCGCATTTAAAGCTTTCAGGCAGGCGGTTACCTTGGGAATCATGCCCCCGGCAACCACCCCGGATGCGATTAAAGTCTCGGCTTCTTTTCCGGATATACGCGATATTATGCTGCCCGACTTGTCTTTGATGCCCTCGACATCGGTCATAAAAATAAGTTTTTCAGCTTTCAAGGCTACGGCGATTTCGCCGGCAATCGGGTCGGCGTTTGCATTTACAATCCCGGGGGCGCCTGCCTCTCTCGCCAGCGAATACAGGCTTATCGGGGAGACGATAGGGATAAAGCCCGCTTTTAGCAGTGTTTCCAGTATCTCCTTGTTTACTTTTTCCGCCGAGCCCACGTAGCCCAGGTCTTTATTCTTCACGCGGCTTTCCACCAGAGCACCGTCGACGCCGCTGATGCCTGCCGCCCGTCCACCTCGGATATTAATCGACGCCGTGATTTCTTTGTTGACCAGGCCTGCCAGCACCGCCGTCACCACTTCCAGCGACGGGAAATCGGTAACACGTTGTCCCCGCTCGAATCTGGTGGTAATACCCTGGCGCTGCAGCCATGCCGTGATAGTGCTGCCGCCGCCGTGGACCACCACCATCGGGTGTTTTTTCTTCTGTAAGGCAACAATATCCTCGATAGTAGTATCTCTACTGCCGAAGGTAGAGCCGCCCATTTTTATTACTGTAATATTTTCCATTTGCTCTCACTCTATGTCGTATATTCGGCGTTGATTTTCACGTATTCCTCGGAGAGGTCGCAGCCCCAGGCCGTGGCCTCGGCCTTTCCAAGATTTAGATTTAAATTAATATACACCTCTTTGCCGTCGAGGTGTTTGACTACCCCTTTTTTATCGTAAGCCAGCGGCGTACCGCCCTTTACCAGGCAGGTCCCGCCGATGTATAACTCCGTTTTAGCCTCCTCCAGCGCCGCCCCGCTGCGCCCCGCCGCCGCCAGTATCCGGCCCCAGTTGGGGTCGCTGCCGTGCACCGCCGCTTTCACCAGCGAGGAGCCGATAATCGTCCTGGCCGCCAGCCGCGCGTCCCTTAAACTCAAAGCCCCGCCGACCTTCACCTCAATCAGCCTGGTGGCTCCCTCACCGTCTCGGACGGCTTCCCGCGCCAGGTAAATGCAGACCTTATTCAAGGCCCGCTGAAAAGTAGCGGCTTGACGACTGCCTCCGGCAATAGCTTTACCGCCGGCCGTTCCGTTCGCCATAATAAGCACCATATCGTTGGTGCTGTTATCGCCATCGACGGATATCATGTGAAACGATACCGCCGCGGCTCTCTTTAATGCCTGCTTAAGAAAATCAGTCTCTACAGGCGCGTTCGTGGTCAGGAAGCAGAGCATGGTAGCCATGTCCGGGTGAATCATGCCTGCCCCTTTTAACATCCCCCCGATGGTAAAACCGCCCGTCTTGACCGCCGTCTCCTTGGGCACCGTGTCCGTAGTCATGATTGCCCGGGCGAGGTCGTGCCCACCTTCTTCCGTAAGGACGATTTTCGGTATCGCCGCCCGGATTCGCTCCATCGGCAGCATCTCGCCGATAACTCCGGTGCTGGCCACCAGCACGTCTTCCGGTTTCAGCTTTAGCTGACGGGCGACCAGTTCAGTCATTTCAACAGCATCGGCCCTGCCCTGCTGTCCGGTGCAGGCGTTGGCGTAGCCGCTGTTCATGACCACAGCGGAGGCCCTGCCCTGCTGCAAACGCTCCCGGCTTACCAGTACCGGCGCCGCTTTTACCTTGTTAGTGGTAAAGACAGCCGCCGCGGCACACGGCTTACGGGAGTACAGAATGCCGAGGTCGAGTCGGTTCCCGGGATTACGCTTTATACCGGCGTTTACAGCGCCAGCTAAAAAACCTCCGGGGGAGGTTACCCCACCGGAGGGGATTAAATCCGCTTCGGTTTCCATGAATTAAATATAGCATATCGAGGCTCCACAGGCAATTATATGTTAAATATTTACAGCTTGAAACCTTAACCGACCAGTGATAAACTCAAGGTGTGAAAATAGTCAGGTTCAGCACCGGCTTTGCCACCGAATACGGAGTTCTCTACGAGGACGCCGTCATCAGCATCGAAGACTCGCCTTTTGAAGCTATCAAAGAGACCAACCGCCACTACAGGATTAGCGATGTCCGACTGCTGCCGCCCTGCGTTCCCACAAAAATCGTCGCCCTGGGGGTCAACTACCGCAGCCACGCCGAAGAGATGCATGACCGTCCCCCCGACGAGCCCCTGATTTTCATCAAGCCTCCCTCTTCCGTCATCGGGCCGGAAGATAAAATCATCTACCCGCCCTCTTCAAACAGGGTCGATTACGAAGGCGAGCTGGGGGTGGTAATTAAATCGACGGCGCGGCAGGTCTCCAAGGAGGAAGCCGGCAATCATATCATGGGCTATACCTGCGTCAACGATGTCACCGCCCGCGACCTCCAGGCTAAAGACAAGCAGTGGACGCGCGCCAAGGGCTTCGACACCTTCTGCCCCATCGGGCCCTGTATCGAGACGGACCTGTCTCCGTTCGCTCTTAAATTGGAGACTTACCTGAACGGTGAACTCAAGCAGGAGGCCCACGCCAGCCAGCTTATTTACCCCGTCGGCGAGCTGGTTAGTTTTGTTTCCCACGTCATGACGCTCATGCCCGGGGACGTGATTGCCACCGGCACCCCCGAAGGCATCGGCCCGATGCAGCCCGGCGACACCATAGAGGTAAAAATCGAGGAAATCGGGACGTTGCGGAACTACGTGGTAAAACCGCAGACTGACTGATTGTGAAGCTATCGGCAACGCAGTTAATATTAGGCATACTTATTATAGTTTCATCGTGTTTAATTGCTTTATCGATTAGTCAACCTTCAAAGACATTTACTATAACCGATAGTGAAGGCTTTGAAAGAATTATGGAGGCATTTCCTGCAAATCAGACAAATTACACTATAGCGAGGTATGGTTCATGGCTTCTATTATGCCCGGGTGTTATCATAATAATAGTTGGCTATTTCCAGATTAAAAATCCTGCGAAACAACGAAGATTACTTTCATTATCACAAGTGATTTTGGGAATAATTACAGTGGTTGCTTTTATTTTTATGAATAATTTTATTAATCACTGGGGATATCCATCCGAGTATATATCAATACAGAAAAATCTCGATGGCAGTGTATCCATAGTAAATATACTTATAGAACAAGAATTCACAATTTTTCATAATTTGATACCAATATTCCATGTTCTGTTTGGGTTGGCTGTAGTTGGAGTCGGTATCGCTCAATTGGTGAAAGCAAGGAAAATACAAAACGTATAATATAAGGAGTAACATGGAACGGCCGACCGTCTATTTTGAAAAACCCGGCGGCGGGGAAAACACCGCTAAAACCCTCGCCCTGGCTAAAGCCCGCGCCGATGAACTGGGAATAAAAACAGTTG
>CAZRQP010000007.1:21598-27381 GCA_964602315.1 uncultured Dehalococcoidaceae bacterium
AAAACCCTCGCCCTGGCTAAAGCCCGCGCCGATGAACTGGGAATAAAAACAGTTGTAGTAGCATCAACCGTCGGCGATACCGCCGTTAAAGCTATGGACGTTTTTCAAGGCTATAAAGTAATCGTGGTATCCCATGTTACCGGTATGCGCGAGCCCGATACACAGACATTTACCGGAGCAAACCGTAAAATCGTCGAAGATAAAGGCGGCATTATCGTCACTGCCGCGCATGCCTTCGGAGCTATACACCGTTCTCTCGGAGCCACCGGCGGCCCGCCGGTTCCCACCAGCGCCATCGGTGATATCATCGCCATGACGCTGCGGACCTTCGGCCAGGGCATGAAGGTCGCCTGTGAAATCGCCGCCATGGCCGCCGACGCCGGAGCGGTGCGGACGGACGAGGAAATCATATCCATCGGCGGCACCGGGCGCGGCGCCGATACGGCGGTCGTCCTGCAGCCGAGCAACGTGCACCGCTTTTTCAATCTCCGGGTCAAAGAAATTGTCTGTAAACCGCGACTTTAAGGAAGGTATATTTTGCACCACACACTTAAATTTTATAACGCCAACCGCAACTGGACACTAAGATTTTACATGTTCTTCGCGCCCTGGACACGCATACCTCTCCTGGGTCGGTTGGTTAGAAAAATTGCTAACGATTACGGCCGCAGTCAGCACCACGGCTATCTTCTCACTCCCGCCGAAGCTAAAGAACTGGTAATGTCGGCAAGGGGACTTGCCTCTGACCTCTGTACCTGCCGGACCGTCTTTCAAAAGTGCAATAACCCCCGTGACAATGAGATACTGCTGGCGGCTTCCAGGCATATCCTCGAGGAAACGAAATCGCGTGACGCGCGGGAAATCACCCCGGAAAAAGCCCTGGAAATCCTGCAGGACAGCCAGCGGCGGGGGCTGGTCTTGACTGTGATGAAATGCCGCGGCGATTTTTACGCCATCTGCAGCTGCTGTTCCTGCTGCTGCGTGCCTTTACGACTTAGCAAGCAGTACGGCATTGGTGAAGTGCTGGTGCGGCATAAGGATATCGTTAAAGAGTTCCGCGATTACGTTGCGGCCGTTAATGCCGCTGAAAATCACTAACCGAGGAAGTCGGTAACGATACTGGAGAACTTTTTCAGTTTCTCGCGGTGGACGTTGTGGCCGCTGTTCCTGAAGACAGCCACCTGACAGTCGGGGATAACCTCGGCCGCCCGGTAGGCCTGCTTGACCGGCACGACGGGGTCCCGGCTCCCCCAGACCAGCAGCGTAGGCATTTTTATCTCCGGCAGTTGTTTTTCCAGCACCAGGGTCTGCTGATGGAAATTAGAAATACTGCCGCCGACGGCCATGCTGGCGGGCGTAAGGGGTAATATATATTTAGCCGGGTTCAGGTGGTCGAGCAGCAATTTTACACACTTGAACCCAAAGACCATCACTGCGCCGAGCGAGCGGATGAAGGCCGGCAGTGAAAAGAACCTCACCCAGAAGGCGATTTCCCTGCCCAGGCACAGACTGCTTATCAGTACCAGCTTCGTTATCTTTAGAGGGAACTTCAGAGCGTAGTCAAGAGCGATACCCCCTCCCAGCGAGTGCCCCACCAGACTGAACTTTTCCAGTCCCAGGCTCTTGGTAAACTTTTCCACGAAGTCGGCCAGTTCAGGCACATAGTACTTACCGTCGAGGGGCTGACTGCCCCCATAGCCCGGCAGGTCCGGGGCATAGACCGTGTATTTCTCTGCTAACACGCCTATATTGCGCCGCCAGGTGCGCGCGTCGCCGCCGCCGCCGTGAATCACCACCAGCGGCTCGCCCTGACCGGCCGTGTAATAGTGCACGTCCAGTCCGTTAACTAGTATCATCTTGCTCTGTATATTGTTCATAAGCCGTCAACACCTGCGAATATTAAGTACGAAACGATTGTTCCGTTTTTTATCTTATTAAAGAAGAGACACAACTATATCTCAAAATCACGTTTAGTTTTCACAAAAAGCTAACAAAAAACTACCCTCAATTAATACAACGAAGGAGGATAGTTTTCGTTACCCGGCTTCTATTTAATTTTACCAGTCATGAATAATACGGAGAATGAGAAAAAACCGCACTTTGGGTGGGGGTTAGCCCCATATTTTCCGCTGCCTCCCTATACTTTAATTATAGGCAGGTGTTTGTTAAGAAGATATTATAAAAGTCACATGATATGAAAATTTATTTCAGCGGCCTTAAAATAGCGCGGCAGGGAGCGGCGTCGCCTTTGTATATGGGCAAAGGAAGACATATCATCTCGTACTCGCCCGGGGGCACACCGTCCAGGGCGCAGTCTTCCATTATATAAATTCCGGCGCTAAGCAGCACCTCGTGCGTATGGGCGATGTTCTCCATTCGTTTGATAGTGCCGATGGTTATGAAGTCGATGCCCACCAGTTTCACGCCTTTTTCTGCCAGGTAGTCGGCGCCGTCGTCTTCCAGGTAGCAGTAGTCGTCGCTGAACTTATCGGCTTCGTAGCCCGCAGGCGAATTGCGGGTCTTAAAGAGTATCCGCTCGCCCTTCTTGATATTGTGCTTTTTCAGTTCGGCGGCCTTGATGCTTTCCCTGTCCTTGATAGCAATCACGCGGGTAGGGCCTACCGTAGCGTCGAGGGGCATATCGCTTATGGTCTCGCCGTCGGCGATGAAGTGGAGAGGAGCGTCGATATGCGTGCCGGTGTGGGAAATTATCTCCAGCACGGACATGGTGACCTTGGCGCCTAGTGCGCGGTCGTGCAAACGGTAAATCTTAGGCGGGATGGGGTCGGTGGGGAAATAGACTATCCCCTGCTTGAGGGGTACGCTAATATCATACCAGCCTTTGGGTGCTTTGACAGACATGAAGTGCCTCCTTTAATCAATATCGACTAAAGGATAAGGCAAGGCATCGAACCAAGTCAAGGAAAGCAGAAATTAACTATTATTCTTTCTCTTTGACCTTGTAGTCGCCCGGCATCAGGTTGGTCGGAACTCCCGCGGCCATGGCTTTCGCCCAGGTGGCCGCCCGCTCAAGTTCCCCCTCAAGGAGAGGCCCCTTGTTGCCCTTGACGAAAAAGCCCTGCGGCTGTGCGGTGGTGTTGCCGCCTTTGTCCCTGATGGCCGACTCTATACGTGGGGCGGCGTAGCCGAATATCCTTGCCATGATATTCTTGAACCGCGTATCGAAAGCCGCGAAGCGCTTATCATGTAACGCTTCAACCGGCAGGTCGTCCACGAAGGTCTTTATCGCCATCGTCTGTTTGCCGCCCTGCGTGGGCGAGCCGATTATCACCAGGTGGCTGGAGGCAACGTCCTCTATCTTGGCCTCCTTCACTTTAACGACTTTTGCCCCCGACCCCAACGCCGCGCCGATTTCTTTAGCGATTTGTTCCGTGTTGCCGTAAAGAGAATCATAGATAACGAGCGCTTTCATAAACACCTCCGTTTCCTGTCCATTTTGAATTATACACCACGCAGTTGACAGGGTGAAGCAGTAGTGTAGAATAGTAGTAACGCTTTGCCGGGAGAAGAACATGCAGAAGATACTGGACTTTTTTTCGTTCCTGTTCCACACGATAAAGGGTGATTCGCTCTGGATTATGAAGCGGCGGGGGCTTAAGGTGGGTAAAAACCTCTTCCTGGGCGGCTCATATCTAGATTTGGGGCTGCTGCACTTAATTACCATCGGGGATAACGTAACTTTAGCCGGCAGGGTGACGGTTCTCGCCCATGACGCCAGCACCAACAACTGGCTGCACCACTCAAAGATAGGGAAAGTGGTGATTGGCGACCGTGTATTTATAGGGTACGGGTCGATTGTTTTACCCGGTGTGACCATCGGGGACGACGCGGTTATCGGGGCGGGGAGCGTGGTGACGCATGATATCCCGGCCCGCATGGTGGCCACCGGCAATCCCGCCGAGGTCAAAGGCACGCTGGACGAGTTCCTGGAAAGGAAAAGGAAAGAACTTGATACTCTCCCGGTCTTCGGGCAGGAATATCTCAAGCTCAACAAGAAAAAACAGCGCGAGATGCTGGAGCGGATGAAGGACGGGTGGGGGTATATAATTTAAAAGATAAATATTAAATGTCAAAGATACAGGTTAAATGTTAAAGATGGTGGGAAAAGGAGCAAGAGTAACAACGTCTACGGATTACGATAATCTCTGGGATCGTAACAGGCGTCATACGTGGCTTGGTCAATCGGAACCCAAACCGTACCCGGGATACCACGACTTGATTTACTCCCAGGTCCCAATGGGAAACATGATTCATAAATAAGCTGGCGATTTTGATTTCTTGCTATCTCCTTAGCAAGTCGGATAGCTGGTCCGAAATCCCAATCCTGACTTACTATAATAGCTACTTCGTATTTTTGTTCATAAGTCAACCTGATTAAATCAATAGCTATACTAACGTCAACCCCTTTTTCTTGCTCGTGATTTATCCGCCCCTTATAGACTTCAATACCTTGATTTTTTAGGTACCTAAGCTTACTTGTCCAGAAAGAATGCCAGAAGCGTTCTGTAGTGCCAAGAGTTGGGTTTGGAACACCGGTATAAAAACGTATCTGAGTAAGTATACGGCCAGCACTTTTAGAGACTAATGCTTCAGCAAGTTTCTTCACATCATAGCTTGGGTAGGAGTATCTTGAATGCCCAACAGCTGGTAGGACTCTCCAAGCATCTTTGGCACCGTGATACAAGTTCTGACCATCAAAAAATACTATAGTGCGCAAGATTAACACCTAAAAAACACCCGCCCGGAGACATGACCAAAGCCACGTCCAACGGGCGGGGATTAAGTATGTATATTATATAATACATGTACACATTTGTCAATACTCTTGACATATTTGTCAATATACTTGACACTTCTGAATAATTGATCTATTTATATACTATACGTTAACAGACTAATACATTACTAACCTCAATTCTTTTGTGTTCTATCATCTATCATTTTCATTTATATTTTATTCTTTATTGTATCTTGTATCTTGTTTCTTTCCCCCTACCTCGTGTGCGTACCAAAAGCCCCCGGTCCCCGGGCAAACTCCTCCGGGTATTTGAAGTTTAGCTTCACTAATGCCACCATCTGGCGTCCCAGTTTCTTAAGCTCCTCAAGGCATTTCGGCAATTTCTTGAGGTCGTCCGGGCCCATCAGGTAGGCGGAGACCTGGTTGGCGGGCAGCAGGCGGCGCTGGATGATATAGTAGCTTAAGTCCTTTAGCGCGCTCACCATCCCGAGACTGCCGCAGGAAGCCACCACCCCGCAGACCTTGTTGCTTAAGTTCCTCCCCGGCTGGTTGAGGGAAATGGTGCGGTCGATGACGGCCTTGGCCTGCGCCGTCATGCCCCAGAAGTATATCGGCGTGCCCAGAATCAGCCCGTCGGCGGTAAGCATCTTATCGAACAGCTCTTGCATGTCGTCCTTGATGTGGCACTTGCCTGTTTTCATGCACCCCCAGCAACCGTCGCAGGGCTGGAGGTCCTTGCCGGCGACGCTGTAAAGCTCGACCTCTGCGCCGTCTTTTTTAGCCGCGGCCAGCGCCTCGTTAAGCATGGCGACGGTGTTGCCGTCCTTGCGGGGGCTGAAAGATACTCCGAGGATTTTCATGGTTTTACTCCTTGAATAGTATTTACTGCCCTACCCCTCCCCGCCCGCTTTCTTTTTTAACTCATACAGCTTATTTAACGCCTCCAGCGGCGTCATGCCGTTGATGTCCAGCTTCTCTATCTCTTTTTCCAGTTCAGATTTCCCCCCGAAGAGGGGCATCTGGG
>CAZRQP010000008.1:0-18551 GCA_964602315.1 uncultured Dehalococcoidaceae bacterium
CGGGCCTTGAGACCGCTATCATCCTGATTGCATTCGTGGTGGTAGCCGCGGTCTTTGCCTATACTGCCCTTTCTGCGGGTCTTTTCTCGACCCAGAAAGCCCAGGAAGCAGTCTATTCCGGGCTTAAAGAGGCCCAGAGCACCCTGGAACTCAAGGGAGCTGTAATCGCTACCGGTAATATTACCGGTGATTCCGGCATTGTTGGCGAAATCACCTTCACCGTAGCCAACGTGCTCGGCGGTGAGCCTATTGACTTCACCCCGCCTTCCAGCGGTGCGGCTGGTCTAGCTACAGGTAACGACCATAAGGTAGTGATTAACTATCTTGACTCCGACCAAGCAATAGACAATCTTTATTGGAAAGTTACCAAACTGGGGAACGATGACGGCGACTCGCTGCTGGAGACCGGCGAAAAATTCCAGATTACCGTCGGCAGCCAGAGCGGAGAGGGAAACCTTGTTGACGCTTTAGATTCTGACCTAACCGTTAACAGGACTTTCAGTCTAGTGGTAATGACACCATTCGGTGCCGTACTCACGATTGAAAGGATTACCCCGCCTTACATCGATAAAATCATGAACTTGCGCTAATCAGCCTATGAATTAGGTTTTGCAGGAAAAGGAGAAAATATGTATAGAAAGTTTTTAGGGAAGGAAAAGGGCATCACCGGGCTGGAGACAGCTATTATCCTGATCGCCTTTGTAGTAGTAGCCGCGGTCTTTGCCTACACCGCCCTTTCCGCAGGCCTCTTTTCTACCCAGAAGGCGCAGGAAGCGGTCTATGCCGGGCTAAAAGAAGCCCAGAGCACTCTGGAACTCAGGGGAGGGATAATTGCTACCGGAAACGAGACGGGTGCCAGTGGTTCTATCGGACAATTGACATTTACCGTGTCCAATGTACTCGGTGGCGAACCGGTTGACTTCACCCAACCTTCCAATGGCGCTCTTGGCCTAGCTACGGGGAATGACCATAAGGTTGTTATCAATTACATCGATAATGCTCAACAGATAACGGACCTATATTGGACCGTTAACAAGATGGGGAACGATGACGGCGATTATCTGCTGGAAACCGGTGAGAAATTCCAGATAACTGTCGGAGATGTTGACGGCGGAGCGGCAGGAAATCTTGTACAAGCACTTGCCCCTAACCTCAGCGTTAACGAAAGATTCAGTATCACGGTGCTGACACCAATCGGTGCCGTACTCACCATTGAGCGGACAACACCGCCATATATCGATAAGATAATAAACCTGCGCTAAGGCGAATTGGTCTAAAGTTAAGCACGCGGGGTGGGGACCTCCATTAACGGAGCCCCACCCCGAACCGTGGTTTTTAGTGGGTATGATACGCTTTCTAACAGCTGTGAGAAGCGTAGATGTTTGCCGCAAACATCTGCTCCAAAGGAATAACGGAGGTCTTTTGTGGACAAAGCTATCACAACAGCTCTACTAATCATAGCGGGGGTTGTGTGTATGATATTTCTCTTTAATAGTGTTTATCCGATGATAAACCGTTCCAGCGAGGCTATGACCAGCATGGCCGAACAGGTCGACGAACGGATGAAGAGTCGTATTAGCATTGTTCATGCGGCAAATAACTCCACCCGCACACTGGTTTTTTTGTGGATAAAGAACGTAGGCACTCAGCGTATTCTGGCTGTCGAGGAGAGCGACCTGTTCTTCGGGCAGGAAGATGACTTCGAACGCATTCCTTATGTGACTGATGCCGGCAGCGATTATCCACGCTGGTCTTTTGAACTGGAAAATGATATGGAATGGAGGACCAGCGCCACGATAAAAGTAACGGTCACATATGATAGCGACCCGGGTGCCGGAACATATTTTGCCAAGTTTATTATTCCTAACGGAATATATGATGAGTTTTATTTCAGCATGTAACGGAGCAGGAAATGGAAACTGCGATAATTTCTATAATTTGCATAGCCCTGATGGTTTTCGGGGGCATGACGATGTCCCATGGATTTATGACATCAGTCGATTCCAGTACCGAAGGGCTTAGTGAAATTGAACAGAGAACAGAAACAATCATGAGAACCGAGCTGACACCGATGAGCACAAATGTATCACTAATTCCCGGCGCGGACCCTCTGGATATAGTGCTCAAGAATACAGGCCAGACCAAGATGGCCGATTTTGAAAGATGGGATGTTATCATCCAGTATTATGACGATTCCGGCAAATATCACGTGGAATGGCTGCCCTATGCTCCGGGAGGTGCCGGAATTTATGAGTGGGAAGTAGGCTGGATCAGGCTGGACGGCGTAGCCGAAAAGTACGAACCGAATGTATTGAATCCAGGTGAGGAGATAATGATAAGAACATGGCTCGACCCGTCAGTAGGCCCGGGTACGACCAATATGGTGGTGGTAACCACGCCCAGCGGAATATCGAGTTCAACTTACTTTTCACCCTAAAGAAATTAAATGAGCAGCGGCAACATGAAAATGAAAATTACATTTAAATTAAGCTGGTACCGCCAGGAGCATGGCGGGGAGTCGATTACATGGCAGCAGCAGTAGTAACAGTAATATGTATCGCAATGATTATGGTTGGAGGTATGGCGTTGTCACAGGGTTTACTGACATCGGCGGATACAGCAGCAATTAACTTCGACAAAATAAGTGTCCTGGAGAGTGAAATAGCACGGACGGACCTGACTATTCTGCGTGCCGTTAAGCTCTCCTGGGGGGACTACGTACGAGTGACGGTAAAAAACGACGGCCAGACCAAGCTGGCCGGTTATGATAAATGGGACTTTATTGTGAAATATGAAGATGACGGTAGTGCTTTATATACAAAATGGCTGCCCTACAGCACTACATTGCCGCTGAATAATGAATGGTTCAAGTCCAGAATCGGTCTTAACGGGCCGATGGAGTTCTTCGAGCCCGGCATTCTAAATCCGCTGGAGGAAATGGTTGCCCTGGTTTATCTGGACCCGCCATCGGGGAATGCCACCAGCGGGAGTGTAGCCATTGCCTCTCCGAACGGTGTTTATACATCTATGCCGTTTTTGAATCTCGGCTACACAAGGCTTACTCCCCAATCAGAGAACATCACCATCGCAAACACTGAATATTACGAACTGGTGGAAGCGGCACCGGCAGACGGAAGTGCGATGATTATAATGGCAGATTTTGCACAAAATGAGATTGCCAGGAAACTACTTTATAATGAGTCTCAATCCACCCGCCCGGCGCAGTTTATCTACCCGCTCGTGGGTATCGACCAGATACCGGCAGCTACCTGGACAATCAATTACCGCTGTTACCTTTCACCCGGATTTTTAACCTCCGTAAATGACAGGTTTTATTTAAACATCGATATCAAGATAATGTCCGCGGACGGTGCAGTGAGAGCTACTATCAACGGCTCCCCGGCTGCCGAAGTTACGTTTAATAGAGACCAACTAGACACGTGGTTAACGGTAAGCGGCAATTATATATTTTCCGATTATACGGTGGTGGACGAGAACGATTACCTGGTTATTGAATTTTACGGGGAAACTAAAGAAAAGATAAATGGCGGATACGTATTAATAGACATAGATAATGATGAATTGCCTATTACAGACCAGACGAGAATAGAAGCATAATAATGAAAATAGTAGAAATGATAAGAGCACTCCCGTTCTTTGCCAAGGATGAAAAGGGCAAGAAGCGCGGTAAGATCGCGTTGAGCTTTGATTTGTATTATCAGCTCTCTTATATGTCAACGATAGCCGCTTCCGGCGTGCCTCGCGACCAGATTTTCGAACGCTCCGCCGAGATTCAATGCTCGTCAGCCGAATACTTTAAAAGAGTGGAACTGACACGCCGGCAGTTGAAGTATGATTACGCTCGCGCTTGCCAGACAATAGGAGAGCCGGCTAAAGACGAAGAGATGAAAGGCCTGCTGCTGCGTTTTTCCAGCTCGCTGATTTCCGGTGAACCGGAAGCCGATTTCCTCTCCAGAGAAGCTACTACCCGTGCCGAAGACTATGAAAACGAATATGAAAGAAACCTGGAAGCGATGAAAATGTGGACGGATGCCTATGTCTCCTTGATTCTTTCGGCAATTCTGGTAGTGGTTATCGGTATAGTTTCAACGATGATATGGAAAATCGAGACATTGCTCATAATAGCCATGGCTTTTATCTCCGTAACCGTAACGGCTGTCGGCGTCTGGCTGATATGGGTAGTATCGCCGAAAGAAAAAATTATCCTGAATTGGCCAGGCTCTAAAGAACAAAAAATTGCAGCTAAGTTATTCAAGCCGGTTCTAGCGGCAGTAATCGTTGTAAGTATCGTGTTTTTAGTTACCGGGCAAAATATTGGCGTGGCACTACTCATAGTTGCGGCTATAGTCTTCCCTCTCGGTTATATCATGACCAAGGACGATAAAAAAATAATAAATCGGGATAATGAGGTCGGGACGTTTTTACGCTCCCTGGGAGGCGTTTGTGCGTCACTGGAGACAACGATTAGCTCAGCTCTGGGACGAATTGATTTTAACGCCATCAACATTTTACGTCCATCCGTCAAGAATTTGCATACCAGACTCACTGCCGGAATTAAATCAAAATTATCATGGAAAATGTTTATAGATGAAACCGGCAGCGAACTGGCTAACCGCAGCGTAGGTATGTTCTACGACGCGATAGAAGTGGGGGGTTCGGCAGATGATGCAGGTAATGAGGCTGCTTTGTTCGCCAATAGATTATCGCTGCTCCGCGCCCATCGCAGAACGGTATCCAGTCCCTTCCGCTGGCTATGTATTACCATGCATGCCGCGATTATTGTCATTTTAGTCTTTATCACCGAGGTGATAGTTTCCTTCGGAAGATTGTTATCACAAGCCCAGACTGACGTACCCAATATGGGTAGTACGCGAACCATAACTTCTTTTTCCAGTTTCAATCTGTCCGGTCTTGAAATTATGCAACACCTGGTGCTGCCTCTGGTAATAATATTTACCATAGCAAATGCGATAGTGCCGACTCTAGCAGAGGGGGGCAGTAAATATAAAATTTTCAGCAATCTGGGAATTACGGCGGCCATTTCCGGCACAGCCCTTCTTGTTTTGCCGGCACTGGCCAATCAGTTATTTACTACCGTCTCCCACATGTAAGGAGGAAACAACATGGATGAAAAAGAACAGCTAAAGGAAATGGAATTGGAATTGCAGGAAGTTAAAGAGGATTTAAGAGACATGTTATTTGATATCCGTGCATATTTAATGGAAGCACAAACACCGATTCCTAACGACCTAGAAAAGGAAAAGTTACGCGATGAGCTTGAGGCAGGAAGGAGGTAAGGTACCATGGTGGAAGAGAGCAGACTTGACATACTGCAGGATGAAATCAAGTTACTAAAAGCGGAGGTTAAAAACTCTCTGGCGAGCGTTCGTGATTATCTTCTGAACATGGAATTGCCGTCCTCGGAATTTTCAACTATTTTAGCGGCTCTTGCCGGTGATAACGCAGAACCTCAAAAGATGGATGTTGACAGTCATGTCGATAACGACAAATTAGGGGGTATGCCTGAACCGGAGAAAATAGATGATAATCTCGTAAATGAAGCAGAACCGGGTGAATACGAAGAAATGCTTGATTTCGAGGAGGGGGATAATAAGGCTGACGAATATCCCGAAGAAACGCCTGACGACGACACGTTTGAAGAAAACCAGCCGCCTGAAAGCATGAAAGCAGCTGAAGAGTTACCCGATGAATTTGAAGAGGATGAAGAGGATAATTCACCCGAAGAAGAGCTTCCGCCTGAAGATGAACTGGACGAAGCGGAGGCGGATGACAATACAGGGGATGAAAACGAGGAGTTACCCCTAGAGGAGGTACAACCTATGGAATATAACCAACCCGTTAGTGAAGAGGCCCGGGGAATACCTAAGGTCAACATGCTGGCCAACCTGATAAACTGGGTGGCGAAAGCCAGGCAAGAAATAGGGAGCGAACAGCTCCCGGCATTACTGGAGGTCTATGGTACGAGCGGCCACCTATCACCGGAGATGAAGGACATTATTCTTCATCTTGCTGAAATAGTTAAAGACTATTCCGAAGTAGCTAACGAACCCGAAATCTGGAGCCAGTCCATATTATCGCTGCATGGGGTCCTTACCGGCGGTGATGCCCCGCTTAATCCGGTAATACCGTCCTGGGTGGACATCAACGATGAAGCGGAAGCATTGTCCGATGAGGAAATAATTGAAGTGGATAAAAACAAAGAGAAACCGGCTAAATTAAAGCTGGTATTTCCCGGAGGTAACGGTAAAAGCAAGGAGTTCTGTATCAATCTGACACCCGAAGAAAATGTTGATAGTTAGTAGTTACAGGAAAAACATGTCATCCGGCAGGAGAGGTAATTCAAATGATAAAAAGCGATAAAAAGAAAGAAGCCATAGTAACCGGCATCGTGGAAGTTGATGATAAACTCGGCGGAGGTATCCCGCTGTGTTCTCTCTGCCTCGTTGAAGGACACTCCGATGCCGGTAAAAGCGTATTATGCCAGCATCTTACAAACGGCACGCTACTAAATGCGGAAATTTCAGTAGCCTATTACACCACGGAAAATAATATCAGAAGCCTGATTAGCCAGATGGACTCGCTTAACATGAATATCATGGACCATTTTCTGGCTGACCGCTTGAGAATTTTCCCGCTGACTTTCCGCAGCGGTTTGCCTCACGGGCACAAACCCTTCCTGGTGCTGACACACCATTTTTCCAACCTTCCTCAAGAATTCAAGTTAATAATTATCGATTCGATTACCCTGCTGGTGGCGCATAGCGAGCCGGTGGCAATTATTGATTTCTTTTCCAGATGCAAATCCCTGTGCGACCAGGGAAGGACGATAATCGTTGTGGCGCATTCTTATGCCTTTGAGGAGGACATTCTTTCGAGAACACGCTCGCTCTGCGATGCACGTTTTAAGTTGCGCCTGGAACAGGTCGGCGAAAGCATGATAAAGCTAATGGAGGTATTGAAAGTACGCGGTGCTGACCGCCCTACCGGAGACGTGGTCAGCTTTAATATCGAGCCCAAGCTTGGGATGAGAATTATTCCTCTGGCTAAAGCCAGAGTCTAGGAGAACAGGTGAACTATTATCCCTTTGAAATAAAACCATGCCCCCAGAAATGCGGCAGTACCTGCGGTACTAATCTGGATAAGTGCCCTCTATTTCAGAAATTACCGGAGGACTTACAGAATGAATGTAAGAATAATTTGCATCTACTCCAATACCTGTACATGCTGCCCCTCGATACAATGGAAATACCCAAATATTATGAAAAAATAACGCTGAAAATGCTGGGCATGAAAGACCCAAATATTATCTACAAAACCTCTAACGGAGTGTACATTCACATCATGCCTAATTCTGAAGATATCAGGGATTATTACATTGCCATCGAGCCCAGCATTATTGACACTCATGAAAATCTCCTTGAAGAAACAGAATTACATCTGGCGGAACATGTGGAAGAACTCACCGGTGTGATTGAATCATCAAACCGGCTGGATATTATCATGGACATCGTCGATAAAATTGTATATGTTTCCGATAACGGAAAGGTAGTAGCCCGTCAGAAAACCGCGAAGACTAAAAACAACGGCCACAAGAATCTTACCGGTAAAATTAAGAGCAAGAAAAACGGGGATAAATCCCAACTTTCAAAAAAGGACGTACAGGGGCGAATAACGGTTACCCAGTTCCAGTACAACAGCCTGCGGTATTTACTTAAGCGCAAGCTGGAAGGCATGGGTGTCCTAGACCCGATGATACACGACCCGTATATTGAAGATATTTCATGTTCCGGTCTCGGGCATATCTTCGTGGAGCACAAAATTTTCGGCGGTCTGCGCACCAATATCGGGTTCGAGTCCGAGGATTCACTAGATAAATTCGTTATCGAACTGGCCGAAAGCATCAAGCATCCCGTGACATTCCGCGTGCCGGTAGTCGATGCTACCCTGCCCGACGGTTCTCGTATCAATATCGTCTATGGTAACGATGTCTCTAAAAGGGGAAGCAACTTTACTATTCGTAAATTCAGCGATACACCGATGAGCATACTGGAGCTTATCCAGTTCAACACACTTAATTATGAAATGGCCGCCTATCTATCACTTGTAATCCAGGAGGGTATGAATATCTGGGTATCCGGGGAAACGGCCTCCGGCAAGACCACCATGATGAATGCACTGACTACCTTCATTCCCCCTGAATCCAAGATAGTTAGTATCGAAGATACCCCCGAAGTGCAGGTGCCGCACCATAACTGGATTCGCGGGGTTACTCGCGGTACCGGTAAACAAAGTGATTCTGCCGAAATATCTATGTTCGACCTCCTCAAAGCTGCCTTGCGGCAAAGACCTAACCTTATTATCGTGGGTGAGATCCGTGGTGTCGAAGGCTCCGTTGCTTTTCAGGCAATGCAAACAGGTCACGCCTGCATGAGTACCTTCCACGCCGCTTCGGTTTCCAAGCTAATCCAGCGTATTACCGGCAACCCTATCAACGTGCCGAAATCATATGTCGATAACCTGAACGTCATCGCAATCTGTCAGCAGGTACGCCTGGCCAGCGGCCACCTGGCTCGGCGTCTTACCAGTATTAATGAAATCGTAAACTATGATTCTATAGCCGACGCATTTTCTTATATTGAAATTTTCAACTGGAATCCGCTGGATGATACCTTTATTTTCCGCGGTAACCAGAACTCCTATTTACTGGAAAACAAGATCGCGCCGCGGCGCGGTTTCCCTGAAGGGAAGCGCCGCCAAATATACAGGATGGTAAGACAAAGAGCGGAGGTCTTAAAACGTATTACCGAACAGAGAAAAACTAATTTTTATGAAGTCTATTCTATATTATCTAAAGCATACCGTGAGGGATATTTCCGCTAAAGAACCGGAACATAACAATAAGCCGTCTCACCGGAAGGAGAGTTGAGATGTTTTTAAATAAACTAAAATTTGGAAAGAATAATAAAAAAGAAAAAGAGGGAACACCGGCCGATGCCGCTGCTTCCACAGGTATAACCGGTCTGGAAGAACATCTTAAAGACCGAACCGACGACCTGGCACAGACAGAGATGAAGCTGAAGAATCTCTCCGGGAAGATAGTCGAACTGGAAGAAACAGAGACTTCCGAACTCCATCCTCACGGGCCTATCAGTGAGCTTTCGATTGAGTCCGAGGACTCTCTAAGCGGTGTAGACACAGACGAAGAAGAAGATACCAGCGCCGAACCAGCGGAAAAACCGGCGAACGTTAAAGCGGCTGAAACAGACCCTGAAAGCAAATCTACTTCTGCAACGAAAAAGCCGGATAAACCGCTGGATACAGAATCACTAAAGGCGCTGTTCACAAGCGAAGAGGAGGAGGAAAATCCCCTGGCCGGTCTGATAACTTCGCTGCCGGATGTGAGTGTTGATGAATTGATGGATGACCTGAAGGAAATAAAGGATATCATCAAGGACTGGCAGAATAAATAAGCAGGCAATGAGTATTCAACTAAAATACCGATTTTTAAGTGTGGGTGAATACCCCAATGAAAGAAAGGGGTTATCATGGTTGCCCGTCGTAGCTGGCAGTAGTAGCCTGATTATGAGAGTAATTTGGATAAAATTGCCCGTATTATATTTTGGGCTAAATACGCGCCCGGGGAACGAAGCAACCATACCATAAATTAACCCTGGGAGGGCCGAAGATGAGTTATAAACGTAATAAAAAGGGAATATGGGCTAATAAACACCTGCGCTATGTTATAGCCCTAATGGCGCTCTGTGCCATTATCTACTATTTACCCGCGATTAGCGGGCGTCTCGGCTTTGTAAACGTCCAGGATTCACTTAACAACCTCCACAACTTATACGGGATCGACTTCCTGGGTCTGGCATTCTTTGCACCGGTTGTGTATTCAGCCTACTTTTTAGGCGTAATACCTTCAATATTAACAGCGCTGGTGTCGATGTTTGTCCTGCTGCCCCATGCTATTCTTATCGACACATACCCCAACGCCCTTTTCAAACCCACGGCATTCGTCATCATCCTTAGCGCAGTAGGCGCGGTGGTGGCCATGCTGCAAAAGAGCGAAACGGAGCACCAGCAGAGAATAAAGGAGATGAAATGCCTTTATGACATCGGCAAGGCGGCGGGAGACAGCAACTCTGTCGATGAGTTCCTGGGCAAAGTGGTAACCATAATTCCCCGGGCGACACAATACCCGGAAGGGACCAGCGTAAGAATCACTTTCCACGACCAGGTATATAAAAGCCCCAACTTTCAGAAAAATACCAACAAAGTATCCGAGAACCTGATGATAAACGGGGAAAACACCGGTATCGTGGAGATATATTCCAACCGCGATAATCCTTATTTAAAGAAGAAAAACCACCTGACTAAAACGCTCTCCGAGAGAATCGGGGGCGCCATCCGCCAGGTTGAACTGGAGCAGTCGCTGCGCGGTTATTACGAACAACTGGAAAAAGAAGTGGATAACAGGACCAAAGACCTGGAGCAGGTGCAGGAAAAGCTTATCCGCTCGGAGCGGCTGGCCGCCGTGGGTGAACTGGCTTCAGGCGTCGGTCATGAACTGCGCAATCCCTTGAACGTAATCAGGAATTGCGCCTATCTGCTGAATATGGCCCTGGCTGAAAAATCCGATGAAGAGGCCACAAATACGCTGAAAGTGCTGGATAAACAAATAGATATTTCTAATAAGATAGTGTCCGACCTGCTGGACTTCACCCGTATTAAACCGCCGACCCAAGTCAAGGCCGAGTTAAAGAGCTTAATCGACGAGAGTCTATCCTGGATTACCCCAACGGAACATGTAACTGTCAACGTGAACCTGAACGGTCAACCAAAATTTATAAAGACCGACCCCGAGCAGATGAACCGGGTCTTTTCCAACCTCATCTCCAATGCCGCGCAGGCAATGAACGGGAAGGCCGGAGAAGTGAATATAAGTACTGAAACAGACAATGAGCACGTAGCGGTTATTTTCCAGGACACCGGCTGCGGAATTCCCAAGGAAAATCTAGAAAAGATATTCGAGCCCCTCTTCACCACCAAGCCCAAAGGTATCGGCTTGGGCCTGGCTATTTCCAAGAGACTAGTCGAGCAAAACGGCGGGAAAATGGAAGTATCGAGCCAGGTGGGCAAGGGCACAAAGTTTACCGTGAAACTACCGATTGAGCAAAGGAGTTAAAATTAATATGAAAAACAAACCGACGATTCTCGTAGTCGATGACAACCAGGACTTACTGGAAACTTTCGCCATGATTCTAAAGCGTCGGGGATACTATGTCCAGACAGCCAATGATGGGGTGTCTGCTATCAGTAAATTTAAAGAGCAGAATTTTGACGTCACATTGATGGATATCGTGATGCCAGAGATGAACGGCGTCGATGCTTTTAAGAAAATTAAGGAAATACAGCCGGAAGCGCCGATTATTCTAATGACGGCCTATTCCGACGAGGATTTAATTCAAAACGCTAAAAACGAGGGCGCCCGCCGGATTATCCACAAACCGATACATATCGACCAGCTAATCGACCTGATAAACGAGACAGCCGGCAACGAGCCGATTCTCATCGTCGATGACGACGCGGACATCTGCGATACTTTAACGCAAATCCTTGAGGTACAGGGATATGAAGTCTTATCAGCCAAGAGTGGGGAGGAGGCAGTGATGATGACGAAGGGCACATCCTTTCAGATAGCCTTTATCGATGTTAAGCTGCCGAAGATAGACGGTCTGGAAACGCTGTTAAGGCTAAAGGAAATAAACCCGGATATCATCGTGATAATGATGACCGGATTCCGCAACGAAGTAAAGGAAGCACTGGATAAAGCACAGGCGGCATCTGCGATAACCTGTCTTTACAAACCCTTCGACCCCTCCATCGCCGCCGAGCTTGTCAAGAAAATAGCCGTAAAGAAGAATAAAAACGAGGGGTAAATGAAAACCAACGAAAGCATAATGGTAGTGGATGACGACCGGGATTTCCTAGACATTATCCGCCGGATACTGGAAAAGAAGGGCTATAAAATCAGCGCTGTACCTTCGGCCAGCGAGGCGATATCACTGCTGAAAAAGGGCTTCTATAATGCTGCCATCCTGGATATTAGCCTGCCCGATGCCGACGGTACGGAACTTCTTTCCAATATTCTAGAACTGCATCCGGATATCGTCACGATTATGCTGACCGGGCATTCATCGGTGAAAAACGCCGTGCAGTCGCTGAACCGGGGCGCTTTCGCCTATCTTGAAAAACCCGTAGACCCGGAAAATCTTCTGACGGTCATCAACAAAGGCATGGAAAAACAGCGCCTGGTCTTTGAAAACCGCCAGCTGGTGAATGAGCTTGAGCGTCACAATCATATCACCAACACACTCCTCACGGTTTCACAGGCAGTGGCGCAGACGCTGGACCTGCAGGGAATAATCGATACCGCCCTGGAAAAAGTGGCCGAGTGCACCGGCGTGGAAGCAAGTTTCGTATACCTGCGGGAAAAAGACCATTTGAAATTCATGGGCCACCACGGACTGCCGATGAAAATAATCAAGGACATACCTAAAAATGTCTCCGGTACGGAGGGCATATTCAACAACCTTACCGAGCAGTCCGGGGCAATGATTATAGAAGACATGGCGAAGCTCGAGGAGACCGACCTGAAATTCCTTAAAAAGGCGGACTACCGCTCCTTCGCCGGGGTGCCTCTAACGATTCTGGGCGAAAATATCGGGGTGCTGGGAATCGCCACGGACTTTAACCAGATTTTTAGTCCCAACAATATAGACCTGCTTAACGGCATCGGGAGGGAGATAGCCATTGCCGTGAGGAACGCGCAGTTGTACGAAGAAGCCTCCAGCGCCAGAGCATTACGGGAACTGGACTCCATGCGCACATCTTTCCTGGCCAACGTATCACATGAACTGCGCACGCCCCTGGCAGTGATTAAAGGCTCTGCCAACAGCCTGCTGCAGCCGGACGTGATTTTTGACGAACAGACGCGGCGTGATTTCCTGCTTTCTATCGATAAAGATGCCGATACGCTGGCGCGCCTGGTAGACGACCTGTTGATGATATCCCGCCTGGAAGCCAATGCATTGGAAGTCAAGAAAAAGAAAATCAATTTATCTAGCGTCGTATCATCGATTAAAGACCGGCTGGACAACCTGACTGTCAAGCATCGTCTCCACATTAATATTGCTAAAGAAATAACAACGCTAAACATCGACGAAGGCCGCATCGGTGAAGTGCTTACCAACCTCGTGGAAAACGCGGTAAAGTTCTCCGATGATGATACAGATATCTATATTAAAGCTACTCATAATAATAAAAAAGCAACAATCAGCGTGGCCGATGAAGGCATCGGCATCAGTCCGGAACTGCACCAGAAGATATTCGAGAGATTTTTCCAGGGAGACGGGCGCAAGGCCGGACGGAGAAAGGGAACCGGACTGGGGCTGGCTATTTGCCAGGGCATTATCGAAGCTCATGGGGGGAAAATCTGGGTGGAAAGTAAACCGGGGAGCGGGGCAAAATTCAGTTTCAGTCTTCCACTGAACTAAAGGGGGACATAGCGATGGACAAGAAACATATACTCATCGTAGATGACGACCCGGCGATATTGAGGCTGCTTAGCACCAATCTCAAGGCGCGGGGCTATGAAATCTACACTGCCACGGACGGCGAAGAATCACTGGAAGCAGTCCAGAGGGACTTTACCGACCTGATTATCCTGGACCTGATGATGCCTAAAGTTGACGGTGTGGAAGTCTGCCGCCGCATACGGGAGTGGTCAGACGTACCTATTATTATTCTTAGCGCCCGCGGCGACGAGAACGACAAGGTAAAATGCCTCGAGCTGGGCGCGGACGATTATCTAACGAAGCCTTTCGGTATTGCCGAGCTTCTGGCGAGGATTAAGACCGCCTTCCGCCACCGCGGTGACCCCTCTGTAGCCCCCGCCCAGGCCACATTCTCCTGCGACGGGCTTGAAATCAACTACGCCAAGCGGCGCGTGACGGTAGACGGCAAGGAGATAACGCTTACGCCTACGGAATTTGCCCTGCTGCAGCACCTGGCAGTCAACTCAGATAAAGTACTGACCCATAATATGCTGTTACAAAGCGTCTGGGGAAATGAATACTCATCGGAAAAAGAATACCTGCGCGTATTCGTCGGGCGTTTACGGCGCAAGCTGGAGCCTGACCCCAAGAACCCCAAGTACATCCAGACCATCCCCGGCGTGGGCTATCATATAGCGACATCACCTGCTTCAGTCACTTAATTACCTCTAAAATCTCTCATCAGCTATTAAAGGGAGCTTTAAAGCTCCCTTTTTTATTTGTTTGTTGTCATTATTTTAGAGTAAAATCAGTTAAACATTTTTCAATTTTCTGTAAAAGGAGTATCTCATGACAACTAAAGAAATGGAAGCCAGAATCAAAGCCCTAGAAAAGAAGGTCGGCCTCTTGGAGGACGTTAATGAAGTCAAGCGGCTGCATCGGGTGTACAGTTACTACGTAATGCACATGATGCGCGACGAGATAGCCGACTGCTTCGCCGACGACCCGGACGTTACCCTGCACTGGCTGGAAGGCACCTGGCGCGGCAAGGAAGGCGTCAACCGCTATTTCGGCGTGGGCACCGACCGTCCCGAACCCCCACCCGGTTTCCTCCACCAGGTAATGCCAATTGCCGGCGTGGTGGATGTAGACCCTGATGGTAAGCACGCCAAGGGTCGCTGGTATTCCTTCGGCGGCGTGGCCGTCCCTAACCAGGATACAGGCAAAACTATGCCATCTATCGTCGGCGGCATTTATGAAATGGAATATATCAAGGAAAACGGCGTTTGGAAAATTTTGAAGGTGGACTGGATTATTCCCTTGAGCATTAAAATTTCTCCGGATTCATGGACGAGGGTAGAAGAACTCGGTAAAATGATAGCCAACTTCAAAGGACCGGAGCCGGACGTCAAGGCGATAGCCAACGACCCCCGGTTCGTATCCGGTTATATCTTCCCGTTCCACTTTAATCACCCGGTAACCGGCAAGCCAACCTCGGATAAAGCCAAGAACGCCAGTCTGTTAAATAATGCTAAAGCCGCGGCTAAAACGGCCAAAGACATGCTGGCATCCAAGCCCAAGGCTAAATCAAAAACCAAGCGTAAGCCTAAGAAGAAATAATCAGGCCATTCGCAGGCGCTAAGGAGCTTTTGAACGATGGCAACGAAAAAGAAATACGGTAAATGCTTCCATACCGGAGACCTGATAAAAGATATACCGCATTACGGCGGGAAATCAATCGTGGCGCACGACGGCGAGCTGGATGCCGACTGCTCCCTAGGGTATCACTGCATCTCCAAGCCGATGTCCTTCGACCATGTACATTCCCACGATTTCCCGGAGATGCTGTGCTTCATCGGGGGCAATCCGCTGGATATCACCGACCTGGGAGCGGAAATCGAGTTCACCATAGGCGGCGAAAAGCACCTCATCAATACTACGGCGGTTGTCTCTATCCCAAGCGGAGTGGAGCACTGCCCTATCGTCATTAAGAAGGTAACCAAGCCTTTTATATTTATGGAGGTATCGCTCACCAGAATCTGGAAGCCGACCGGCCCACCACCGGAAAAGAAAACAACAAAGAAGCTAAAGAAAAAGGCCTAGCTTTTATCATAGTTAAGGAGAGAAGAAAATGGCCGAATCCAAATATAGCAAATACATCGTTTACGAACCTCCGCAGCCCAAGCCAGGCGATAAGCCATTCCCGCAGCCCAAGCGCCTCGTGGAAGCGCGGGCCAAAGGCAATTACTTCGACGCCACGTGGATGTTCGCGCTGGATAACAGAATAGCCGCCGGGGCTTTTTACACCAACTGCGTCTGGCTGTGGAAAAAGCACGGTACGGAACCGCTCGATATCGAGATTGCCCATACGCACGACTTTGACGAGACGCTTGGGTTCATCGGAACTGTACCCGGCAAGCCGCAGGAGCTGGGCGGGGAGATGGACCTCTGGCTGGAAGATGAGAAATTCACCATCACTAAAAGCTGCCTGATTTACGTCCCCCGCGGCATGAAACACCTGCCCCTCACGCTCAAGAGGATTGATTACCCCATTTTCTTCTGGACGGCCGGCAACGGCACCGATTATACCAGGACCTCCGGCGACGAGGAGATATAATACCTATATTATTACGATTTTTACGATTGTTTTAAATGCCTGCTTAAATTCCCCCTATCATTAACAAGATATTTATCTTATGATTATTGCCGTTTATGCCCCGTTTACCGCGCCGATGTTAGTCTTATAGCAGAAAACCGAACATTCTGACTTAAAGGAGACTAACATGAGTGAAAAAACGAAAATCCTTACCATCAGCCGCGACCAGTCGCTGGTGACGCTGCTCCAGCAGGAGCTTAATGATGGTAATTATGAGATTATCAATACAGAGCACTGCGACCACCATCTTAAGGAAGTGGTCGAAGCCGAAACCCCAGAATTCATAATTCTGGATATCGTCATGCCGTCGCTCGACGGCATCGGCACCTGCCTGCAGCTCCGGCAGTGGACGCAGACTCCTATCATGATGTTAAGCAAGTGGGATACGAATAACGGTACGGTAAGAGGGCTTAACCTCGGTTCGGAAAGTTACCTTACCGAACCTTTCAATATTGATACTTTGAAAAAGAGGATCGAGGATACTCTAAAACGCTCCGCTTATGATGCCGTGGGCAACATGCGGGTCAGTAACAACTAAATCTCCTCTAAATCAATAAATAACGAGGGCTTAGCCGATAAAAAGCTAAGCCCTTTCTTTTTTAAGTCGAAGGGCCACTCCACGATGAATATTTATTTTTTGTTTATGGCTTTACCTATGCAATTTATCATTTATTACCCGTTTCAGAGATAAGCTGGAATCTGGAACAAGAACCTTATCAAGCAATAAGGTTGCCGAAAATGAAAAAAGCACTTTTTATCATAACAATCCTGGTTCTACTGCTGATTCCCTGCGGCGCAGCCTATGCCTATGATGGGGCCGCTGCAGACGAAAGCCCTATAACAATCGAGCCGGCCGACCCGGCGCTGGCGCCGAATATCGAAGTGTTCGGCAATGCCATCGGGGAAGTTGAAGCAGGCGACCTATTTTACATCGATGTTTCCGGCACAACGGTAGATACGCCTTTCACTCTTTATATAACTAACGTTGACGAACTGGTTCACGGCTACCGTTACATGAACATTAACGTGGGAATTTACGTACAGACCGGTACGGATAGCTGGGATAAATTGAGCGTAACGGCTTGTCCGGAAATGTACCTGACGATGCAGAACGGACTGGTGAACTTCACGCTGCCGGGCAACGCTAAATACAAGGTCACGATTGAAAAAGGATGCTACCGCAGTTACCACATTACCCCGGGAAAAAACATTGCGATACCAAGTTTTTATCTCACGGCGAGTTAATATAACCAAGGTTGATAAGGAGTCTGAATATACGGAATCTTTAGCGTGAGGAGCAAAATATGATTATTTTATGGATTAGAAAAAGGAAGACCGATAAGCATAACTTAAACGAAAAGAATGACACCCGAGATTTCCAGGAACACGATGATATCATGAAAAGATTCCGACTCGAACACCAGGATATTAATATCCTTGAGCCGAAAGATATCCTGGCCGGCGATGAGAACCTGCTGGCACCGATTCAGCATGTAAAACTCTCGGAAAACATACAAAACTAACCGATACTATCCTAAAAATAAGAGCAACCAGGCGGGTGAAAAGAGCTTCCCATGTTGTAAGAGATATGTGGGGCTCTTTTCTTTGGTTAAGCCATATGTAATTATGATTACGCTTGCTTCAACACGTTTTTAGATGATAGAATTATGGGCGGTTATTCAAATCGGGCCGCTAGCTCAACTGGCAGAGCAGATGACTCTTAATCATCCGGTTGGAGGTTCGAGTCCTCCGCGGCTCACCAGCTTTATTTTCCACCTAAAAAAGCTACATTTTGTAATATGGCTATCACTAACAGGAATACCCCAGGTCGCTCTATTTGAGTTTAATAAATGCCTCTTCCGCTGCATTCACAATTTCATAGGCTATGGGAGAGGCGCAAAGCATGGGATGAGTGCCCATCTGGAATGTTGAGATAGCGCAAGCCGTCATATGGTTCTGTATGCAAGCACTAATAACATTTATCAGTTCGCCGGCACAGGTATCCCCGGAGACCTCTCCCCCAAGGATGATACCGTTACACTTAGAAAAGACCAGTTTTACCGATGTCGGAGATGAGCCCGGCAGACTTCCAGGATGCTTGCTGGTGGCTTTAGCCAATCCAATGACAGTATTATATCCTTCCTGATTTGCCTGCCTTTCAGTAAGCCCGGCGGCGCAGATAGCCAACTCACCTATCTGGGTTGAAAAAACCCCCAGTGTCCAAAAACCCGCGTAACATACTCCAAAGAGATTGGCTGCCGCAACTCTGGCTTCCTCGGTAGCTACCGAAGCCA
>CAZRQP010000008.1:18651-22916 GCA_964602315.1 uncultured Dehalococcoidaceae bacterium
ACTCCAAAGAGATTGGCTGCCGCAACTCTGGCTTCCTCGGTAGCTACCGAAGCCAGCCACGTCTTCGAAGGCCTCCCGCTGAAATATGAAATCTTAACGGCACAATCTCCACAGGCAAAGATATCCTGCTCGTTGATAACCCGTTGATAACGATCCACCTCAACGCTGTTAGTGGCAGGGTTGATAGATAAACCCGCCTTCTCCGCCAACTCCACATCAGGCCGCATCCCTATACTGCCGATAACAACATCAGCCTTTAACTCCCGTCCGTCAGACAATCGTACGGCACTAACTTTTTTGTCCCCCAATATTTCAACTAACGTTTGATTGGGTATGATTTTAACTCCCCTATCAGTAAGCATTTTTTCCGCCTCAATGCAAAATTCATCATCAAAGGCTAACTGGAGACAATGCGGTAATTTTTCCACAATAGTTACGTTGTTATCCCGGTTTTTCTTGCACTCATCGGCAAACTCCGCCCCGATAAAGCCACCACCGATGATAACTATATCCTTGGCCTTATTAACCTCATCAAGCATATTCTGAAGATAAGCAATATCCTTTTCAATTACGAAGACGTTCTCCTTCTCACTACCGGGAATCGGCAAAGCTAGAGGATTTGCACCGGTAGCTATAATAAGCTTATCGTATTTAATATCCTGACCACCATTGGTATGGACTACCTTTTTCTTTTTAATTATTTGTTGTGCGGTATCAACAACAATATTGATATCATTATCATGCAACAATTTATCCTGAATCAGGTTTTTCATGGGGCTGCCCAACGTCCCGAAGATATACGGTATACCGCAAGGTACGAGAACCTGTTCCTCCTTGCGTACTAGAATCACCTTTTTATCCGGATATCGCCTTCGGCAGCTTATTGCTGCTGTAGCCCCCGCAGCACTGCCTCCTATTATTACAACATCAGCACTATTCAACATTTCTTCACCTCCAACATTTTTATTATCGAAATGCCCCTGTTAGGGATACTAGAATTACCGCACCCAGCCTGGCATTTGGGTGGGATTATAATCCATCACGGGAAAAAATACAAGAGTGCCAAACTGTACCTGAATGGCAGCTTTGGTTACATATTTCAAATTGAAACCGACGGTTTCAGCAACCGGAAGCTCAAGTGGGGGAACGTTGACTACCCGACTCTCCCCGGGAGATTTGACCGAACTGCGATATCGCAGGATGTGATTAAAATCACACCGGGGTATTTGACATCAAACCAGCCAATCTTATATTCTTTTTTATAAGTGCCACTATTTCTTTAAGAAAAATCATATGAGTTCAATCGGAGGCAAAATTATGACCAATAACGTTGATTATATCAAAGAAAAAGCCAGGGATACGAAAGTCGTCCGCCAGGCCGACGTGGTAGTCGTCGGCGGGGGGCCGGGGGGCATAGGCGCCGCGGTCTCGGCAGCCCGCAACGGAGCGGATACCGTCCTTATCGAGCGCTACGGCCACCTGGGAGGTATGGGTACCGGCGGCCTGGTTACGATTATCCCCCAGCTCTGCGACTATACAGGAAAACAGCAGATTGCCGGCATTACCCAAGAGTGGATTGACCGACTGATTGCCCGTAATGCAGTGGATATGCCCAAGAAAGAGCACTGGGGCTCCCTGGACAAGGAGATGGTCAGGTATTACTTCGAACGCAGTTTTTTCTATACACGTCTTGACCGGGTAGTTTATGCCGCCCTCATCGACGCCGAAATTTCAAAAATTATCATTAATGAAATGGTTGAAGAAGCCGGCATCAAGGTCTACCTACACGCCTGGGGCACCGAGCCCATCATGGAAGGCAACCACTGCAAGGGCGTTATCATCGAAAGCAAGTCCGGCCGCCAGGCTATCCTCGGCAAGGTCGTTATCGATTCCACCGGGGACGGCGACCTCTTTCCTTATGCCAATATCGAATGTGAAACCGATATCCCGGCCCACTTCCGCATCGCCAATCTGGCCGTCTGCTTCTGGGTTGCCGGGGTAGACTACAAAAAGGCAATGGATTTCCGCAAGAACAATATGAAGGAATTCATGGGGTTGATGCGCAAAGCCAATGAATACGGCGGACAGGGCGGTTTTATGCCCAGCAATCTGCCCGACCAGGAATCGGTAATGTGGTTCCACAGCCGCTACCCCAACAAGAGCCAGATAGATGTAGAAGAGCTTACGCGCGTCGAATTCCTGGGACATAAAATCGCCGGTAAGACCATTGAGTTCTACCGCAAGAACGTACCGGGTTTTGAAAAGGCTTTCCTCGTGCTGACCGACCCGCAACTAGGAACGCGGTCAAGTCGCCGCATGGTAGGCGAATACCAGCTAAGCGAGAAGGACCTCTCCGACAACCAGCCTTTCAAGGACACCATCGCTATCTTCCCCGACCTCGACCGGGGTCAGGACTCACTGGACCATCCGAATATGTATATCCCCTACCGCTGCCTGCTGCCCAAGAACGTGGACAATTTCATGGTGGCCTGCCGCGCCTTCTCCTCGGACTTGCATGTACAGGACTATTTCAACCTCATCCCGCACTGTATCGCCTTCGGGGAAGCCGCCGGTGCCGCCGCTGCTATGGCACTGCAAGCTGGTGTAGGCATCAAAAACGTGGATATCAAGTCGCTGCAAAAACAGCTGGCCAAACAGGGAGTCCCACTGCCGGATGTCAATAAAAAAGTCGATTACAAATACGAGGGCCCGGCATTGGTCGGCCCTTCTTTTACGCCGCCGCACTAGGCGGGAATAACCAAGATATAAAAACCAAACGGGGGGTAGCTAGAGACTGCCCCCTTGGTTTTGGAGGTGGGATATGCCGGAGAAGAAAACGGTCAGAGAACCCGCTAGAGATATCAAGGTATGGCGTGAAGCGGATGTAGTGGTGGTGGGAGGGGGGCCGGGCGGCGTCGCCTCGGCGATTAGCGCGGCCAAGAACGGCGCGAAAACGGTACTCATTGAAAGATACGGTCACCTGGGGGGGATGGCAACGGGGGGCCTGGTAAATATTATCCCTAACCTATCCGATATAAGTGGCAGTCAGCACACCTATGGGTTGACCATTGAACTCTTGAACCGGCTGGACAAGCGGGGCGGGACCTCTTATACGAAGAAGAAAGACCGCGGCTCCGCCGATAAAAAGGCTGTGGACTATTACCTCGATGCCAATTTGGGGTGGTTCTACGTTCGTAAAGACCACAACACCAGCGCGCAGAGAGTGCTGTATTCGGCGGTGGTCGACCCCGAGATACTCAAAGATGAACTGAACGACATGGTACTGGGGTCGGGGGCGGAACTGCTGCTGCACTCCTGGGGCACGCAGGTAATCATGGAAAACAACGCCGTCAGGGGGGTCTTCTTCGAGAGCAAGAGCGGACGGCAGGCAATCCTGGGTAAGGTAATTATCGACGCAACGGGGGACGGGGACATGTTCTTGGCGGCGGGGGCGGATTTCGATAACGATTGCGACAACAAGCGCCGGACGGCCTGGCTAGCGCTGGTCTGGTGGCTGACCAATGTCAACCTTAATAAATACGACCGCTTTAAGTCGTCGCAGCCGGGAAAATACAAGGAACTGATGCAGGAACTGGGCAAGCTCGGCGGGTATCCCTATTTCTTCAAAGGCATCCTGAAAAGTCAGCCGAACACGGTCTGGTATCACTGCATGCAGCCGCAGTCCCAGCGTACCGACGCCATGGACGTGGAGCAACTGACAAAGATAGACATCCAGGCCAGGAAGAGGGCGTTAATTACCTACGACTTTATGAAAAAATACGTGCCGGGTTTTGAAAAGAGCTTTATCATGCTGACCGCTCCGCAGTTAGGCACGCAGGGCGGACGGAGGATTAAAGGAGAGTACATGCTGACCGAAAAAGATATGGAGACGGACGAGGTCTTCGAGGACACGATTGCTGTGCTGGCTAACAATGACTACGGCGAGATTTCCGCAAAGCACCCCACCCTTTGCGTTCCCTACCGCTGCCTCGTACCAAAGAGCGTGGACGGGCTGCTGGTGGCAGGACGTGCATTCTCCTCGGCGGATACGATTAATGAGACATTTAATATTATTCCTCACTGCATCGCTTACGGGCAGGCGGCGGGCACAGCGGCGGCAATGACGGCAAAGGCAGGGATAGAGCCAAGAAAAGTGGACCACGAAGAGCTACGTGATAACCTTGTAAAACAGGGAGTGAACCTGCCCGACGTCATGAAATCAAAAGGGTCAGTTCAACCAACGACAACGGGTCGTTCTAAAGCGG
>CAZRQP010000008.1:23016-26439 GCA_964602315.1 uncultured Dehalococcoidaceae bacterium
GTCATGAAATCAAAAGGGTCAGTTCAACCAACGACAACGGGTCGTTCTAAAGCGGACTACTATCAAAAATACAGTTCTGGGGGAGAGTAAGAAACATCAAACCATACCGACGAAAGTCGGTATCCAGGTAATTACTATGAGTGAATATTTCGTTTATATATTAGCTAATAAACGTAACGGGACCCTTTACGCAGGATTTACACATGACTTAATAAGACGTATCTACGAGCACAAAAATGATTTTGTTAAAGGATTTACTAAAAAATATGGCGTTCATAAATTGGTTTACTTCGAACAATGTGATGATTACGATGCGGCGCTTCAAAGAGAAAAGCAGATAAAAGAGTGGAAAAGGAAGTGGAAGCTAGAATTAATTGAAAAAGCTAATCCTTTATGGCAAGACCTGTATGATGAGTTATTAAAATCAGGCTAATTCATTGTACACTGGATTCCGATTTGCATCGGAATGGTTTTATTTTTATTAGATGGTCTTAAGACCTCGCCCCTGCCAGTGCCTTTTTCACCTGCTGATAACCGAGGTCGAAGGCTTTAATATTTATCTCACCAACCTTAGCTTTAAAGCGCGCCAGTATAGCCTCTTTAGCAGTCTCGTCTTTAACGGGCATCAGGCCAGTGCCGAATAAAGCCCCCAGCATGACCACATTGGCCGCCTGTGCGCTCCCGGCTTCTTTAGCCAGCCCGCTGGCATCAAGGGTAATAATGCGGTCGGTGACCTCGCGTAATTTCTTAATTATCTGTTCCTGCGTGGGATAGCCGCTCTTACCGAGATACACGGTATAAGGCATGACAGTAGTGGTATTAAGGACGACTACGCTGTTCTTAGCTAAATATCGTATGTTTCTTAAGGCTTCCGACGGCTCCACGGCGATAAGGACATCGCACTTGCCGTCGGGGGTCATGGGGGCGATAACGTCGCCGCCCAGTCTCAAGTTACTGAAAACGGAGCCGCCCCGCTGTGCCATCCCCAACACCTCCGAGCCCTTGACCTTTACGTTGTCCCTGACGGCCGCACTGCCCAGCAACTCCGAGACCAGAACGACACCCTGTCCCCCTACCCCGCAAATGATGATGTTGATTTCTTTCTCTGCAGCCATTTTATTCACCTGCCTTTATTGCGTCATGGGGGCAGACCTGGGCGCAGACCCCGCAGCCCGGGCACCCGGCGGCGTCCACCGCCACCTTGCCTTTATCCATGATTAAAGCCGGACAGCCCAGTAAATCGATGCATATCTTGCAGTCGCACTGGAGGCAGCGTCCGGCCTCTTTAATCGCTTTCTCTTTAGTCAGTCCGGTCTCCACCTCTTTGAAATTGCCCTTCCGCCGCGCTACCGGCAGCACCGGCGTGACCGTTCGTGACTCTTCAGGAATGCCCCAGGTATCCACAATCAGCTTGCTTTCGTAAACGGCCTCGCCTTCACGACCTTTGTTAAGAGGCTCGCCCTTAAAATACTTATCAATGGACTTGGCGGCTTTCCTGCCCGCCGCCAGCGCCTGGATAACCGTAGCCGCGCCGGTAACTACGTCACCGCCGGCGAAGACGCCCTTAACATTAGTTTCCAGCGTAACGGGGTCGGCTTTGATGTAATTTTTGGATACGGCTTTAGCATCATCCCCGGTCATAAAAGCAAGGTCGGGCTCCTCCCCTACCGCAGCGATGATAAGTCCTGTCCCAACAACAAATTCCGAGCCGGCTACCGGCACCGGACGGCGCCTGCCACTGGCATCGGGCTTGCCGAGCTTCATTTTAATACACTCAAGCCCAGCGACTTTGCCGTCTTTTACAACGACTTTACTGGGGCCGGACAAAATGGTTAGTTTAACGCCCTCGTGTTCTGCTTCGTTTACCTCGTCGGCGATAGCGGGCATTTCGGCACGGGAACGTCGGTAAACGATATTAACGTCCTTGAAGCCGAGGCGGACACAGGTGCGAGCGCAATCAACGGCCACGTTACCGCCCCCCACCACCACGACCTTATTTTCTACATCGACCTTTTTGCCGGTATTCACTTTATAAAGGAACTCGGTGCCGTCGATTACGCCTGCGTTATTATCGTTTGCGATACCCAGACTTCTGCCCTTATGCGCACCAGCGGCGATAAAAACGACATCGTAGCCCTTTTTAAGCTCGGCAAGGGTTATGTCCTTACCTACCCTGGTATTGAGCCTGATTTCCACGCCAAGCTTACTAACAATATCCGTTTCTTTGCCGAGTACATCGCGGGGGAGGCGGAACTCGGGGATACCAACTGCCATCATGCCGCCCAGCTTTGATAGAGCTTCAAAGATGGTGACCTTGTAGCCCATCTTGCGGAGGTCGTAGGCCGCCATCATGCCGGCGGGTCCGCCGCCGATGACAGCCACTTTTTCTTTTTTCTCCGCGGCGATGGAGTAGTCTTCCTTATATTTGCCAAAATCGGCGGCAGCGCGCTTGAGGGCGTTAATGGCAATGGGTTCCTCGACCTCGCTACGCTTGCACTCGGCTTCGCAGGGGCGCGTGCAGACCCTGCCGATAATGGAGGGGAAGGGAAGGGTCTCTTTTATCAGGGCCAGCGCCTCGTCGAACTTGCCTTCCTTAACCAGGCCGATATAGCCGCGGATATCAATATGCAGGGGGCAGGTTGCCTGGCAGTAAGGAGGGCTGCCGGAGAGGCATTTATCCGGGTCGACGACATAGGGGACTGTCTTTTCTCCTGCCCTTCTCCTGGCCCGCTGGTCGAGGATACTGCAGAGTCGACGGGCAATAACAACCGAAGGCCCCTCGAACTTAATCGCTTTTTCCAAGACATCTATAAGTTTCGGCAGGTCGAAGGCATCCACGATTTCCACGAATTTAACGCCGCCGGCCCGGGCGATGTCCTCGATTTTAATGTCGTGGGTGGCATCGCCGGAGGCACCGGGGTGGGGCTGAAATCCGGTCATGCCGGTGGTTGAGTTATCCAGCACGACCATGGTGATGTTGGCCCTATTATAGACGGCGTTAATCATCGGCGGGATGCCGGAGTGGAAAAAAGTGGAGTCGCCGAGATGGGCGACCACTGGTGAATCAATCGTATGTGCCAGCCCGTTGGCGATGCCGAAGGCTCCGCCCATGCAGATAGCGACATCATCTGCATTAAGCGGCTCATTAGCACCGAGGGCGTAACAGCCGATATCGCTGGTCTTGACCGGCTCTTTACCAGTCTCCTGCTGGTAGCGCCGACTGGCGATATTGATGGCATAGAGAGAGGCACGGTGCGGGCAGCCGGCGCACATGGTCGGCGGGCGGAGAGGCAAAAGGGCATCGGTCTCCTGCCTGATTTTATCGATTTCGGCAAAATCGACCGGAGGTTTGGCGCCGGTAAGCTCGCTCAAGGCTTCCGCGACCTGGCGGGTGGAAAGCTCTCCTGCCAGCGGAATGATGCC
>CAZRQP010000009.1:0-11622 GCA_964602315.1 uncultured Dehalococcoidaceae bacterium
ATGATGCTGCAGGGGCAGAGCCTGCTGGATATAGGCAAGGACATATGGATACTGGTGGCTTACGCGGCGGGGCTTTTAATACTGGCTTCTCTGACCTTAAGACAGAAGTCGTAGAGAAGATATTAACGTCTTAAGACCGTAATTCAACAATAAATCCCGAAGAGACTTGATATATTAATTCATCGATTTAGTCTCTGCGGTGGACTATCCAGAATCCCAGGACTAAAGCTAAAACTATAACCCCACCGATAATACCCCCAATCATCCCCCAGTTGGTCCCGGATTCCGTCGCTACTGACGTCGGGGTAGGGGCGCCTGTTTGCGCTGGAGTGGTGGTAGGAGACGGAGTAGCTGTCTGGGTTGGTGATGGAGTTATTTCCTGCGTGGGGGAAGGGGCGGGTTCCTGTGTTTGCGCTGGTGCCGGCGTGGGTGTAAGCTCAATGACGGATAATATACCGGATAACGAGCCGACGCCGATATTAAAAGTCCCGGGGGTATTCGGAGATACAGAAAAATCTACTGTCCGGCTGTCATGTCCGTCGAGAGTGACCTGTTCAGTTTCCAAGACCACACCATCAACCTTAAGAACCACGCTATAAGTCCCGGAAAGGTCGCCGGTATTGGCTACGGTGACGCTTACGGTTGAGGTCTCACCGATATACATTTCCGCCGGCGACAGCACAAAGTCGCTGACGGCAAAATTGGCAGGTTCGGTGAAGGCTAACACCGTAAACGGAGTGAAATGGTTGGTCTGACCTGTGATGGTGTGTGTTAACGGGTCGACGGTGATATTCTGGAGAGTAATCCATTCGCCGCTAGTATAGTCGTAAAAAGCAATCGAGAGGTCCTCTTCATTAACCCCTGGGGGTATGTTATCAGGGTCATAGGTAAATGTGATGGTTACCGGCTGGTCAAATGTAGCTCCGGCAGGTCTGAAATCATAAGTAAGACCGATAATAGACGAATTTTCCGGAGGAAACGGCGGGAAATTCATAGTTAATGTGATTAACTGGGACAGCGGATGACCATTGGCCGTTTGGCCAGTGGTACCCTGGTCGATGGTCAATTGAACGTTATTATCGGTGGAAGAGACCGTAACCTGCTCCGTGAACATACCCTCATCGGTGACGACATCCGAAATATTCGTTACGTTCCCCGGAGGCTCTGGAACCGGGACAATAATCACCTCATCATTTAAATTGGTAACGCTGACATCGCTGGCGTTCATATTATTGTAGTTGCCATCAGCAGAGGTAGCCGGGGCGGTGATAATAGTATAAGGCATATCACCGTCTGTCAGGGCATCATCAACACCGGTAACGGTGATAACCTGCGCTGTATCCCAGTCACCATTGGTGAAAGTGACATTATCTACGGATACAACGCCTTCACTCGTATCGCTGCTGGTTAGACCTATAGTTACGTCGTTCGTAGGCGGGCTGGTGAGAACGATGGTGAAAGTATCGGCGCCGCCAGATTCGGAGGTGACAAGCCCCGCGGTGGGATTAACGGTAATACCGGCGACTGAAATCGTAAATGGATTAGAATCGGTAGTGACGGCTGCGAAAGAGAACCTTAAAACCTTGCCGGGGCCTACGTCATCGATTTTCAGGTCATCAAAGGTAGCAATACCACTGCCGTTGGTTACCCTTGGAGAAGTGCCGGAAAGCGTACCCGTACCAGCGAAAAGCACTACGGCAATATTCTGGCCGGGAACGTTGTTAGTGAACTGGTCCGTAGCCCTTACCTGTATCGGCGGCGCTATAACCTGGTCGACCAGGGAATTCGACGGCTGAACCTCTACCGTTAGAGTGTTTACCGCACCTACAACCATTGTTAGCGTGCCGAAGTTATCTGCTCCGGTTACGCCTACAATAGTCCCGGCAGACAATTCGATATTGCCGCTAGCCAGAGGTGTTCCTGCCGTTGGTCTAACCTGGATGGGATTTACCGCGCCTATAATCATGTCGTTATCTGCCTCGGTAGATGAATTGGCGGTAACTGTGACTGTAATGGTGGTGGCATCAATCACAGCCGGAGTATTGGCAGCCAGTTCAGGAGTAGAGCCCGTTACGGCAACATCCGGGGCAGAGGCTGGATTAAACTCAAAACCAGCCGGAATAGTTAAGACGAAAACGCCGTCATCAATATCGCCGGCACCTCCTTCGGATATGGTAATGGCGCCTAATGTAGTCCAGTCACCCCCAGTATCATCGGCGGATATTGCGCCGCCTCCGGCGGCCGGTGTTACCGTCGCCGCTGCCATTGCCGGTACCGGTATTATCAGGCTGAAACTCAAAATCAGTACCAGGGCAAGTATAGCTCTAAGAATCCTGCTTTTGATGATATTCACCCCCGATGCTTTTTTATCAATTATTTGTTTTTTATATCATTCCCAGTGCCAATAAATATTGAAAAAACAACCTTAAATTATACCCTAGTCCATAATAGGGCAATTGTCAAGAAATCATGGCCTGTTTTCAGAGATTCTACTTGGTCAAATATATATCAGGTCTGGTCAACGATAAGGGCAGAAGGGGCGTTTTCCTTGACGGACTGTATGCCGTTTTTGGCATCCGTTTTATTCACATAGCCCTCGCCTGAATCAGCTATTATCTGCCCGTTTTGATGGCGTAATCGCCAGCGGTATTCCCCGCCTTTATCCTTAATCAATTCAAAAGTGGCTGCCATAGCGTTTGCCTCCTTTCTTAAGAAACATACATAATAAAGGAAACAGGTGTCCACATTATATTCACGGGAGGTGCCCCTGTCAATACAAATGGTAAAAAAGTATATGCTTATTGGACAGCTGTCAATTGCGGTTGGTTTGATAAAGAATAAAAGGTTATATAAGTTAGCGTGAGGCTTTTTTTATATCCTCGTGGTAGGGCTTATTTATCTGTGAGCCTTAAAACAGAGCCTTTCCATCCCGGTAAATGCAGCCACGCCGGCCCCGGTGACACCGAAGATAATCATCCTTTTACCATGGGAGGCAGCTTTTTCCCGTATTTCATCAAACGTGCCGTTAACGAGAGTGCTACTGGTAGCAAGCAGCAGGTCGCACCATTTAATCAGCTTTTCTGTATCTGTTCTGCCGTCCCAGATTTGAGCTCCGTATTT
Source organism: uncultured Dehalococcoidaceae bacterium (assembly GCA_964602315.1). Lineage (GTDB taxonomy): Bacteria > Chloroflexota > Dehalococcoidia > Dehalococcoidales > RBG-16-60-22 > RBG-13-51-18. The sequence continues at coordinate 3,121 of CAZRQP010000009.1, forward strand.
TATAGTACCGATATTATCAGGGTTCAGGTCTGTACAGCGCACGTTATCGCGTCCAAAAGTCAAGACAAGATGTTCCAGGATAGCCGGCTGAATTCCTATCAGACCGACCTTAACCTTACCTGCATCGGCCAGGATATGTTGCGCTATCTCTGCGGCGCATTCCTCCGGCTCTTCATCACGGCAGTGCCTTGTCTCGCCAACCAGGCCCAGGTATGCCGCCACCGCATTCAGGGTAGCAATGAAAATAGCTCTGGTTTCGCTCTTATCCAGGGTCAATTCCAGGATATCGTTCAGCGAGCCGGAGAAGTCGCCGGGTCTATCCGTAAATGCCTGGCCGTAATTACCACGGAATTCAGCCTCAATCATGACCTCTTTACCCTGCAGAAGAGGGAAGTCCTGCCTGCGCGGACTGCCGATTGCCTGCTTGACGGAAAGCGTCCCGATGGTAACTTTCACCGCCGCCTCGCCGAGATGCTTCTGGTCGGCAACAGACTGCAATTTTTCTTTTGCCTCGATTATTATCGGTTTCATTGCCAGTACTGGCTTACCTCCCCAGCATCCGTAAAATAGCCGTGCTTCTTAAATATCTCCTTACCTTCAGCCGAGGTTACAAAGTAGATGAACTCCCTTGCCAGACCCCCGTTCTGGCAGTAGGAAGTCAACGCTATCTGCATTTCGCCGATTCCCGTAAGCTGCTCGGGTTGCATGAAAATTACCTCGATATCGTCCGGTGCCTGGAGCTGGTAGAAATGCCAGATTATCCCGGCATCTACCTGCCCCATGACCAGCGCTGTCAAAAGGGTATCGGGCCGGACGGCTTCGGTGATGATATTTTTACCGATGTCCTCGGCCAGCCCTGCCTTGCTGAATATCTCGGGGGCGTATTTCCCCAGTAATGTCGTCTCGGCGCGGGTGATACCGACCCGGATGCCGGGCCTGGCGAGGTCGGCTAGCGACACTATATCATGAGGGTTACTTTTTTGCACGGCGATGACCGGTATTATGTAGGCGATACACTCGATTGTCAACGTATTGACGGCGTTCTTTGTTACCGCAGTCTCCATGAAACTCTGTTCCGGAGCTATATAAACATCGCCGCTCTCCGAAAGCACCATCTGGTTCAACACCTCGCCGCCGCCACCATAGGTGATTTCAATAATAGTGCCGTGCAGCTCCTCGTATTTTTGAGCTATCTCGTCAAGGGCGGGCTTGGCCCCGGCGGCGGCAAAAACCGTTAGTGTGTTCGTTGAAGGTGAGCACGATGCACTAAAGCCTATAACTGATGTCAGCAAAATGAGAAATACTAGAATAAGCGCCATATACCTTTTTAAGAACATAATATTACTTTTTATAATCGGTCTTCAGGTGATACAACTCAAGAGAGAATGATATATTTTAACAAAAACGTTATATCGTTGTCAATATAGATTTTATGATATTTTTACTAGCCCTGATATCGGCCTTCACTCGTGGTCCATGCCCCAGGCTTCGAAGACCTTCTTATAAAGGTCCGGCTGGGGGAAATCCGGCTGCATCATCATCTGCTCGTGGGCAAACCCGGACTCGTTCCTATCGAATTCACGCAGGTTCTCCACCAGCGCGGGCAGCTTTTCGCGCGGCACGGAGAACATCATCTCGCCGGGGATGGTAAGTGCCCGGGCATACTCGCCGGGGTCGGGCAGGTTAATCCAGTACTCGCCGTGCAGCATCACGGGCACGACGGAATTGGAACAGGAGAAGGGGAAAAAGTTGGATTTTACCAGTTTCCTTTCCTCCATTTTCAGCGAAAGGAGTATGATGCGCAGCTGGTTGGTATCGCAGTAGATAATCAAGGCATCCGGCTCAAAGGCGGCCTTCTTCAGCGGAGCGGTAAGAATGCCGATGTACTTGCCGTACTCGAAGCATTCGCCTGTGTTTTGGGCTCTGGCAGCGGGGTCATCGGGCATCTGTACCAGACCGTAAGATATAACGGCGCCGGGGCACCAGTTGTCTTCTTTCAGCATGGCGACGGCAATCCTGTCCCGCCGCGACAGGGAAAAAGCCTGGCACTGCGCCAGGTGATAGCCGCGGTCTTTCTTGGGACGGACGGCACCTTTTGGGATATCCGCTTCACTTTCCAGCATTTTAACGGCAATGGGGGATGCGGGTAGTCCCAGTATGTTCTCCAGTTCTTCTCCGTAGCGGTTGTAGTCCTTTATCGTCGGCATTGATACCTCCAATTAAAAATCCGTATATATTTTCTGGATAATCTCTTAATCAAACCGGGCTTTTATTACCTGGTACGACCTCATTTTTTGGCTATGTCTTTGCCGTAAGTTGTCGAAGGGGCCGTGCTGAAGTAGAAAATGGGTCTGTCCACTCTCCTGAAATAGACAGGACAGTGTAGCAATCCCTTGGGAATGAAAACGGCGCAGCTTTTCGTCAGGATGTGTTTTTCGCCCCCCAGCCAGAGCTCAATTTCGCCGCATAAGTCCTTGGGGTCCTCGGGATTGCTGCCCACAAAGCCAATATATTCATCGTAGTCCTCGTGGGAATGCTCGATGCCGGGACTGCCGCGATCCGAGGCCTTCCATATCAGGGCGCAGCTGAAATAAAAAGCCCCTTTAAGGATAGTATTGTCCACGTACAGGACCGACGCCCCGGTTCTCTCGCCGGAGGGAGGAGGGGGTGGCGGACCGTCTTTGGGCATGGGCATTATGTCGTTATAAATGATGTATTTGCCGTATTTTAAATCTTCCATTTTTTAATCCCTCCCTATCCGTTCGTATTATCGCAGGGACTTAATGAGACTGGCGGTATTGCTTTCTACCTCGGCCAGGTCCTGCTGGTTAGGGCGTCCCCGGATATCGCCGAGCAGGCCCTTGGTACTGTTTTCTACGGACTTGTGGAACTCGCCAACGACGTACCATTCGGCGGCGACTTCGAAGCCGAGATGGGCAAAGAATTGCCCGAGGTATTTACCAGCGGGTATGGCTTCATCGATGCCCGTGTGCGGGCCGGAATAAGTGACGAAAACAACAGCTTTTTTACCGGGCATTTTAGGGGCGCATAATTTGATATCGCCGCGCTTCAGGTTGTGGTCCATTATCGCGCCGATTACTTCCCGTACCGGCTCCGGCGGCGACCACATGTATGACGGCGACCCCATAAATACGAGGTCGTAATTATACAGGTCTTCTGTACTGGCCTTGTGAATTTTCTTCATCACCGGCTTGATTCCCTCGCGCTCAAGCGCCTTTTGAATGGAGACCGCCACCTTTTCCGTATTGCCGGTAGCCGACCAGTAATAAATCAGCACTTTAGGGTCGTTTTGTGACATATTTTACTCTCCTTTATACGCTTTTTTTATCCTGAATACTTGATAAAGCCTTCCCCGTATAGAGATTCGTCTCGTTTTTTTCTGCCAAGCTGGTTTAGAAATTTGAAGTAGCTCAAGCCCTCGGTAAAAGCGCTGTAGCGGATAGCCCCGGGTTCATGACACGTTTGGCAGTATTCCGACTTGCCGATTCTTTTCCGCCAGGCTTGCGCCCGCGGGCTTGTCCAGATGTCCTGGATATCTTGCTGTCTTAAATCTCCGACAGGTTCGGGCATGATTTCACAGGGATATATTTTACTATCAAAATCTATAAATAAATAGTTGAACAGCGCGGTACAGCCCCACTGTCTGCGGCCGGTGGTGAGAAAACGGCGCGCCATATCGTAGTAATGGCCTGTTTTCAACTCGTCGCGACCGTAAAAGTCCAGCACCTTTTTGAATTCGGCAGGCGACAGTGCCAGTTCATCGCGCCTGTTTAGGTTTCTAAACCTTTTTTCGGTAAAGAAGGCCGGCGAAATGATATAGAAGAGGTCCCTGGTTCTGGCAAAGTCCAGTAAATCATCAAGGGCATCAACGTTTTGGGGTAATATTGTAGTCTTTATTCCGATGATTAGTCCGGGATGTTCCTGTTTTAGTTCTGCAAGGCGGTCAAGCGTTGCCGTAGCCATTTTGAAAGCGTTTTTTGTGCCCCTTATTTTATCGTGGGTTTCCCCGATACCGTCGATAGAAATAACACTCACCAGGTCGATATCGGTATTCTTCAGGGCTTCTAATATCTTCCTGTAATTAGACATGATTTTATCGGTCAGGAAACCGTTAGAGGTGATGATTATACTTCTCAATCTTGGGAGGAAGTTACTGTTAAGTTTGATTATCCCCAGCACAATTTCAGCGAGGTCTTCCCTTAAGTGCGGTTCTCCGCCGGTTAAATCCAGCTCGACGAGTTCCGAGAACAGGGGATTCGAGAGTAAATTTAAAATTTCTTCCTTAGAAAACTCCAGGCTTACGATTTCCGGGTCTTCCCTCGCCTGCTTCCAGATATTGCACATGACGCAGTGCGAGTTGCAGCGGCCAGTTATCCCCAGGCTTAGAACGGTCGGCTTCAAGGGTCTGTTGATAGACCTTAAACAACGGAACCTTAAAGCATTAAGAAGAAGCCTGCAGGCACTCTTAAAATAGCCGGTATAGCCGCTTTTTTCCGGTTTCAAAACGTTAATACTCTGGTAGTAATCCCGGTATTTCTGTATTCGCTGGTTTATTTCTAATGTGAATTCATGGTTTCCAGGCCTGCCAGACCTTGCCCACTAACGACGGGTCGGGTTTAAGGCCGGGCTGCCCCGGCTGCCAGCCGGAAGGCGTTACCTCGCCGGTGGCTTTCACATGCTGGAAGGCTTTTATCTGCCGCACCATCTCTTCGGGATTCCTGCCCACGTCCGCTGTAAGTATTTCTATAGCCTTGATGATGAAATCCGGGTCGATGATGAAACGGCCGCGAATGTTAACGCCGGCGGCTTCGTCATATATACCGTACACCGTGCCTATTCTGCCTCCGGCATCCGTCAGCATCGGGAAGGGCACTCCCCCATCCACCATCTTGGATAGTTCCTGCTCCTGCCACATCTTGTGCACGAACCGACTGTCCGTGCTCATGGCAAGAACTTCCACCCCTAGCGCTTTAAGTTCATCGTATTTGGCGGCAACTGCCGCCAGTTCCGTCGGTCACACAAAGGTAAAGTCCCCCGGATAGAAGCAAAGGGCTATCCATTTTCCTTTGTAGTCCGAGAGTTTGATGGGGAGAAAACCTTTTCCGGCAACGAAGGCGCTTGCCTCAAAATCTGGGGCTTCCTGACCTACGCGTGCGGTCACTTTTCTCACCTCCTGCGCTGGTGCTCCTGGGGCTGACTGCGGTGAGGATTCGGGCATGATAGGTCCGCGGACGGGTTTCACACAACTGTCTTTTAGCTCTGCCATACCTGCCTCCTTTATTTAGTATTCCAGTTTATACCTCGCTCTATTAATCGGTCAAATATCAGTCCTCTACATCCAGGCCCCACTTTTTAAATAGCTCTTTGTAGAAATCGGGTTGGGGGAAATCGGGGCACATTATGATGTGAGACCAGTCATCTGCGTTTTGCTTCATCTCGGCGTTGCGCTTAACGCCTTCGGCCAGCTTCCCTATCTTGTCTTTAGGGACGGAGAAGATAATCTCATCGTCGCCGGCAAAAGCGCGGGAAACTTCACCGAGGTCGGGGAGTGTTATCTGGTACTTCCCGTCCTGGATTACAGGTAACACGGCATATACGCAGGAATCTATGGGGTCGAATTCAGACTTCACCGTTGTCTTTTCCACGAATTTAGGGACGCTGATCATCTCTCTTAATTGAGCGGCATCCGAATATATCAAGACCATATCAGGCTCGAAAGTAGCGGCACTCAAGGGGGCGGTGACCATGCCGATGTACTTGCCCAGTTCAAAACGGGGTAAAGAGGTAAGCGCATCCACGATAGGGTGATGCGGGTCTTCCACCAGACCGTAAGCCAGAAGCGGGGCCCAGCACCAGTGGTCTTCCTTCAGCATGGCTACCGTCATTCCCTGCCGCCGCGACATGGCGAAAGCCTGGCACTGCGCCAGGTGTTGGCCGCGGTCTCGCTTGGGTCGCAAAGCCCCTTCCGGTATGTCCTCTTCTTTCTCAAGCATTTTCACGGCTATGGGTGACGTCTTCAGTTTCAGATAGGTCTCAAGTTCTTTTCCGTAGCGGTTGTAGTCTTCAATTGTTGGCATATGATTAGCCTCCGATTATATATTGATTATCAGGATGGGTTTCCTTTCTTACTTTGGGACGATTTTAATGAGCTTTTGTGCAAATGAATTATACATACTTGAGTTGTATTGTTCAATGTTGCCCTCGTCGCCGAGTTTAGCCAGCTCCGGGTCAATGGGCAGTTGCCCCAGCAGAGGAGCTTCAGCATCCCGTGACATTTCTTCGCCGCGGCTTTTGCCGAAGAGCTCGATTTTCTTGTCTATCTCCGCCACATACAGGTAGCTCATGTTTTCGACGACACCGATGATTGATTTCTCCATCTTCCTCGCCATATTGACCGCCTTGCGGACGACCATCGCCGTCAGGTCTTGCGGCGTGAAAACGATTATTATCCCCGATACCGGAATGGTTTGCATGACTGTCAGGGGGGCGTCAGCCGTGCCCGGAGGCAGGTCGACAATCAGGTAGTCCAGGCTGCCCCAGAGTACCTCCTCCCAGAACTGGGTAATGGCGTGACCGATAAGCGGTCCGCGCCAGATTACGGCATCATCGTCGCTCTGCAGCAGGAGATTGATTGACATTACCTCGATACCGGAGCGCGTCGGGACCGGCATGAGGCCGCTCTCGCTCATGGCGGGCCGGCTACTGATGCCGAGCATCTTGGGGATGCTGGGGCCGGTTATATCGGCGTCCAGTATTCCAACGTCATAGCCTTCGCGTTTTAGCGCCACGGCGGTCAGGCTGGCCACCAGCGATTTGCCCACGCCGCCTTTACCGCTCATAACGGCGATAACGTGCTTGATTTTATTCAGTTCTTTAGGTTTGATATCGGCAAAGTTTACAACTACGTCCTTCACGCCTTCGAGCTTTGCCACTTGTTTTTTTACGCTTTCTTTCAGCTGTTCCTGGGCTGTTTTCATCAATGCCGCCGTGGCGATAGTGATATCAACCTTGCCGTCGGCCACGCTGACATCCTTTACAAGGTTCATTTTTATTAGGCTGCGCTTGATATCTGGGACCAGCACTTCATCTAAGATATTCTTAACTTCTTCCGGTGTAGGCATAAATCTCCTTTTTACAAGTTACTTTACTATTTAACAAAGCTGAAGGTCATTTTTCCTTTTACGGATAATTTAAAAAGACCTCCGCTTGTGATGCCGGATATTGTATCTTCTTCCTTGAGGTGATGGTCGTTAACGGATAAAATACCTTTTGGCTTCAGTAATCTATGTAATTCTGCGAGGACCTCATCGCGGTTCTCAAGTTCGTGAAGGATATCATAAAGCAGTACGACATCGATGCTTTCATCCGCAAGTCCGGTACTGCAATCGGAAAGGATAGCCTGGACATTGGGAATTCCTCTCTTTGATATTAACATCCGGACCGACTCGACGGCCAGCGGATGTATGTCCAGTGCGTACAGCGCGCCGCTATCCCCGATTAGTTTAGTAACCGGCATAACGTAGCCGCCAGGCCCGCAGCCGTAGTCCAGTACCCTTGAGCCCTTTTTTATCCCCACCTCCCCCAGGATGCGGGAACGCGGCTTGAAAGCGTCCCTGATTCTAAAACCCAGGGACATGATTTTGTAATCAAGACGAGACTGAATTTTTGGCTTATTTTTTGCGTCCTGCATCGGCATAGATACGCTCCTTGCGTTGACGGGCAGGCTTTCTCCTGATAGCCCGTATTGTTCCCAGAAAAATGTTCATTCCCGGTACTCTTTGCGTGTATCTAACGTAATCATCCCCGAATTTCTCGACCATTACTTAACTATCAAATCATATTTTGGCCGGCCTTTGTTGATGGAAATTTTTACCGATACCTGCTTTCCCTCGGCCAGATATTTTTCCGATTCTATGCGGAGTCTTTCCGACTCCGGCGACTCCAGGAATTTAACCAGAGATTCATATTTACTCTGGATATTCTTATCAATTCCTTCCTCACGCAGCAGCAGCATCAGGCAGCTGTTCAATTCATGCTCGCTAAGGCATTTCAGGCATTTGCCCGATATTTCGTTGGTTGAATATCTGGGCTCGAGGTCGAAGGATTCTGTTTGGTTTTTTTTTAGTTCATCATCACGCATACGCTGTGCACTACTTTCATGTTATTTTTATTACAGTAGGCTATCGCCGCTTCGCTCTCCGAACCGGGCTGAAGCCAGATGCGCTTGAAACCCAGTTCTTTGCATTGTTTCAAAATTTTTTCGGTCACTCCCGGCGGTACCACGAAGTCGACGACGTCCGCTTTAACGGGGATTTCGGCCAGGCTGGCGTAACAGGGCAGGCTTTCTACCTCTTTCAGCCTTGGATTAACCGGGTAAATTTTATAGCCGCGTTTTTTTAGATTTTTTATAACCTGGTTACCATATTTCTCCGGATTGTCCGTAGCCCCGATTACCGCGAATTTCTTCTGGGCCATAAATTC
>CAZRQP010000009.1:11722-13874 GCA_964602315.1 uncultured Dehalococcoidaceae bacterium
GCCGATATTCCCGCTCCTCCCCCCGCCGTCATCGAAGAATTTTCCAGCGATTCAAATTCCATAGTGTCCGGGTCGACGATAATGAAATACTGGCACCGCCCGAAGCGGGGGTCGATTTCTGCATCCAGGTTCGCCGCGGTCGAAGTTATCACGATTTTCATCATTTACTCCTTGCTTGAAGTTTTATTCTGCTCAAGTTCCTTTATCCGGCGTTCAATGTCCTCCAGTTGCTGCCTAGTTGCTTCTGCCTGACTTTTCAAAAAGCCGAGTTCTTCGCCTTGAGTGGGTGCTCCTGTAAATGGAACGCCGGCATTATAGGGGAACGCTGTTGTTGATAAGCCTGGATAGGCGCAGCGTGGTAAACCGCCTCTGCCTCTGCCAATATAAGGATAAGGGGGAGAACTCCCTCTAAATCCAAATCCAGCACCTCCTCTGCCCCCAAATCCTCTACCCATTCCGTAAACCATACTCACACCTCCTTGTGTTTGCACTATTTTTGAGGCACACGGCCTCGATATATTCCTTATCAGCCGCAATATAGCGGCAGGTTTTCCTTGCCGGTTAATAGATGCAGATGCGCGCTATTACAGGCAGGGCATCTACGGTTCTTGTCTTCCGTAGGACTCTTTGGTATCGGCATTTTAAACTTATGCTTGCATTGCTGGCATTCATATTCCCATGTGTTGGTTTCAAATATATTAGGTCCGGAGTCCAGGGGCACCCAGGGAGGGGCTTCCACAACATCAAAACCACAACACGCGGGGCATTGTATCTTATCACCGGGAGAATAACTATCAGAGACGGCATGGTCGAACACATTTAAACACTGCTTGCATAAAAACCGACGTTGCATAATTCTAACCGTCCTTCCTCATCGTCAGTAATTCAAGGCCTGATATTTGCCGGAATGTCCCTCCTTGACCTACATAGCGGAGCACCGCTTCAGTATCGATTACCTTTGTCCCGGATACGGCGTCTATGCCGTAATCGAAGAGGACCGACGATAATGGAGCTGTCCCCCCGAGAATAACAACATAGGCTGCCGGACTGCATAATCCGAGCAGATACTCGATGGTATGGTTGGTGAGAGCAGTCCCGGTGATGCCGATGACGTCCGCCTTGGGGAGATAGTTGGCGGACTCGTTTTCCGCAAGGTCGTCTTCCTGGGGATTTTTCTCGATTACCCACAATTCCCTGACGACCTGCCGCAGCCCTTTCACAAACGGGAAATGCCCGATTATGGCTACCCTTTTTCCCTCACCCTTGCTGGCTATAAGGTCGCCGGCGTTTAGCTTAACGCAGCGTTTTTCATCTATTTCAACCAGTGAGTTTATAGTGGCCATTCCGATAGCTGCTTCAACATCACTGCCCGAATTAGCCATGCTCGCTAGCTCCCGCACGTCTTTTTCCAGCAGCAGGCCGGCGTCGGCGACCGGCGACTTTTTATGGTGCGGCCCCTGGTCGTGGGGCGTGGAAGCCAGCCCGCACCGTCTGGTCACTACCGCCGTCTGGAAAGGCCCCATACGTATGTCTTTGACCGGGGTCTCGTATTCCAGCGTTGCCAGTATGTCGTTGATAATTTTCATGGTAATAAATACCTTACTGTGATATGTCTTTCGTGCTTCGGTTGTGCCCTCTTCCTTTGCCTCTTACGCCCTGGCCGTTTCCGGGCGATGGAACGGGTTCAACATCTGGTAAACGGCAAACAGGGCAGAGTTCCGGCGGCATCCCCACCGGTGTATCCAGTTCCCATTCATGTCCCCGGTGACAGCGGAAACGACTCCAGGTCATCTCGAAATTACCGCCCTCAATCCTGATGGCCTTACCATTAAGAAGCACATCGGCTAACTTTTGCCGCGCCGATGCCAACACTCGCTGGAAAGTGGGGCGGGAGATGTTCATCTTTTTTGCTCCCTCCTCCTGCTCCAGGCCCTCCAGGTCTTTAAGCCGTATCGCTTCGGCTTCTTCTATAGACAGGCGTACTTCATCGAGTTCTCTTAGCGAGGCTCCTGCCGGTTTAAAATAGGTTATATCTGGCACATTTTCCACGCGGCGGTATTTACGCGGTCGGGACATCTCAACTCCTTAATTATGAGCATATGCTCATAATAATGATATTACAGATCTAAATTGTTTGTCAAGACCGTACCGG
>CAZRQP010000009.1:13974-25600 GCA_964602315.1 uncultured Dehalococcoidaceae bacterium
ATATGCTCATAATAATGATATTACAGATCTAAATTGTTTGTCAAGACCGTACCGGTAACATTTAAAAACAGAATTTTATTTGATATTTGTTTAGGGGGGTGGTGAAATCTTATATATTTCTCTCGCTAGATTTTATCAATTGTGATGTAAAAGTCAACGTGAATAGAGCTTCAGAAGATGGTGGGCGGTACAGGACTCGAACCTGTGACCTTCAGTGTGTGATACGCTCTTGTAAAAAGGCGGAGGCTGCTTGCCTCCTTTTCAAGGATAGATATCATCTGGATTATTGTATATCAATATGTAAAACTGAGCAGAAAAAGATGAGGGAGTCTTTAAAGGACTCCCTCATCACCAATGTAATTTTAGATACACCACAAGGATTTCGCCAATAGGATTCTGAATTGTAGCGTGCATTAAGCTTTTTTCTAATATTTTCCTGCCACTGATATACTTAACTAAGGCTCGAAGGTTATATCAACGCCGGAGAGGGTTAGCTCTTTGTCAGTAGTTGTTCGCAGCGGAGGAAGCTTGGTTACATCCATACCGGGCTCGTACTTGAAAATATCACCCATTTTTTTACTCAGGAGAAATACCAAGAGAGAAATAGGAATATCCATAGTGCAGACATCCTCGCACTGACCGCAATTAACGCAGGAATCCATAACGTGAGCAATCCTTACCATAGGGAACATTACATCAGGAGGTATCTCTCCCGGAGGTATGAAACCTCTATCTGCCTCTAAGAAGCAGTCCTTGCAGTAGCATATAGGACAGGCATCCCGGCACCCGTAGCACTTTATGCATTGATGAAATTGAGTAAACCAATAGCTGAACTTTTCTTCACTGCTCATTTTCTCTAGTCTGGAAAAACCCTTTTCTTGCCACTGTTTTGCTAACTCTATTGCTGCCTTATCCTTTTTATTTCTATCATCAATAGAAGCGGCGCTCGGCTGTTCGACCGTGATACAACCACCGTCGACCGCGGCTTGAACGAATTGCGACCCTTTATCAGAACAGATTTCGATGAAGGTTGTTTCTTTGTTTGTCGTTCCCCATTTGCCGCAGGCTATGTCAGCCATAACCGGGATATTGGTTTCACATCGGCGACAATTCTCACGCCTGCCGTATCCTTGCTCTTCCAGCTTAGCCAGGTCTTCCTTTTTTTCGCTCCCATCCTTTAATGTGATTGTCAACACGTTATCTTCAATGTCCTCACCGGCGACGTCGGCAGGGTCGACTTCAAATTTCTCTTTCATCATTATCTTAGCTTTCGCCGAAGGTAGTGTACCGGTACAGTTGAGCCCAATGAGAAGGAGATTATCAAGATTAATCTGGGTTCTCTTGGCAAGCTCGACAATCGCCTTGGCATCACATGGTTTGACGACGATGGCCAATTTTGAGCTAGAAGCACCATCCAGGTACTCTGTAAGGAAGCGGGCTATATTAGGTGAGGAGCTATGTAGCGAACCCGCGGTCTCTATCAACTTCTCCGGCTCTGTAATTAAGACCGGTATACCATCATACCGATTGCCTTCTCTTGCTTTTACGGCAACCACAGCATCTACCTTTTTACTCTCCAGAGCAAATTTGAGTAGAGAAGTGACCGCACCACCATTCTCACCTATTTTCAATATATCCTTATCCGCCGCGCGGGCAATATACATATCTCCCTTCATTGCTTAACCTCCATCTTAGCAGCGCTAACCTTTGTTCCAGCACATTTAGCGCCGGGAACCAGGGCAGGGTTTGTCAGCGAATTACCACGAGAATCTGGAAAATGAAAAGCGGCAAATAGCAGTCCTGGCGGCACATTATCTGATACCTTCGCTTGAGCTTCTATGCTGCCCCGTCTTGTCGCCAGAGTAACTATATCTTTGTTTTTTATCCCCGACTGGAGGGCGTCTTTGGAGTTGACCTCGACGAAGCCATGAGTGAGTTCACTTACCAGCTTCGGGGTTCTCAAACTCATTGACCCGCCGTCAAAGTGGAAAATGCTTCTCCCTGTTGTTAAAACGTAGGGGTACTCTGCATCGGGTAGTTCGGGCGGTGGCTTGAACTCAGCTGGCTGAAAATGCCCCAGCCCATCGGGCGTGTCAAATTTCTCCAGGTACATCGTCGGGGTGTCAGGAAGATTATCTTCGAGGCATGGCCAATGAATGCCCCCTGCCTGCTTAAGTCGTTCGTAAGATATCCCTTTATATGTGGGAACGAATTTCCTTATCTCTTCATATATTTCGCCAGCCGAGGTATAGTTAAACTTATCCTTATAGCCCATCCTCTCCGCTAACTGACATATAATCAACCAGTCGGGCTTGGCCTCACCGGGAGCGTCGACGACCTTGTCAACCTTCTGCACCCGCCTGTCCACATAGGTATGGGTTCCTTCCCTTTCAACCCAGGTCGCTGCCGGCAACACTACATCAGCAAGCTTAGCCGTCTCGGTGAGAAATATATCCTGGACCACCAGAAATTCGGATCCCTGTAAAGTCTTTTTCAGGTTATTGGTATCAGGTACCACCATCATGGGGTCGGCACCGACAAGATAGAGGTAAGGGCATTTATTGAGCATCTCCATATATGTTAGGCCCGGCTCGCCAGGCAGGCTCTCTACACCCCAGAACTTGGCAAACTTTTCGGCTATTTCCGGACTCACCTTTACGAGACCGGGATAAAAGACCGCCAAACTTCCCATATCACCCGTACCCTCGCCGTTCAAATTACCTCTTAAAGAGTTCACCCCTGTTCCCGGCTTACCGACATTCCCGGTAAGGAGAGCCAGATTAGCATGAACTTTAACATTATCAACTCCAGCGGACTGCTCGCAAATGCCCTGATTATAGAGGATGCAGCTCCTCTGTGCCTTGGCGTAGGTGATGGCAGCTTCCTTAATTTGTTCCACGGGAACCCCGGTAATCTCCTCTGCCTGTTTCAGGTCTATCTGCGATAGCGAAGTGCGAAACTCGTCAAATCCTGCGGTTTTTGAGGTTATAAATTCTTTGCTTTCCAATTCTTCGGCCAGAATAACGCTCATCATAGCGTTAATGAGGGCAACATCGGTACCTGGGTTAAGCTGCAGATGTATATCGGCGAGGTCTATAGCGGTAACCGTTTTTCTGGGGTCTGTACAGATAACTTTCGCCCCCTTGGCTTTAGCCCTTAGTACCCTTCTGGACATTAAAGGAAAGGTCTCTTTCATGTTAACGCCGGCCAGAAAGATGCAGTCGGCCATTTCAATCTCCGGTTGAGAGGTCTGCATTGCTGGAGAGCCGAAGGCTGGACCCAGGGCCGCGGCGGAAGGGGAATGACACAATCGGCAGCAGCACTCGACGTTATTTGATTTCATCACTATGCGGGTGAATTTCTGGATGACATAGGATTCTTCGTTAGTATTCTTACATGAAGCTAGAAAACCAGCACTCTCTGGAGTTGCCTCCTTTAATTTGGAGGCGATGAGATCGAGAGCTTCATCCCAGGACGTTTCCGTAAGATTGCCGTTTTTCCTGACCAGTGGCATCCTTAGCCTGTCTTCGTGATACAGAAATTGATAGGCATTCTTGCCCTTAGGACAGTTCGCCCCCTCGTTTACCGGGTGCTCCTTCCACGGCTCCTGCCCGATTATCTTGCCGTCTTTGACAACCAGGTAGATGCCGCAGCCACAACTGCAGTAAGGACATATTGTTGGCACATACTCAATGCTCATTTTGCCTCCTGTTCAGTGGACTTGGGCCAAGTTCTTTTATAGTCTGGGTAAAACTCTTAACCGTATCAGCTACCTTGCCTCCTTCGGATGCCGAAATCCACTCCAACCTCAACCTGTCGCCACCAATACCTATGGCCTCAAGGAAAGGCTTAAGTCCAATCACTCTTCTTCTAGCACCCAGGTTTCCTTTTTTGTAGTGGCAGTCTCCGGGATGACAACCGCAGACGAGTACACCGTCGGCACCAGCAGAAAATGCTTTAAAAATAAATTTTTCATCTACTCTCCCCGAACACGGTACCCTTACTATTCTGACATTAGCTGGCATTTTTATTCGTGAAACTCCGGCTAGGTTAGCTGCGGCATACGAGCACCAGTTGCAAAAGAAGCCGACTATTTTTGGCTCAAACTCTTCCATGCTTCATTCTCCTTTTAAAATCAGCCTGACGCAACATAGCGAATAATGTTAAAATATATGAAAGCTTGTTCAGAGCTATTTAACCAAATAAATTATACCGTACGGGGTATATTAACGTCAAAACATCATTCTGTGGAGGATAAGACTGTGAAGAACAGAGAAAACTCTGAAGTATCTAAAGATGTGTTGTTGAGGCGGCTAAAAAGAGTCGAGGGTCAAATACGTGGTATCCAGAAAATGATTGCTGAAGACCGTGATTGTGCAAGCATAGTGATGCAGCTGGCTGCCGTCCGTTCCGGTGTTGAAGGCGTTGGTGCACTGGTACTCAATAATTGTATGAAGCTTTGCTTTTATAAAGGTCCCGAAGCCACGACTGATATTGATACTCTATCAAAAGCGATAGCAATCTGGGGGCGTGTGAGGGGTGGCGATGATAAGTATAAGTAAGGCTGTGCATGATTTGATAACAGGACAGAGTGGGCGGTACAGGACTCGAACCTGTGACCTTCAGTGTGTGATACTGACGCTCTAACCAACTGAGCTAACCGCCCGCAGGATGGCTGCCTTTAAATTCTAAGGAATAAACAAGTTAAAATCAAGCCTCATCATCCCCTTTTATTTATCAAGATTGACGCTGCAATTCTAATAAGGCTATTAATTATGGGTATTAACATGGCATTATGAAGATAAACCGGCTACTGTAAATAACCCTGATTCTCCTTGATCTTCAAAATGCCTCAACCTTTCTGTTGTCGTACAGGCTACTTGCATTTTTTCCTCCAAATGGCTAATATGTGTTGAAGTGTCTCAATTTATTATATAATATAAAGTCGCGGCAGCCGCCGCTGATTATCGAAATTAACTTATAGGAGGTAAAGAAACATGGCCAAGGATTTAGCCAAGGTGCTGGCCGACCTCAAAGAAGATGAGGCGGTGGCAATCGTCAAGGAGAAGCTGGATGCAGGCGCCGACCCCATGGGTGTTCTTAACGAAGCGGGGAAAGGCATGGAGGTAGTAGGCACAAGATTTTCCAAAGGCGAATATTTCATACCGGACCTGGTTTACTCCGGGGAAATCCTCAAGAGAATCAATGAGCTTATTAAACCAAAGCTTAAAGCGGGAAGCGCTAAAAAGACCGGAGGCAAGGTCATTATCGCCACAGTAGCTGGCGATATCCATGATATCGGAAAGGATATCGTTGTCTTCATGCTTGATGTCAGCGGCTTCGAGGTCTATGACATGGGCGTGGACGTGCCGGCACAGAAAATCATCGATAAGATAAAAGAAACCGGCGCTCCGGTAGTCGGCTTGAGCGGCTTCCTGACGTTGGCCTACGACTCTATGAAGCAGACCATCGAAGCTATAAAAGCAGCTGGACTGCGGGAAAAGACGAAGATCATGATTGGCGGCGGTCAGATAACTACGGATATCGTCAAATATACCGGCGCTGACACTTTCGGCAAAGATGCTATTGAGGCGGTCGCTCTAGCCAAGAAATTCATGGTCGCAAAATAGATTTTTCTATCGAAAATAAATATCAGGAGGATAAAAATGGCAAAACAATGGGAAGAAATGACCCCGGCAGAGAAACGCGCCGACCTGGACAGTAAGTGGCTGTCTCCTCCAGAAGCGAAATATGCCAATGCCGAGGCCGAAAAGGAATACAAGGCCAGGGCTCAAAGAATGCTGGATGCCGTTAATATGAAGCAGCCGGATAGGGTGCCGGTTGTCCCGATGGTAGGCTTCTTCCCCGCTTACCTTTCCGGCTTGACCCCCTACGACGTAATGTATGATTATGATAAACTCATGAGCTCGTTTGCTAAGTACGTGCTGGAGCTAAAGCCGGACGGGCACCTAAGTGTGACTAATTCTCCTCCGGGAAAGGCCCATGATATTCTTGACTACAAACTGTATGGTTACCCCGGTCACGGCGTCGCCAAGGAGCATTCCTACCAATGCATCGAGGGCGAATACATGAAAGCCAATGAATACGATGCTTTGATAGACGACCCCACCTATTTCTTCTTGACGGGTTGGCTCCCGCGCATTATGGGCTCTCTCGACGGCTTGAAGATGCTTTCTCCTTTCACCAATATGACGGAGATGTACGGCGGCTTTACCGGCGCAGCTCTTGTTCCCTTTGGCCTGCCGCCAGTCAAGGCAGCTCTACAAGCCCTGATGGATGCTGGCGACGAAGCTTTAAAGTGGATCGGTACCGTCGGCGCTTACGGCGCGGCGATGACAGCGGCCGGTTTCCCCGGGTTCTTCGGCGGCGGCACTAAAGTATCCTTCGATACCATCGGGGATACCCTGCGCGGCACCAAGGGCGTCATCATGGATATGTATCGCCAGCCGAAGAAACTCATTCGTGCCACGGAGCAATTAACTCCGATAATGGTTAAAATGGGCGCTGCCATGGCTAAACAAAATGGCTGTCCTATCGTCTTTATACCGTTACACAAGGGCGCCGATGGCTTCATGAATGACGAGCAGTACAAGAGGTTCTACTGGCCGCCACTTAGGGACCTCATGGAAGGCCTGGTTGCCGAAGGCTGTATACCGTTCCCCTGGGCCGAAGGTGGCTATAATTCACGTTTGAAGGTCATCAAAGACTCGCCCAAGGGCAAAGTCGTCTGGGGCTTTGATACTACGGACATGGCTCAAGCTAAGAAAATACTGGGCGATGTCTGCTGCATCACCGGCAATATGCCCATTGCCACGCTAAGCGTCGGCACCCCGGAAGACGTCAAGAAATCCATCAAGAAACTCATCGATAGTTGCGCCAAGGGCGGCGGCTACATCATGATGAGCGGTGCTGTAGTTGAAGACGTGCCCCCGGACAACCTGAAGATGATGATTGATGCTACCAAGGAATTGGGCGTCTATAAATAGAACCTGGAGCGTCAGAAGAGCATAAAGAAAGAGGGGGGTTTTTAAGCCCCCCTCCCTTTTTACCCCTTGAACAGGGGACTAAAGCATTACCGTTCCACCATCGACATAGTATATCTGCCCGTTAACGAAGTCGGAGTCTGCAGAAGCGAGGAACACCGCCGCTCCCGCCATGTCTTCGGGTTGGCCGCGTCGCGGCATTGACTGCTCACTGGTGGCAAGCTTAAATGTTTCATCGCTGCCCGTCTGCGCTAAGCTCGCCTCGGAAGCGGTAAATCCGGGGGCGATGCCGTTAACGTTGATTCCAGAAGGACCTAATGCTCTGGCCATAGCATGTGTAAAAGTGTACATCGCGCCTTTGCTGCATGAATACGGCATGAAAACCATTGCCGCCGGTACCTGCGCCACGTTGGAAGCAATATTGATTATCTTGCCTTTTTTGGCTTTAACCATGAGCGGCGCGACTGCCTTACATACCGACCATGTTCCGATTACATTCACTCTGTAAATACGTTCAAAGTCTTCTACCTTCCAGCCGTCCCACGGAGTAACGTTAACCCCGTACCAGATAGCGGCGTTATTGAGAAGGATATCCACCTTGCCGTACTGTTTCATAGCTTCGTCGGCGATTTTCTGGCAGTCGCTTTCCACGGAGATATCGGCCTTCACCAGCGCCGCCTTAACGCCCTTTGCCTTTACCTCGTCAAGGGTGCCCTGGGCTCTCTCAAGATTGGTGGTGGTCAACAGCAGGTCGGCTCCCTCCTCAGCATACCTCAAGGCAAAAGCCTTGCCGAGGCCGCGGCTGGCGCCGGTAATAATGGCCACCTTACCCTTTAACGCTTGTGACATGTCTTCCTCCTTTTATCTGTTTTTAAGATTATTCAGACAACCTAGAAAAATTTACATCACCCGTAAAGCTGTGTCAAGTTAACGGTTCTCAAGTGTGTTCATATTTTCTTCAAACGGGGTGTCTAAGAGGGGGCAGAGGGTGAGGTAAAATGGTTGTTCACATAAAAGGAATCGAGCTTGAATTTTCTTGATTTTTTCGATATATGGGATTTTTTTGTTGAATTAATCGTGCGGGGAGAGTACAATTTATCACAGCCGCGTCTATAATCACCTTTCACATATATTAATCATCAACTGCAAAAGGAGGTAAAAACATGACACGATGGCATGATTTTATTGAAAAAGACGGCCGACCCCCCGCCTGGCCTTACCCGATTCACTATGATAAAGAGCAGGAAATTGATACCGATGTGCTTATTATCGGCGGTGGTATTGCCGGCTGCTGGGCGGCTATCAGCGCCGCGCGCAAGGGTGTCCGCGTTGCCCTCGTTGAAAAGGGCGACACCGTCAGGAGCGGTGCAGGCGGTCCGGGATGCGACCACTGGTGTAACGCACCCGCTAACCCTCTCTCTAACGTCGACCCGGATGAGTGGGCGCAGCACATGGCCGAGCCGCCGTATTCCAACGGCATCGGCACCCAGATTCAGTGCCGCGAGGACTGGGATACCCTGCTGGAAATGGAGCAGATGGGGGGTAAAATCAGGGACACCAAGGATGAGTATGTGGGCGCTAAAGGCCGGGACGAGAAAACCAAGCTGATGATATCCCCGCGCTATACTAAAGTGCACAGCTACATCCCCGGCTCGCAAAAGCCGGTGACCTTCAAAAGCAATCCGGAAGGAAAACTCAATAACATGGTCATCCGGGTGTGGGGCTCCACCTTTAAGCCCGTTTTAAAGAGGGAATGCAAGCGGCTGGGCGTAAAGATTTTCGACCGCGTTATGGTCACCAGCCTGCTGACGGAGAAAGGCGTCCAGGGAGCCAGGATTATCGGCGCCACCGGCTTTAACAACCGTACCGGCGAATTCATGGTATTCAAGTCGAAGGCCGCCGTGCTCTCTACCGCCGGCGACTGGTCGCTGTTCCTCCTGAATACCGAATTGGCCGGTTACAACACCTTCCGTTCCCGCACCACCACCGGCGACGGTGCCGCTATGGCCTGGAGAGCAGGTGCGGCGCTGACTGTCATGGAGCGGACCGGTGTCATGATGCTGGCAACCGGCTTTAAGCATACCTGGTACGGCGGTGCCGGGGACGCTAGCTATGAGAACGTCCCGCTCGTCGATTCCAACGGTAAGAGGTTGCCCTGGCCCACGCAGGGCTGGGAAGATGCCGGCGCCATGAGGCCGACACCAGAGGATATGGAAAAAATCATCAAGGGCATCCAGAGCGGCGAATACGCCCTGCCTTTCTACGGCGATTTTCCCGCTATGCCGGAGGTTGAAAGACGGGCTACCTGGAAGCTAATGCTCGGCGAGGAATCAACCACGAGAAATATTACCGGGTCTTACGAAAAAGGAGGCTTCGACCCCGCCAAGCACCTCCTCCAGAACTATAGTTTTATAGAAGGTAACAGCCCGGCCCAGTGGCGCACGGCTGGCGGCGGCGGACCTGTTGTCGATTGGGATATGAAGTCCACTCTCGACGGCCTGTATGTTGCCGGTGAGCAGACCTTCTCCGCTGGCGACCATTCCTACGCCGCGGCTACGGGACGTTATGCCGGTCGCAAGGCCGCCGATTATTCACAGCAGGTCGGTAAAGCGGAGATTTCCAAAGACCAGGTGACGCTGGAGAAAGCCCGCATCTACGCCCCGGTCAGGCGTACCGAGGGCATCGACTGGAAGGAGCTGCACGCTGGCATCGCCCGCGCCATGCAGTACTTCTGCAGTGAATACAAGACGGAACACCTGCTCAAGATGGGACTGGACGCCCTCAAGGAAATCGAAGAGGTTTTCGTCCCCCGCCTTTACGCCCTCGACCCGCATAAGCTGATGCGCGGCATCGAGGACTTGAGCCTGCTGGCCCACGGCCAGGCTATCATCAACGCCTCCCTGGCGCGCAAAGCCAGCAGCCGGATGCTCAACTTCTTAAGAATCGATTATCCAAAGGTCGACCCGTCGGACTGGAACAAGTTCGTGACCGTCCAGCTGGAAAACAATAAAGTAAAGGTCGGCGAGATGCCCCTCGACTACTGGGGCGATATGAAGGCAAATTACGAGGCCCGCAATAAGGACTACGCGGGTGTCTATCAGGGAAAATAAGGAGACTGTTATGGCTAAGAAAACATACGCATTGCCTAATATAATTACCCCCGCCAGCCCGGTGATTTTCAATCCGGAGGTCTGCAACGGCTGCAACCACTGCGTGGAGGTCTGCCAGGTGGATGTATATATCCCCAACCCGGAAAAAGGCAAGCCGCCGGTAATCTTACACCCGGACGAGTGCTGGTACTGCGGCTGCTGCGTCAATGATTGCCCCCGCCCCGGTGCCATTGCCTTTAACTGGCCGGTGCAGCAGCGCGCCTACTGGAAGGACAAGGCCACCGGCAAGGTCTTGAGAGACAGTCAATAAAGCATAGGGCGTCATTGCGAGGGGCCCTTCCGTGTGGGGCAAAGTGCTTGCCCGCCAGAGCTTTAGCACAGGCGGGGCAATCTCTATCATTGCTTTAGTTCATCATCGGGATTGCCGCGTCTTTCTGTTGAAGGATTTGAAATATTACTCTTAACCTAACAGCCTGATAATTTCTGTTGCATCATCAAGCGTTTCCAGACGCCCCACCATTTCGATTGCTTTTTCTATTTTATCTTTGCTTAGCGGGTTTATAGAGCAGGGCGCGCACTCGCGGAATTTCTTAGTCACGTCCTCGAAAGTCATCGGCCGCTGCACGCTGCCCAGGCAGTTTTCCACCTCTTCGGTGTACTCCCGCCCGTCCTGCATCTTTATCGTCACCCCGCCCGGCTCCACCCCGTGACGGTTCATTGAGGGCTCCAGCCGGGTGTCGATTTTCTGCGCCAGTATCAATATCTCCGGTCGCTTTATCGCTTCATCGGTGAAGTCGTCCACGGTCACCTTACCATTTACCAGCGCTATGGCCACCACCCACGGCACGCTGAACTGCGCGTCGATAATCGTCCGCGGTGTTTTTTTGATTTCCGGCGGCTGCGCGTGCTGATAGACCTTATCGCCGCCATAGACGGTTATTTCCTTGATATCATCGGCGTTTATATTATGTTTCGACTTTATAGCCAGCGCCGCATCAATGCAGGCGTGGGTCAGCCCGCAGCAGGGATAGGGCTTGTCCCCGATGTTGACCACCTCCCACTTTTTCCCCAGGTCGGCGGTTAACAGGGTGGGGTCGTAGTCCCCGCCCATGTAGGTCTTATAGAGTCCCGTCCTCCCCTCGAGCGGGTCGCGCTCGCCGGTGATGCCCCTTTCCGCCATCAGGGCGGCGGTAATTCCCCCCTTTGCCGCCAGGCCCGGCCCCATTCTCTTTGCCAGAGCCCCGTCCGCCACGCCGGTGCCGGCGCCGCCGCACTGGTGATAAGCGAGACCTAAGGCGTTTATCATTCTCTCTTCATCAAGTATCATTATCCTGCTGGCGACGGCGGCGCTGCCTAAAAATCCGAAAAGCGTCGTTGGGTGCCAGCCAGCGGCCATGGCGCTGCCGCCCGGTTTACTGGCCAGTCCCAGCCTTGCCGTGAGGTCGCCGCCCAGCGCTATCGCCGTGATTAGTTCCTTACCACTTATCTTACCCATCCGCTCCGCCGCCGCGA
>CAZRQP010000010.1:0-2597 GCA_964602315.1 uncultured Dehalococcoidaceae bacterium
AAAAGAACTACATGCACCCCTGGAAAAGCGGGGATAAAAAGCTCTACCGCTACTACTACCTCTTTACCCACGGCGAGCTTGAGAAGCTGGTACGTAAGGCAGGCTTTGAAGTTATCAAATCCTCCCCGGAGGCCAGGTATAAGTTCCCCCTTAAGATGTTTTCAAGGAATATATGTTTGCTGGTGAGGAAGACATTTGATGGATAATATTTAGTACCAAATGTCTATTGTTTGTATTACAATATAGTTTCATAATTAATTAGATAGAAATACACTGGTATTTCAACAAAGATGAATTTAGTATCAGCCAAACAAAATAAATATGTACCTCATCCTTCAAATTCTTGGAGAAAAAAGGATGAAGGAATAGCCAAATTTTACGTATATATACTTAAGCTTGACAATGGGTATTTATATGTAGGTCATACAAGAGAATTAAGAGAAAGGATACTAGAGCACAAAGAAGGTGCCTCTCGTTCCACAGCAGGAGAACACCCAAAGTTACGTTACTTTGAAATTTTACCTTCGAGAGAAAAGGCTATGATACGCGAGCACGAGATAAAAATCCTGATAAAGAACAACCGTCGTGAAATATTCAGAATGATTACAGAATTTCGTGATTTAATATCTGAAGTTGATAATAGTTAAAAATAAACATTTTCTTTACCTCTCCTCCTCCACCCACAGCCTGTGCCCGTCGGTAGTGAAGGTAATGGTGCCGTCCATATCCGTACGGTAAATGTTATCCTCCCCCACCCTGCCCTCCAACCTCGTTATCACCTCATCATCCGGGAGTCCGTAAGTATTGTTGGCGCCGACGCAGATAACGGCCACCTGCGGTCTGACGACAGCTAGAAACGCCGCGGTCGTGGAGGTGTCAGAGCCGTGGTGTCCCACCTTGATTACCGTCGCGTTTACGCCCGCCCTCCGGCGGATAAGCTCCCATTCCGCCTCGCCGGTGCAGTCGCCGGTGAGTAAAAACCTTATCTCCCCAGCTTCCAGCAGTATTACGACGCTATTGGCGTCCGCATCCGATTCGCTTCCTTCAAAAATACTTGCCGCAGGCCACAGCACCTCAAGTATAACGCCGTCGCCCATGTCGATGCGCTGTCCGGTGCAGGCGGCAGTGCTTGTTACACCTGTCTCTTCGATATACCTTATCCATTCGTTGTATAACGACGATTTGTAGTCGAGCGATGGGTAAAGCACCTGCCCTACATCGTAGCGGCGTAATACCTCCAGCAGTCCGGCAACGTGGTCTCCGTGGGGGTGCGTCAAGACCACGAGGTCGATACTCCTGTCCCAGAAAGGCATCTGACGGCTTAATCCAAGCGTAACCGACTGCGGACTGGGCCCGCCGTCGATAAGCACCTGTTTACTCCCTTTTTGGATTAGAATAGCATCGCCCTGTCCCACATCGAGAAAGCTGACGTGCAGCTTGTCGTCGGGCATGGTGGCGGCGGTATAGGTGACCAGGACAGCCGCCACCAGCAGCGGCGCGACGGCCCATTTCCACAGTCCTCTAGATTGATTGGCGCCCGATTTCATCACCCCGGCCGCGCCGGAAAACAGGCTGCGTATCCTCTGCCAGCGAGCGTGCAGCCAAATAAGCGCCGCCAGCACCGCGAAATAGCATATGATAAATACGGGATTTATCCAGCCTACCTCGACAGAGGAAATCGAGGGTGACCCCGTGCCGCTGACGACCAGTATCATGTAGGACAAAAACGGCCAAACCAGCCAGCTGAAGAAATGCGCCACCGCCATTGATGCCAGCCCGAACAGCATCGTCAAGGAACCTAAGACGATAATAACGGGCAAGACCGGCGTTACCAGGAAGGTGGCTAACGGGCCTACCAGCGAAAATATGCCGAAGTAATAAGCGATTAGCGGCCAGACGGCTATTATCGCCGCCAGCGTGGCGCTCATGCTGTCGACAAGCAAATTCAGTGTGGCTACCAGAAATCCCTCATCGCCCAACCGCGCGGAAACCAGCCGCCTGCCAGCATCTCTAAGCGGCGGGAATATAAAAATCAGTCCGGCCATGGCCAGAAAGCTCAACTGGAAAGACGCATCCCCAAGGATATAGGGGCTGATGCCCACCATGACCGCCGCGGTGAAAGTCAAAGCCGCCATACTGCTGCGCTGCCGGCCCAGCGCCTCGGCGAAAAGAAACATACTGGCCATAATAGCGCCGCGCACCACCGGCGGGTTCATGCCGGTGATAATGGTGTAAAACCAGATGATAATGAAAGCCAGCCAGACATAGAGATAATGCCTCCTGCCGAAAAGCCATAATCCTAAACTCACCAGCAGGCCGGCCATGATGCCGAGGTTTATACCGGATATCGCCAGGACATGTGAAGTACCGCTGCGGGTGAAATCGGTGCGCAGGTCATCGGGGATATTGCCCCGCAATCCGAGGAGAATCCCCTGCGCCAGCGAAGCTTGAGGCTCCGGCAGAACCTCCGCCAACGTCTCCGCCATGTTTTCCCTCAAATCATAAATCCAGGCTAAAAGGGCGGAGCCGTGTCCCTCCTCCAATACTTGCACTCTCGGATAATATAGAGTGGTATAAATGCCCTGGTGAGCCAGATA
>CAZRQP010000010.1:2697-10094 GCA_964602315.1 uncultured Dehalococcoidaceae bacterium
CGCCGGTATCGTTATAGTAATGGACCCGCCCTCCATCGACGGTATAAAGACTGCCGTAAGAATAAACGGCCGCCCCCACGAAGAGAACGATACCCAGTCCGGCAAAGACTATCTTTTTCCACTGGCGCCGCGCAAAAAATATTAACGGAAGCGGGGTAAGCGCGAACAAGCAGAACAGCGGCGGCAGTTCCAGCAGAGAACCGACGTAAATCCCTACCACCCACACCGCGCTAAGATATATCAGTAACACAAGCCCCTACCATTAAATCAATCGTTTACGGAAATGAAATCCTTGATATTCTCAAAGCTGATATCGCCGAAGCCCGGCACATTCTTCAGCTCGTTAATGTCGCGGAAAAGTCCGTGCTGCTGCCGGTACTCGATAATCGCCTGCGCCTTTACCTCCCCCACCCCCGGCAGGGCCTGCAGGAGCCAGACTTCCGCCCGGTTGATATCGATTTTCTGCGAAATATCCTCGCTGGTCTCACCACAGACAATGAGCTCTACACTATCCAGGCCGGCCCCTTCCTTAAGTCCCCCCGCCGCCGCGATAATATCGTCTATGCTATCACCGGGGAATATCGGGTAGTAGCCGGGATTATTCACTTCCCCGTCGATGAATATCCTCCCGATTATTTCCTGCTCTATTGACGTGGTGATATCGATAGCCTGCCCGTGACCGGCTTTCTGGATGATAACGACGACGCCGGCAACAATAATTATCACCAGCAACAGGACGGCAACTATCCAGCCATTGATAGACTTGACTGCCTTCATAAAAAAACCACGCCGTATTAACCGGGATATTTAAGATTCACCATTTGGCGAATTCCTCTCGACTTAATAACCGTGGTTTAATTACAGGCAAAGAGGCGGGATACTAACAAGCATCGACAGGAGACAGGTATAAAGAAAAAGAGCGGCTTACACGCCGCTCAAGGCTTTTTCCAGTTCTTCTTTATATTGAGAAGGGGTGATGGCGATTATCTGGTCGCCGACCTGCAGGGTCGTTTGCGCCGCGGGGACATGAGTGTCGCCTTCGTGGGGGATTATCAACGCCAGCTTGCTTTCCTTTGGTAAAGAAAGGTCTTTGACCATTTTACCTGCCGTAGTAGATTCTTCGGTTATTTTAACGTCAACAATTATCAAGCCCTGTTCCTCAAGGGTTAAAAGCTGGGTCACGGGATGGGTGGGTACTTCATGCTCGATTGCCTCAATGATAATGTCGGTGGTATTAACCGTTACGTCCACGCCCACCTTTTTAAAGAACGGGGCATTTTGAGGATTGCGTATGCGGGCGATAGTGCGGGGTACGTTATGCTTGTGCTTGGCAACCTGGCAGGCGACCAGATTGTCTTCATCGTCACCGGTTACAGCCACCAGCATATCGGCGCGGCCGGTGCCCACTTCGGCCAGGGTAGCCGCTTCGCAGCCGTCACCGCGAGTGCAAACGCTGCCCAGTTCGTCGGTGATTGTTTTACAGACACGGGCATCCTTTTCGATAACGAGGACCTCATGTTCCTCTTTTAATAAAGCTTTAAGCAGGTAATAGCCTACCCTGCCTCCACCTATGATAATTATATACATGTTTATCCCTCACCCTTAATCTTCTCTCTTAGCATCTGGGCGAACACCTTCGTCGGGCTCAACGTCTCCAACCCGAGCGCGTTGTACATCTCCTCGCGCAGGGGGTCGTAGATGCGGCAGACCACCCTGGGCACCTTGAAAACATGCTTGGCAATCTGGCATGACATGACATTGCGGTTATCGCCCTGCGTTAAAGCCACAAAGACGTCCGCATCTTCTATGCCGGCCTTTTTCAAAGCTTCTTCGTCGGTGCCGTTGCCATAGAGGGCAGTGCCGCTGAAGGAAGGCGGCAGCCGCCTGAAACTGTACGTATCGTTGTCCAGTACGGTCACTTCGTGGCTGTCTTCATCCAGCAGGGATGCCAGTCTTGCCCCCACGCGCCCGCACCCCATAATTACTATTTTCATATTTTACAACCTGAATTTTATTATTGGACTCTACTGCTGGTAAAGTATAACCGGGCAGGGTGAATTTTTCAACACGTAAGGCACGACGTTGCCCAGGCTGAACTGACCGAAACGCTGCTTGTAGGCAATGCCCATGAGAATCAGGCTGACACCCCTCTCCACCGCCTCGTCCACGATTGCCGGCCCTACCTCTCTCGCCTGCAGGACATCGGTCTCGATCTCGTAGTCCTCTTCCCCAGCCATGGTGTCGGCTTTATCCAGTATTTCCTCGGCCTTCTTTATTTCCGAGTCTATTTCCGCGTCCAGAGGCAGGGCACGCTTGATAGTCACCACCGATACCGCCCATACCTGTCCCTTATCTTTCTTGGCGAGGCGACAGGCCAACTTGACTGTCTCTGCATCGGCCTCGGTCCCGGACACGGGCACCAGAATCTTCTTAAACACGACTAACCTTTACCTCACTAATTAATTAGACAGTGGCAATTATAACCCTATTGTTAAAAAACTACAATACCTAGAATAATGTATTACGTCTTTATTTCCCACTCCTGTGATTTCCTGCGTTTTCTCAACCTCATCACACCATAAATAATAAGACCAAGTACCATCCATCCCAGGCCTATCCAGCGACTATACGGCTCCAGCATGATAATAATTACCCATATCGCTACTATGGCGAGTAGTCCGATTACAGGAGTGATGGGAATATCGTACCCCGCTATTCTTATGTTCCCCTTAAGCCGGAAGGGACGCGGCAGGTCCGGCTGCTTAATTCTTAGACCAATAATTGCAGCGTGGGCAAGCATGAATGCCAGCAGTGAACCGATGGCGTATAAAGCGCCCATGTTGGAAAAGACATCGGACTCGAAAAACCCCGGTATCAACAGGACGATGGCAATCAGGCTGAACACGATAATCGCAACATAAGGCGTCTTGAACCGATGGTGCACCCGGCTGAACGCCGCCGGCACCAGGCCGTGAGCGCCCTGGGAAAATGCCAGCCGGGATATGCCGATGAGTCCGGCATTGGTCGCTATCAGCAGGATTGTCCCCGCCAGCACGGCAATCAGGGGTTTCAGCACCACCTTAATCAAATCTATCGGAATATAGAAAGCTATGCCCGCCACGGGGTCGCGGGACCACTCCGTAGCCAGCTCCCCCACCGGCATGGCGGAAAGCGATACCAGGGAAATACCCGCAAAAATTACCAGGACGGCGACAATCATCATGATTAAGGCTCTGGGCACGCTCCTTTCCGGCTTCTTGGTCTCCTCCGCCATCTGCGACATTGTTTCGATGCCGGTATAAGCAATGGTGGCGAGGGCGATGCCGAATATCAGGTTCTCCGCCGACGGCCAGTTATCGATAATCCGCTGGAATACTAATGACGGATTGAACAGCGTGATGAAACCAATAATGACAAGTGTAATCTGGGTAAGTATGTCTATCAAAGTTGCGCCGATATTCAGAAACGAGGTCTCTTTGACGCCGATTACATTGATAAGCATGAGGAAAAACACAATGCCGATGGACGTAAACGTGCCGACAACCGCTGAAGATTTGAAAGGCTCCCAGAAAAAGCCGAGGTAAGGGGGTATGGTAAAGGCGGAAATGGAGATTGTGACGATATAGCTTAACATCAAGGCCCAGCCGGCGATAAATCCGGCCGTGTCCCCGAAGGCATGACGGGCAAAACTGGCCGACCCCCCCGCCTCGGGAATCGCGGATGTACCTTCGGCATACGTCAGTGCGGTGAAAATAAAGAGAATTCCGGCTATTCCCAGGGCTACAGGTGTAGCGCCTCCCGCCACCAGAGCTACTATCCCCAGCGCGTAATATATCGACGAGCCGACGTTACCGTAACCAGCGCTGAAAACCGCAGCTACACCCAACACCCTTCTAAGATGAAATCTCTTTATCCTACGGGGCCTAAAGACTCTGTCACCGGGTTTGGGATTCCAAATATCAGGCATATTTCTCTAAAAACCAATTATAGTATTGTAGCACAAATATCTTCAAGATAAACACACCTGATTTTTATTAAGATAGACTTTCCCAAGAAGACTGCCCGGGCAGTCTTGACAAATGTACTACTTATACCTATAATATTGCCAATTGGCACTTGCATTAGGGAAAATGCCTATGATAATCAAGACAAGGATCTTTGAAATGGCCGATGGCAGATACCAGAACCTCTCCGACCTCGCCAGGGCGATGGGCATATCTGTCAGCCAGGTTTACCGTGTGCGCGAGGGGAAACGCGGCATTAACGAGAAATTCATCGTCGGTGCTAAAATGGCTTTCCCCGAACGCAGGCTCGATGATCTCTTTTATTTTCAACCGGACCACTCACCAGAAAGTCTGGCCGAACCATCCGCCGCTGTTTACAACACACAAACAGCCTAGCGTTTGACAAAGCCTTGTTTCCCGAACTTAATGCTGCCCCGGCGTCAAATGGTTACATCATCGGACTGGATTTTACGAAGCGAATCCGGGCTTTCAAGATGGTCGATATAAAGAAAACCGTTAAGATGGTCGATTTCATGTTCCAGTGCCTGGGCCAGCAGTCCTTCCCCCTTAATACGGATTTCTTTCCCCTTGATATCCTGCCCTTTAGCCGTCACCGTCTCCGCCCGGTATAGCTCGCCGACGTAGCCCGGGACACTCAAGCAGCCCTCGTTGACCAGCCGCTTTCCCTTCCGCCTGACGATTTCTCCGTTTATCAGGATAATATCCTCTTCTTCAGGCAGACCGATAACAGTAACACGTAAAGATACCCCCACCTGCGGCGCAGCCAGCCCTACCCGACCGGGTTCGGCGTGCATCGTTTCCCTCATATCGGCAATCAGTTTTTTAACAGACTTATCGATACTGCTGACCTTTTTGGTCTTCTGCCGCAGTACGGGGTCGGGCAACGTCCTTATTGGTAAAACAGCCATATCTCTTCCTTATA
Organism: uncultured Dehalococcoidaceae bacterium; assembly: GCA_964602315.1. Classification (GTDB taxonomy): domain Bacteria; phylum Chloroflexota; class Dehalococcoidia; order Dehalococcoidales; family RBG-16-60-22; genus RBG-13-51-18. The sequence continues at coordinate 7,645 of CAZRQP010000010.1, forward strand.
TTATAAATATAGTATATCTTGATTTCATTTTACTGAATAAGACTTACCGGGTCAATGTCTACCGCCCAGCCCTGCCCGAAAGTAACTTGAGACAGCAGCGCCGTAAGGTTCTGCCCGCGCAGTATCAGCTGCCAGCGATACCTGCCCCGCAGTCGGTGTATAAAGGCCGGCGCCGGCCCGATAATGCTTATCCCCCCGATTCCCCCGGTCCGAGTTTCTTCAATAAGCGTCCGTTTCATTTCCTCGGTCTTGCGCTGGCAGACGGCGTCATTAGTGTGCACAAAACTCAACCGCGCCAGCTGCGTAAAGGGCGGATTATGGAGCTGTTTCCGGTATTCAATCTCCTGCTGGTAAAAAGAGGCGTAGTCATGCTTCGCCGCGGCCTTGATAGCGTAATGCTGCGGCGAAAAGGTCTGTACGATAACCTTTCCTCCCGCCTCTCCCCTGCCCGCCCGGCCTGCAACCTGGCTTAAAAGCTGAAATGTCCGCTCGCCGGCGCGAAAGTCCGGCAGATTGAGGCTGGTATCGGCGTTAACCACTCCCACCAGCGTCACCGAGGGAATGTCCAATCCCTTAGCCACCATCTGCGTGCCGATGAGAATCTCAGCCTGTTTTCTTCGGAACTTACGCAAAATATCCTCGTTGGATGTCCTGCCGGTTGCTGAATCGCTGTCCCAGCGTAGCTGACGCGCCCGCGGAAAGGTGTATTTTACCTCCTGCTCCAGCTTTTGCGTGCCGGCCCCCAGGAACTTAAGCTGTCGGTTGCCACAGTTGGGACACGCCTCCGGCACCGGCGTCCGGTAGTTGCACTGGTGGCAGGTGAGGACATTCTCGCTGATATGGTGCGCCAGCGGCACGTCGCAGCGACGGCAGCGCAGGACGAACCCGCAACGCCGGCACTGGATATAATACGAACCTCCCCTCCGGTTTAAGAAAAGAATCACTTGCTCATCGGCGGTAACCGCCCGGTTGACGGACTCCGACAGCGACCGACTGAAGATATTACGGTTGCCTGCCTTCAGCTCTTCCCTCATGTCCACCACTTCCACCTGCGGCATGGCCACGCCCACGCTGGGGACGACCCGCTGCGGCAGCTCTAGTAATTTGTATTCTCCGTTTTCTGCCTTATAATACGTTTCCACATCCGGCGTGGCGCTGCCGAGAACTACCACCGCATCTGTCAACTCCGCCAGCTTAATGGCCGCGTCGCGGGCGTGATAATGGGGAACATTGTCCTGCTTGTAGGTCCATTCATGCTCTTCATCGATGATTATCAGGCCCAGGTCGGGCTGGGGAGCGAATAACGCGCTGCGCGACCCGATAACTACGTCGCATTCCCCGTTCTTGATACGCCGCCATTCGTCGAACTGCTCGCCCGTGGAAAGCCGACTGTGCAGCACGCCTACCCGCCCCGGGAAACGCGACGCGAACCGCTCGATGGTCTGCGGCGTCAGGGAAATTTCCGGCACCAGGACGATGCCTTTTTTACCCTTTTTCAGGGCCTCGGCTAGCGACTGCAGATAAATCTCGGTCTTGCCGCTGCCGGTGACGCCGTGGAGCAGGAAGACCCGCGCTGACATGTCCTCCCCACCCACCAACTCCGACTTTATAGCATTAAAGGCAGTCTGCTGGTCGGCGGCAAGCTTAAGGGGAGTGGACGGGGTGATATTTTCGTAAGATACCGGCTGGCGCCTCACTTCTACTTTTTCAAACTTGACCAGCCCGCGTTGTTCCAGGGCATTAGCTATGGATTTGCTGCATCCGGTCTCCTGCCTGGCTGCCGACCATGGAACAGGACCCGTTTTTCCCTTTAAAAAATTATAAAGTACGGCCTGTTTCGGCGATAATTTTGAATCATCTGCGGTCTCGTCCTTCACACCGATGTATAATTCGGTCTTGGGTTTTATCCGTACCTGCGCCAGCTCGTAGCTCCTTTTAATGAGCCCCTGCCTGACCATTTGCAGGACGACGGCCGCGGCCTTTTTCTTGCCCAGCGCCTTCTCCACCTGCTTAAGCTCCACCCTGCCCTTCCCCACAGCAAGCGTCATAACTTTTTTAAGTTCATCATCAAGCGAGTCGATATCGATATCCGGAGCTGCCGGACTGATGAAGGCAAGGCCCTTGCGCTCGAAGGCCGGGGGCAACATCAGGGCTACCGCGCTGAAAAGCGGCGCCAGGTAGTAATCGCTTATCCAGCGGGCCAGCTGTATCTGATTTGGGGATAAAATCGGCTGCGGCTCAAGTACATCGAGGATTTCGCGGGTGTCCTCGACGGCGGGAACGGGATTAATCTCAAGGACGACCCCCTGCAGGACTTTTTCCCCGAAAGGCACCAGCACCGCCTGACCTGGGCGTATATCAAGTCCGGTGGGAATAGCATAACTGAAAGTCCGGCGCTGGGCTACCGGCGAATTAACGCTTACCTCGGCGTATTTCATCCCAGCCTCCAG
>CAZRQP010000010.1:10194-25259 GCA_964602315.1 uncultured Dehalococcoidaceae bacterium
GCTGGGCTACCGGCGAATTAACGCTTACCTCGGCGTATTTCATCCCAGCCTCCAGAGGATGTGCAGATTATACCGGTTAATAAAGTGTTATCTATAAATTAAGATTGAGGATTTTCTTCTTTTTTGTCTTCAGCCGGTGCGTCGGGTTCTTCAGCAGGCTTTTCCGCCGGTTCTTCTTTTTCTGCTGCCGGAGCCTCTTCTACAGGCTTTTCAGCTACTGCTTCTTCTTCCGCTACGGGCACCTCTGCTGCCGGTTCTTCAGCAACTGCTTCCTTTTCCGCTACAGGCGTTTCCTCGGCAGGCTTTTCAGCGACTGCACCCTTTTCCGCTACAGGCGCCGCTTCTTCCGCTGCCGGCGCTTCTGCTACCGGCTTTTCAGCAACCGCTTCCTGCTTCTCTTCCTTAGCTTTCTCTGGAGCCTTTTCAGTCGCTACCGGTTCCGCCGCTTTTTCTTCAGCTTCTTTTTCTATCTCCGCAGCTTCTGCTGCCGCTACCGCCTCTTCATCCATAATAGGCTCTATTTCTGCTTCAGGCTGCTCCTGAAGCAGCTCCTCGCCTACCTGCATGGCCGCTTTCTCAACGTGTTTTATCTTGCGGCGGGCTTCCTTGCCGCTAAGCTTACGCAGATAGTAAAGGCGGGACCGGCGCACTTTGCCGTGACGTACAACTTCCACCTTTTCCACCAGCGGCGAGTTCATCGGGAAGGTCCGTTCCACGCCGACGCCGTAAGCGATATGCCGTACCGTATATGCGGCGCCGTTGCCCCCGTGCCTGATTTTAATAACCACGCCTTGAAAGACCTGGATTCTTTCCTTATCGCCCTCGACTATCCGGGTATGGACACGTACCGTGTCGCCGGGGGAGATAGCGGGCATTTTGGCTTTCTTTTTAGTTTCAACGAGTGATGAGACATCCATATTAAGACTCCCTATCTATATTATTATCGGTATGCATCATGCGTTTTACCAGTTTTTTATCTTCCTGTCCCAGTTCCGCTTTATCCAGCAGTTCCGGTCGCTTTTCTAATGTTCTCTTGATAATCTGTTCCCGCCGCCACTTGGCGATGCGGGCGTGATTGCCTGAAAGCAGTATCTCCGGCACCTTCCAGTCGCGGAAGTCCGCCGGTCTTGTGTACTGCGGGTACTCCAAAAGCCCATCGGCGTGAGAGTCCTCCAGAGGTGATTCTTCCGAGCCCAGCACCCCCGGCACGAGCCGCAGTACGGAATCCGCCACCACCATCGCCGGCAACTCCCCGCCGGTCAGAACATAGTCGCCGATGCTGATGACATCCGTAGCCAGGTGCTCGGCGACCCGCTCATCGACGCCTTCATAATGGCCGCATATCAGGACGATGCGGGGATGCTGCGCCAGCTCCCGGGCAACTTCATGCGAAAAAAGTCTGCCCTGCGGCGAGAGCAGCACTATCGGTAAATCCGTTTCTTTATCATCCAGTCCTTCTCTAATATCTTCCACCGCCTCGAAGATGGGCTCCGGCTTCATGACCATGCCGGCGCCTCCCCCATAGGGAGAGTCGTCGGTGGTATGGTGCTTATCGTGGGTATAGTCGCGTATATTCACCGGGTTGATACTTACCAGCCCGCTGTCGATAGCCCGCTTAAAAATTCCGGTGCCGAACGGCACCTCGAACATCTGCGGGAATATGGTCAGAATATCAATGCGCATTTTTTCTAATTTATTCCGGCATCCTGCAATGAATGCTCCGTTACCTTTCCCTTGATTATATCCACCGCGTGCGGCAGCACCGGCATAATGACTTCAAGACACTCCTTCACCGCTCTGGGGCTACCCGGCAAATTGACAATAAGGCACTTGCCGCGCTGACCGGCCATCGCACGACTCAACATCGCTGTCGGCGTTTTCTCCAGCGATTTTACCCGCATCGCCTCGGCGATACCGGGTACCTCACGGTCGATAATCGACAGCGTGGCTTCGGGCGTAACATCCCTCCCAGCCAGTCCGGTCCCGCCGGTGGTCAGGATAACGTCTGTCTCACCACCGTCCGCCCAGTCGCGCAGCCTGGCGGCGATGGTCTCCTTATCATCCGGCACGACTTCATATTTCACTACTCTGCCGTTCATCGCCGGTGCGCTGTCACGGATAACCTGACCGCTTTTATCCTCGCGCTGCCCTTTCGAGCCTTTATCACTGATGGTAAGTACGCCTATTTTTAACATCGCTGAACTCACAAAACAAATTATATTTTACCATACATAAGGCTTACGGTGGAAATGCCGTAGCGGCAGCGCATCTGCCTTCATTCTTCCGCCGTCAGATTTCCCCCATTTTTCCCCACCTCCACTTAAAATACGCGCTACATTTAAACATCTAATACGCAAGCAACTCATCACAGATACATCACAATTACCAATTATTCTAAATATTCCGATTAAAATACTTGACAAATAGTAGTACATGTGTTATAAAATGGGAAATTGTGGTGAATAGTGGGGATTTAGGGTAATAAGTAGGAGAAAATGTTTTACGGAGAATTTGACTATAAGGTAGACGAAAAAGGTCGGGTGCCCATTCCTCCCAAATTCCGCAACTATTTAAAAGACGGCGTTATCCTAACACCCGGTGCCGAAGCTTGTATCACCATCTACACGGTGCCGGAGTGGAAAAAGCTGTCCACCAGCCTCACCAACAGCCCGCTTTCCCGCAGCAAGATGCGCAAGCTAAGTCGCGCCCTGTTCGCGACCGCCTTCAGCACCAGAACCGACTCGCAGGGCCGTATCGCTATCCCGGCCCCCCTCCGCGAGCACGCGCAGATTGCCGAGGACGTCGTCGTAGCGGGTTCAAACACCTATTTCGAAATCTGGAACAAGGTGCTCTGGGAGGAAGAGAAGGCCTCCAGCCATGAACAGGCATGGCAGATTATTGAAAGCCTGGAAAATAACGACTAAAGAAAATGAATAACAAGTCGGCTCCCAGCCATACTCCGGTATTACTGCCGGAGGCAATCGAAGCGCTGGCCGTCCAGCCGGGCGGCCGGTATATTGATTGTACGCTGGGCGGAGCGGGCCACGCGGCCGCCATCCTCGATAAGAGTTCCCCTGGCGGTCAATTGCTCGGTATAGATGCCGACCCCAAAGCCCTTGAAGCCGCCAGGAAGCGGCTTCAGAATTATAAAGACTCCGCCCTGCTGGTAAACGGCAACTTCGCCGACCTGCAGGCAATCTGCCTTAAGTATGATTTCTTTCCCGTGCACGGCATTCTCTTCGACCTGGGACTCTCATCATTACAGTTGAATAATGCCGGCCGCGGGTTCAGCTTCCAGCAGGACGCCCCGCTGGACATGCGCTTCAGTCCCGACCAGAAGGTAAGCGCCGCTGATATCGTGAATACGGCCTCGGAAGCCAAACTCGCCAGTATTATACGGACCTACGGCGAGGAAAGCCACAGCAGTCGCATCGCCCGACATATCGTCGGCGAACGCCCCTTGAAAACCACGCGCCAGCTGGCCTCACTGATAGAAAAGACTATCGGGAGACGGGGCAGGATTCACCCCGCCACCAGGACCTTCCAGGCACTGCGCATCGCTGTTAATCGTGAACTTGAAAATCTGGAATCGGCCTTGAGGCAGGCTGTCGACTTGCTGGGCTATGAAGGTCGGCTGGTAGTCATAAGCTACCACTCCCTGGAAGACCGGATTGTCAAGCAGTTTATGCGGACGGAATCCAGGGACTGCATATGCCCCCCCCATACCCCTACCTGCATCTGCGGCCATACGGCCAGTTTAAGACTTATTAATAAAAAGGTAATTACCCCATTGGCAACCGAGATTAAAAGCAATCCGCGCAGCCGCAGCGCCAGGTTAAGAGCGGCAGAACGCATTACCGAACAAGAGGACTGCTGCGAAGTTATTGACGAGCCCGCATTTTCCACAATCATCAAGACCAGAGGCTGGCGTAAGCCGGTCCTGCTGCAGAAAGTTAGGACGGTCTTTTTTGCCGCCTGATGAGTTATAAAGAGATTCCGAAAGGAGGTCCTTAATATGTAATAACTGGGTAACAGCAGAACTTAATTCAATCCAGTTACTAAGGAGGGCAAATGAAAAAACGTAATATTTTAGCTTCGATTGATGTTGGCACAACCAAAATTTGCACTATTTTGGCGGATGTTTCCGATGCCGCTCCCCGTATTGTCGGTGTCGGCATCTCGCCGTCCAAAGGCCTTCACAAGGGGCTGGTGGTAAATATCAATGAGGCCAAGGAGTCGATTCGCGATTCGGTGAGAAAAGCGGAGCAGACCAGCAACTACCGGGTGGAGTCGGCCTATGTCGGGGTTACCGGCCGGCACGTTTCTTCCAATAATAACCACGGTGTAGTTGCCATCACGCGTAACGACCGAGTCGTGCGCCCCGACGACCTGAAGCGCGTCCTTACCACTGCCCAGAGCATCAAGACTCCCGCCGATAGAAAGCTGCTTCATATCATTCCCCGCCACTATGCGGTTGACGGCCAGGCCGGCATTAAGAACCCGGTCGGCATGCACGGCTTCCGCCTCGACGTCGAAACTCACGTTATCACTGCGGCGGTAACCTCCGTCCAGAATCTCGTTAAGTGTATCCGCAGCCTGGGTATAGATATCGAGGACCTCGTTCTGGAACCCCTGGCCAGCAGTGAAGCCGTTCTCTCTGAAGACGAGAGGCAGGTAGGCGTTATCATGGCGGATATCGGGGGAGGCACTACGGACGTGGCTATTTTCCGCGAGGGCAGCATCTGGCACACCTCGATTCTGCCGGTGGCCGGCTACCAGCTAACGCGTGATGTCGCTATCGGTCTGGGTCTGCCGTTTGAAATCGCCGAGGAAATGAAGAAAAAGTACGGCAGCGTGATGCCGGTTTATGATGGACAGGAAGACACGGCGCCGGCCATCTCTAAAGACGGCCACGGCGTTTCTTACCAGGACCTGTGCGAAATCATCCGCGCTAGAGTCGAAGAAATCATGAAGCTGATTGTCCTTGAAATGCCTAGCTCGAGCTATGAAGAACTCGCTCCTTCCGGGCTGGTACTCACCGGCGGCAGCTCCAATCTCGCCGGAATGGACACGCTGGGAAGAGAAATCCTTGACATGCCGGTACGAGTCGGGATTCCCGGCAATATGTACGGCATCGGGGATATGCTTCAGGACCCGGCTTATGCCACCAGCGTCGGTCTACTTATGTGGGGCAACAAGCACCAGGGTAAAAAACAATGGAAAGCCGGCGGGTTCGCCGGAAGGATATTTAAGTTAGCATCGCAGTTTAGAAAACTGTTCCGCTAAAAAAGTCATTTTACACAAAAAAGGAGGAGGAGATGGCAAGAACAAGTTTCGTTGCTAATCCCGCTAAGATTAAAGTAATTGGTCTGGGTGGCGGCGGCAGCAATGCCGTTACCCGAATGGTCAGGGAAAATATCCAGGGCGTTGAATTCATTGCCATGAATACAGATGCCCAGGCCCTGGCCATCTGCGAAGCGCCGATGTGCGTCCAGCTCGGACCCAAGCTTACCAAAGGGCTTGGCGCCGGCGGCGACCACCATATCGGTGCCAAGGCGGCTGAAGAAAACCGCGATGAACTAAAGGAAATCATCGCCGGAGCTGACATGGTCTTCATTACCGCCGGCATGGGCGGCGGCACCGGCACCGGCTCCATTCCGGTTATATCGGAAACAGCCAAGGCCAGCGGCGCGCTGACCATTGCCGTGGTCACCAAACCATTCGCTTTCGAGGGCGCTAATCGCTCGGAGGTCGCGGAGGAGGGGATTCAAAATCTCGTCGATAAGGTCGACACCCTCATTATTATCCCCAACGACCGCCTGCTGACCCTCTGCGACCAGAAGACGGGCGTGGACAGCGCCTTCAAGCTCGCCGATGACGTCCTGCGGCACGGCGTGCAGGCGATTGCCGAGGTTATTACCACACCCGGCATGATTAACCTCGACTTTGCCGACGTTAAAGCCATTATGAAAGACGCCGGCCCTGCCTGGATGTCAATCGGTAAAGGCACCGGCCAGAACCGCGCTATTGACGCCGCCAAGGAAGCCCTGGCCAGCCCACTCCTCGAGGTATCGATACAGGGTTCCAAGGGCGTTCTGTTCAACGTTGTCGGCGGCAGCAGCCTGACTCTATTCGAGGTCAACCAGGCCGCTGATGTTATCAAAGCCGCCGTTGACCCGGATGCCATTATCATCTTCGGCGTGGCCAACGACCCGTCGATGGACCAGGAAATCAGGATTACCCTTATCGCTACCGGTTTCCAAGCCAAGATGGGGATGGGTAAAGTCAATGCCGAAGAGGAAGAGCTTACCAAGATACTCAAAAACATGAAGACCGAGGAAGAACTGGATATGCCCTCGTTCCTGCGCCGTCCGCTCTTCAGTCGCAGGAAGATGCCCACGGAAAACAAGACCCCCTACCCGGCAGAGGAAAAGCCGAAACAGCGACACTTTGCTTAATCTTAGCGAAAAAATAACCTGTAAAACTTAAATAATTTAAACCTGTTAAAGCAGGATAAGCCCTCCGTTTAGAAAGGCTGCGGGGTGAAATAAACCCGCAGCCTCCTTTTTTCCCAGACTATGAACAGATTTACTCGTCGCAGGTTGACAAATACATAGCTATCTGTTTATCCTATTACTTGGTATTTCCAATACCGAAATATGCGGGTTATTACGGGCAAGTTAAAAGGCCGCCGCTTGAAGTACCCGAAAGGGACAAAGACCCGTCCCGTTACGGACCTCGTGCGCGGCGCTATCTTTTCAATACTGGAGAACACTAATAAAGACTGGTCGCAGGTGCTGGACTTATTTGCCGGCAGCGGCGCCCTGGGTATCGAAGCTTTAAGTCGCGTCGCCGACTGGGCAGACTTTGTTGAAAGTCAGCGGAAGTGTTGTGATATAATAAAGGAAAATCTGGAAACCATGGGATTATCTTCCCGGGCTAAAGTTTATTGTTGCAGCGTTGATAAAGCGCTCTCTTTTCTTGATAAGGAGTATAACGTAATACTGATGGACCCGCCCTATTCTGATACTACTACCGGCGATATTATTACCCGACTGGCATCATCCGGGTTGGTTGGGACGGAAACAACGCTCGTCGTAACACATTCTTACCGCTCACCGCTGCGGCAGAATTACGCCGCACTGAACCTCGTTAAGCAGCACCGGCACGGTGATACCTGTATTTCAATTTTTCATAAGGAGGCCGACTCTTGATAGTTGCGCTCTACCCCGGAAGCTTCGACCCCATTACCAACGGACACATCGATATCGCCAGCAGAGCATCCAAGCTCTTTGATAAGACTATCATAGGCATATTTTCCACGCCGGAGAAGAAACTCACCTTTACGATTCCGGAGCGCGTCGAGCTGGCTAAAGAAGCCACCGCTCATCTCAAGGGGGTCGAGGTAATCTCCTACAGCAATATCACCGTAGAATTTGCTAAACAGGTCAAAGCGCAGGTGCTGGTGCGCGGCTTGAGGGCCATCGGCGACTTCGAATGGGAGTTTGAAATGGCCATGATGAACCAGATGCTGTCACCCGGTCTGGAGACCGTCTGCTTCATGGCCAGCCAGGAATACCAGTTCCTTAGCGCCAGCCTGATTAAAGAAGTAGCGAGCCTGGGCGGCGATATTTCCAGTCTCGTGCCCGCTAATGTTGTCGCGGCACTGAAGAAAAAGGACTTGAACAAAAAGTGACGGATTAGATATATACTCTGATATTTAGATATTTCCCCGGGATAAATTCAGGAGGTATTATTCATGGCTTATAGAATCAACGACGAGTGCATCAGTTGCGGGGCCTGCGAAGCGGAGTGTCCGGTGCAAGCCATCAGCGAGGGAGAGACTATTTACGTCATCGACCCTAACAAATGCGTAGAATGTGTGGGGTACAATGACTCACCACAATGTGCGGAAATCTGCCCGGTTGATGCCGCAGAGCCCGACCCCGACCACCCCAAAAAGTAAAAAATGGATTTCACTTAAATATAATAGCGGGGCCTTTTACTGCCCCGCTATTGCCGATTTTCAATTATCGCACGTTTTTTGATTAACGCAGCTGGATTTTCCTTTATCGCTACCAAAGCTCAAAGAAATCGTGTATGATTTGATATTCAGAGGGTAACAAGCCAAGAACAATACCTAATTTATCCAGCAGGAAATTAGCCAGGGCGGAATCCAGTACCACATCCGCACCGGTGGGACCGTACTTCAGCCACATCGCCAGCAGCGCCCCGATAATAATAGCCCCCGACAGCAGCCCGATTATTCCTCCGCACAGCTTGTCCACCCACCCTACCAAGGGTAATATATGGACTACTTTCTTAACTATCGTTCCTGCAATCATCGCTACCACTATTGTTGCTGCAATGATTAAAACAAAGGAGATAATACCCTGTGCACTGTCACCCGGGATAAATGATAATTTGTCCGCCAGACCGTCAGAATAGCGCCCCGCCAGTACCACGCCGATAATCCCGCCCACCAGCGTAAACGCCACCTTGATTAGCCCGGCCCGAATACCCGCGAGGACAGAAATCGCCAGGCCTATTATCAGGACGATATCAAGCCAGTTCATATTCACCTCCCATATAAATTGATATAATCATTCTGTTCATAATAATACGAGAGTACAAATATATCTACTTCAATTTTCCCGATTAGCCGGATTTTGCCTCCCCCAACTCCTTAGCCCTCTCGTACGCCGCTTTAACCGCTTTACTTACTATTCCAGCCAGCTTATTTTCTTCAAGTACTTTAATGGCGCGCTCTGTTGTGCCGCCTTTAGAGGTAACGTCGCGGCGCAGTTCCGCCGGAGCTTTTCCCGCTTTGTCCATCATCTGCGCCGCCCCGAGTACCGTTTGTATTACCAGCTTCTCGGCGTCTTTCCTCTTAAGACCCAGCCCTACTGCCCCCTCTATAAGCGCCTCCGCGAACAGATACACATAGGCCGGGCCGCTCCCGCTTATTGCCGTGACCATGTCCAGATACTTTTCACTACCAAAGTATATTTCCTTCCCCATCGCCCCCAGTATCTTCTTCGCCCGCAGTTTTTGTCTTTCCGTAACCCCCCTGGCAGCCGTCCAGCCGCTCATGCCGATTCCTATCTGCGCCGGCGTATTGGGCATCGCCCGCACAACATCAGGGTGTCCCGTCCCTTTCTGGATTTTATTTATCTTTACCCCGGCAGCGATTGATAATATAAGCTGGCCCGACTTCAGGCTGCCTTTCAAATCAGACAAGACTTCATCGATATTTTGCGGCTTCACCGACAGGACTATCACTTCCCTGCCGCTGACAGCTTTTTTATTATCGGAGGTCACAGCAACACCGTATTGCTTCTTAAGATACAGGCGGCGCGACTCGCTGATGTCGCTGACGGATATATCCTTGGCAGAGCTAATTCTGCCCTTCATTACCGCCTTGATAATCGCCTCCCCCATCTTCCCCCCGCCGATAAACGCTATTTTCATATCTCCTACTTCACCACGATATTTACGAGTTTACCGGGCACGTAAATGACCTTTACCACCTGTTTCCCCTCCACAAAAGGCTTTACCTTATCGAGTTGAACGGCCAGCTTTTTAGCCTCGTCTTCCGTAATCGTTACCGGGGCGGTCAGCCGACCGCGCAACTTGCCGTTTACCTGCACCACCAGCATAAATTCGTCGCTGGTCACCAGTTTTTCATCCCAGCGCGGCCAGTCCTGGTGGTGGATACTGTACGGCTTGCCCTTTTTCTGCCATAGTTCCTCGGCCAGGTGCGGCGTCGTTGGCGCCAACAATAGTAATAATGTCTCGATGGCGAATTCCCAGGTGTCTTTCGAGGCGCTGCCTGCCTCCTTTACCTTACCCAGGTAGTTGGTGAACTCCATCAGCGCCGCCACCATGGTATTGAAATGCAGGCGCTCGATGTCTTCGGTGACCTTCTTAATCGTCTGGTGGGTCATGCGCTTTAGCCCGTCATCACCGCTTTTACCGGTTGCTTTGTAGTCCTCTATTGCCAGGTTCCATATCCGGTTCATCCAACGGTATATGCCGCTGATACCGCTGTCGTCCCACTCCCCACCCTGGTCCCACGGCCCGATAAACATGAGATAAGTGCGCACCACGTCCGCCCCCAACTCGACCACATAGTCGTCGGGGTTGACCACGTTGCCTCTCGATTTACTCATCTTACGGTGGTCGCAGATGATAACCCCCTGGTTAAAAAGCTTTAAAAACGGCTCGCCGAAGTCGATTAGTCCCATGTCCCGTATGGCCTTGGTAAAGAAACGCACGTATAGCAGGTGCATCACGGCATGTTCCGCGCCGCCCGTGTAGAAATCGACCGGGCACCATAGCTTTACCTTCTCGTCATCGAAGCCCGCCGCTGAATCGTGGGGACTGCAGTAGCGCAGGTAATACCACGAGGAGCAAACGAACGTATCCATTGTGTCCGTCTCCCGCCTGGCCGCCACTCCGCACCTCGGGCAGGTGGTGTTGACGAATTGCTCGTGGTACTTCAGCGGCGATTCGCCGGTCGGTTTGAACTCGGCGTCCTCCGGCAACAGCACCGGCAGGTCCTGCTCCGGCACCGGAACCAGGCCGCACTTTTCACAATAGACCATCGGTATCGGCGCGCCCCAGTAGCGCTGCCGGGAAATCAGCCAGTCACGGATTTTGTACCTGATAGTGCTCTGGCCCCACCCCTTTTCCTCCAGGTATTTAGTAACGGCATCTATTCCCTTGACACTGTCTAACCCGTTAAATCTCCCCGAGTTCACCATGGTCCCCGGTTCGGTATAGGCCGCTTCCAGTTCTTCACCGTCCCATTCCGACGGCGCAATCACCACCGGTATCGGTAAATCATACTTTTTAGCAAAGGCAAAGTCGCGTTCGTCGTGGGCAGGGACCGCCATCACAGCGCCGGTGCCGTAACTCAACAGCACGTAGTCGGCAATCCAGATGGGCACCTTCGTCCCGTTCAATTTGTTTGTGCAGTAGGCACCGATAAAAACGCCGTCCTTCTCCTTTTCCGTGGAAAGGCGCTCGATTTCACTCTGGCGATGTGTTTTGTTAATATAGGCTTCGACTTCTTTCTTTTTTCCCGGCGCGGTCAGCTTAGCCACCAGCGGGTGCTCCGGCGCCAGCACCATGAAGGTGACGCCGAAGACAGTATCCGGACGGGTGGTAAAGACGCGGATTTCCTTTTCTTCCACGCCGGGGTGGTCCAGTCCAAAGGATATTTCCGTGCCCTGGCTCTTGCCTATCCAGTTCTGCTGCATGATTTTGATGCGCTCCGGCCAGTCGATACCGCTGAAGTCGAGCAGCTCATCGGCATATTTAGTGATACGGAAAAACCACTGCTCCAGGTCGCGCTTGATGACCGGGGTCTCGCAGCGCTCGCAGACCCCCTCCCCTACCACCTGTTCGTTAGCCAGCACCGTCTTGCAGTTTGGGCACCAGTTGACCGGCGCCTTGCCGCGGTAAGCCAGCCCGGCTTCATACAGCTTGAGGAAAAACCACTGCGTCCACTTGTAATATTCCGGCAGGCAGGTGATGATTTCACGACTCCAGTCGTACATGGCGCCGGTGCTCTTAAGCTGCTGCCGCATCTTATCGATGCCTTCCATCGTCCATTTGAAGGGGTGAATTCCCCGCTTGATGGCGGCGTTCTCGGCGGGCAGCCCGAAGGCATCGAAGCCCATCGGGTGGAGCACGTTAAAGCCATTCATCCTTTTGTAGCGGGAATAGGCGTCGATGGGGATGTTGTTGTACCAGTGCCCCATGTGCAGGTCACCGGAAGTATAGGGGAACATCGTAAGGGCGTAATACTTGGGGCGCGGGTCGTCGTCGCTGACTTCATAAAGCCTGTCGTCGTCCCACTTTTGCTGCCACTTCTTCTCTATCTGCTGCGGGTTATACTTCTCGGCCATAACTGCTCTCCGTCAGGTGCTTGCGAAATGTAAATCGCTATGCAGTAATTTTAACAATAATAGCTACGTATGTAAATAAGTGTAAAAAGCCCTGCCCGGTTATTCCGGTTTCTCGTCCCTTACATAGCGACCGGCGGGGACGACGGTGAAGTGGAAGATGGGCCTATCCACGCGCTTCAAGACTAAAGGACAGTGCACCATGCCGGCGGGGATGAAAATCATGGAGGACTTGGTGATGATTTGTTTCTCATCTTCCAGCCAGATTTCTATCTCGCCGCCGAGGTCGCCGGGATTATTGGCGTCGTTGCCGCAGAAGCCGATAATCTCATCGGTATCGTGGGTATGGGGCTTGTTATCGATGGTCGTAGAAGCTTTCAGGTACCAGGAAGCGTTCATGTTAAACGCTCTGGGGACTACATCTCTGTCCATCCAGAGGATGCGCCTGCCGTACGTATTATAGACCGGTGTTAATTTCCTTCTTTCCTCCGGCTCCTTGAGCTCGGTGACCACGTACTTTCCGTATTCTGTTTCGGTTATTTTATTCTCCTTAACCCCTCTCATGATATATTCGCCCTCGATGACCACGGAAAAATGAAAGATGGGGCGTTCGACGCGCTTTAAAATCAGGGGGCAGTGCTTCATGCCAGCGGGGATGAAGACCATCGCGCTCCGGGTGATGGTGTGTTTTTCGTCGCCTAGCCAGACTTCCACCTCGCCGTGGAGATTGTAGGGGTCGGATGCATCATTGCCGAAGAACCCGAGGATTTCATCGGCATCGTGCGTGTGGGGCTTGACCCCCCTGTCCAGAGGTTTTAAATACCACGAGCAGTTCATCTGGAAGGCACCGGGCACCACGTTTTTATCAATCCACAAGATACGGTTGGCGAAAGCGGCGTAGCGAGCGACGGCTTCCGCGGAAAAATCCGGCGTCTTTAGCTCCGAGACCACGTACTTGCTGTATTTAGACAAAATTGTTCTCCTTTTTAGTTTGGATAAAGATATTGTAGCACGTTTGGGGAGATGACCTCACCTTCTGGTTCACTATCTCCATAGCATGTGAGGTCGCCAGCTAACTATGCTACAATGTTGTCAAGATGATTCCCGTCAGGCTCAAGATGCGCAACTTCATGTGCTACCGTGATAACGTCCCGGCGCTGGACTTCACGGGCATCCACCTCGCCTGCATCTCCGGCGACAACGGCAACGGCAAGTCAGCCATCATCGACGCTATTACCTGGGCGTTATGGGGCAAAGCCCGCGCCAACAGCGACGACGACCTTATACACACCACGCAGTCGGAGATGGAGGTCGAGTTCGAGTTCAACGTCAGCGACCAGCTCTATCGCATCATCCGCAAGCGCGCCAAACCCAAGACGAGAAAGGCGGCCGGGCAGTCTTCTCTCGAGCTCCAGATAAGCAGCGGCGACGGCTTCCGCCCTATTACCGGCGACACCATCGCCCGGACCCAGCAGAAGATAATCGATATCCTGCACATGGACTATGACACCTTTATCAACAGCGCCTATCTACGCCAGGGTCACGCCGACGAGTTCACCCGTCAAGCCCCCGCCAGGCGCAAGGAAGTGCTGGGGAATATCCTCGGTCTGGCCGTCTATGACCAGCTGGAAGACCGCGCCAAAGAGCTTATGAAACAGTATGAAGTCGATACCGCCCAGCTGGAAAATACCATCGCGGAAATCAACGCCGAACTGGCGCAGAAGCCAACCATCGAGGCGGAACTAGAGCAAGCCCAGAAAACTCTCGCCGACGTAACCGCAACAGCCCAGGAAAAAGAGACTTCTCTCAACGACCTGCGCCAGAAAAAAGAAGCCATGGAAGCTAGGAAAACGCAGCTCGACGAGCTTGAAGCGCGCCTTGATACCGGCAGCCGCAACCTCCAGCGCTGGGAAGAACAGGAGCAACAGCACCAGGCCAGGTTAAAACAATACGAGGAGATAATCGACAGGAAAGCGGATATCGAAGCCGGCTACGCCGAATATACAGGTGTAAAAAAGACAGTCGATGAACTGGAGCAGAATTTCAGGCAGTTCGTAAGCCTTGAAAGGCAAAAAGAGCAAATCGAACGCAAAATAGAGCAGGCCAAGAATGAATTGCTTAAGGAACACGCCGTTATCGAGAGCAGAATCCGCGAACACGACAGAAAAACCCAGAACCTGCCGGAACTTAAGAACCAGTTGTCTCAAGCGCAGACACGCCTGCTTAAAATAGAGGAGGCGGAAGCCGATGTCCGACGTAAAGAGCAGTCCGCCCAGGACATGCAGGCGCGAATCAGCACCTTAAACGCGGAAAATACGCGACTGGACAAAGAAATCGGAGAGGTGGCGGAAAAGCTGGACCTCATCGCCAAACATATAGAGTCTCATACGGAGGCAAAATGCCCGCTCTGCGAGAGAGAGCTGACAAAAGAGGGTCTGGAGCTTATCGCGACCAAATATACAAAGGAAAAACAGCAGAAAACGGACGCCCTGAGCCAGACCCGACAGGAACAAAACAAGCAGAAAACCGATTATGATGCCCTTATACAAGAGAAAGCCAAAATGGAGGCAACGCTGAACCAGGAAAAAGCCAGGGTCCAGAGCCAGACGGGCGCCCTGACCAGGGAAATCGGCAGTATCGAGGAGGAAAGTAACAAGCTGGCGGAGCTAAAGAACGACCTGACTGCCATTGAGGAGCAGCTGGCCAAAAGCGAATTCGCTGCCTCGGAACAATCAGCCCTGGCGGCTATCGAGACCGATTTAGGCAATCTCAAGTACGACGCGGAAAAACACGAACAGGCACAGCAGCAGCTCAAGCAACTGGAACCCTACGAACGAGATAAAACAAAGCTTGATGAAGCGGAGAAACTCATTACGCAGGAAAAGGACGCGCTGAAAAGAGCTGGCGAAGAAATACAGTCGCTGCGCGACAGCATTAAGTCCGATAATGAGAAAAAAGAAGCACTGGCTGCCGAATTGACGCGTCTGCCCGAACTCCGGGAGCGACTGGCGGCAGTCGAGGCGGATTACAAGGAAATCAGCTCCCAACGCAGCCGGATACAGGAAACAGTAGGCAGCATTAGGGAAAGGCTGGAACGACTGTCCCAGCTTGAAGTAAAGAAAAAAGAGAAACAAACCCAGATATCCCAGGCGT